>CAZYGM010000294.1:0-3381 GCA_964647015.1 uncultured Planctomycetales bacterium | reverse complement strand
AGGGCGTGTTCTTCCGGGCGACGGCGGCCGACCTGGCGCAGCGGTTCGAGGTGGTGGGCAGCGTGCGGAACATGCCCGACGGCACGGTCGAGCTGGAGGCTGAGGGCCCGCCGGAGGAGGTGGCGGCGTTCCTGGCGGCCGTCGCGGAGCACTTCGTGCACAATATCGCGCATCAGGAGTGCAGCACCCTGCCGCCGCGCGGCGACGAAACGGCCTTTCAAGTGCGCTACTGAGGTCGGCGACTATCCGCCGCCAGGGGGCTGAGCGGGGGTCTCTGCGGTCCGCTCGCGGCGCTCGACGTCACGCCGCGGATGGGCCACGCGGAATTCCACCATGCCGGGCGGTTCGGTGAAGGCCTTGGCCACGTCGAATCCGGACAGCTCGCACTCGTACCGGAGCTGCGGCAACAGGTCGTCATAGACCCACTGCTTCAAGCGCGGGGGCGCCACACGCCACATCCGGGCCTTGTGGATCACCTCGTTGGCGCTCGCCGCCGGATAGGAGAACCACTCGCGCAGCATGTCGATCTGGATATCGTCGAAGGGCAGCAGGTCAACGCGGTCGGTGCGGAACTCGGCCTTCTCGGACATGTACTGCGCGTGCAGTTCGCGTGCCTTGAGCACGTACTCGTTGTACCTGGTGACGTCCTCGTCGGCGAGATAATCGTAGGCCTGGATCAGCAGGTCGCGGATGATCCCCTCGGTGGCGCGCGGCGTGTCGATGCCGGCGTACATGATCGACATGACGAAATCGTGCAGCGGCAGGGTATACTGCAAATCGAGAGCTGTGGAGTCTCGTCGGCGGCCGTAGTTCGTCCGCAGGTATTCGTAGTAGTGGGCGGCCTCCGCCGTCCGGCCGGAGAAATAGAGCATCTGCACAACTTCCTGCAGGAAGTTGATGTGTCCGGTGCGGAAGATGTCGCCGGCCCCGCCGGCATCACCGGGATCAGGATCGAGCAGTGGGCCGTAGTTGACGAAGGCCCGGTGCATAGGTTCGATGAAGTCCGGATCGCGCGCCAGGAATATGTATGAGCGCGAGACGTCCTCCGGCTGGGGCTCGAAGCGCATGCGGTTGCGGTGAAACAGGTTGCGCAGGCTGAAGAACATGATGCGCGCCGTGTTGACTCGGTCGGTCTGAAAGGCCCCCACATCCGCCTCCGCGCGGCGCAGGGCGGTCACCGCCCAGTAGAGGCTGTGGGCATCAACGCTGCGCCAGTCCACCGGCCCGAAGTTTTCGATGATGTACAGCATCAAGTCCGGATCGAGCTTGTAGACCTCGCTCAGCACGCGCCGCTGCAGGTAGCGCACCAGGGCCTGGCCGGCCGGATTGCCGGCGCGCACCCCGACGATCTCATCGAAGCGCTCCAGAACCTCGGCCTGCGGATCGGGCGCGGCGCCGCGCGCGATCGTGTCCCGCAGGGAAAGCCCGTCGGCCAACTGCCGGTAACGCGCGAAGAACGTCTCGGCCAGACGACCCTCGTACCAGTAAGTGTCCTCGCTCAGCGTGTCCTCGGTGATGGCCACGCCCAAGCCGCGCAGGCGCGACAGCATTTCGCGGGTCTCGGGGTACTGCTCGTGCAAAGCCGCCAGTGTGCGTGGGGCATTGGCTATAGTGCTGATGTAGTCAAACGCGGCCCGCCGGGCGATTTCCGTTTCCGTCCTCGTGGGGCCGGTCGGCCGGCGCGCTTCGATTTCGGCGATGATCTCCTCAGCGGATCTGGTCGTGCGGTGCGGCCGATCGTCCTCGGCCTGGCGCCGCTCCGCGTAACCGACCGCAATGTCGCGGGCCCGGGCCGCGAGCGGGTCCTCGGCAAGGTCAATTGCCACCGGCTCGAAGTCGGCCGGCGGCCGGAAGGCGCGCATCCAGTGAGAACGCGGACCAAGCACCAGATGCATGTGCCAGGCCCAGTAGCGCTTGTAGTCCCAGTGGAAGTCGTCCGTGGTCTCGCTCATCTTGTTGTTGTAGATCCAGGCGAGCTGCTTGTAGAGATTGACGGCGCGGGGGTTCTTGGGAATGCCCTCGTCGCGCAGCAGCTTGACCCCGTTGTAGACCCACTTCCAGCGCTCCTGGGGCGTGAACGTCGTGACGGAGATGTTCCAGGCCATGTTCCAGGACTGAAACGCCCACACGGATGGGAAGCGCGGCTGCAAGCGACAGATCCACTCGGCCAGTTGCATGGCGTCGTAGTACCGCCCCTGTTCCTTGAAGGTCTCAGCCCGAATGAAGGCGATGTTCACAATCAGGCTGCGAAACGCGCCGAAGGCCTGAATGGCAAAGGCATAGTCCGGCGGGGCATTCTGGACCACGTCTTCGGTGCCGAGGATGTTGAGCACGCGGCGGCCCGCATCGATGCCGGGCGTGAGGCGCGTCGCGCCGTAGACCAGCGCGACGCAGATCGCCAGGGCCAGCAACTGAGCTATCCGCGGACGCATCCGTCGTCTCCATGTCCGCTGGGCCGGCGCGCCATCAGGCCGTGACCTCGGCGACCTCGCGCCGCCGGAAGATCAACCAGCCCGGCAAGACCAACAGCAGTGTGCCATACACCAGCGTGTGGGCTAGCGACCGCAGCAACAGCAGGCCGGGAATGTACTTGCCATCGATCAGCAACCGCGCGCCGTTGTACTCCCCGAAATTGGGGAACGCGAACCGCATGATCGGCACTAGAAACAGGCGCACCGCCGGCCCAAAACGCCCGTACGGATCAAGGTCGTCCGTGCGCACCTCCAACTCGGCCCCGACGGCCTCCAGCCAGAACGGCATGCCCACGCAGATTGTGTAAAAGGTCAGGACACAGAAGCAGGCCACCGGGAAGGACGTGAACACGCTGAAGAACAGCCCCACCGCACTGAGCATCGCCAGACGCGCCCAGATAATCAGCAGTGTCTTGGCGTAGTTCTCCTCGAACGTGCCAATGTTATATAGCAGCTCAAGCCACTGGTCCTGGTCGAAGTATACCGCGACGCGCGATGTCAAGGGCGTCGGGTTTCCCACGATTAGTGCTGCCTGCCCGTTCTTGATCACGCCTTGGCCATGGGCCAGGAACTGGTGCCAATCGCCGGTGCTCTCCTCCGTCTGATGCCTGGCACCCATCGGCTGCAGTGTTTCGGGATCAGCGAACGCGAAGTCGATCTTCAGCCGCTCGGTCAGCGGCATGGGCTGGCCGCGGGCGCGGTAGCGCACCTGGATGGCCGCGTCGGCCTCCCGCGGCGCTATCAGGCCCTCAAACAGGTAAATGCGGACATGCCCTGGCGGAATCATGCGCCATTCGCGCTCGAGCTCCTTGACGCGTTGCGCGATGACGAAGCGCTCGTCGGTCGCAAAGCGCTGTCCCTGCTTGAGTTGCGACTGGTACCACTCGCGGGCCGCCGCCTCCAGCTCGGG
>CAZYGM010000293.1:0-3422 GCA_964647015.1 uncultured Planctomycetales bacterium | reverse complement strand
CGGATCCCAGATTTGCGTGTGACAGTCAACGATCATGTTGGACAAACCTCGTCCGGCGAGGTGTCGGATCAGTTCCTTCCGCCCGCGCCAGTGCGTCGAGAGCAGTCCGATCTACGTTAGTAATTAGGCAGATCCTAATCGCCCCACCAGCGCCCGGTCAAGGCGGGCTGACGGAGATTCGTCAGTCCGCCGCCGAGTCATCCGATTCGTCATTCGCCGTGCCGGCCAGATGCGTTCGCAGAACCTCCAGCACGGCTGGCACGCTCTCGGCGATGCACGGCTCCGGCGCGTCGGGCTGCTCAGAGCGGACAGCCGCCACAACCGCTCGCCAATGCTCGCCGAGCAGGATCAGCGGCGCGGCACGACGCAGAATGCGCTTATTAAACATCTCCCAGACGGCGGCGAGTTCCAGCAGCGTGCCGGTGCCACCCGGCAGCACGACGTACGCGTGCGCCAGGCGAGTGAGTGTTTCCAGACGCACTAACAGGCTGAATGTCGGAATCTCCTGCTTGATGTACGGGTTCGGGCCGCGCGGACCAACACGCGACAGCGTAACTCCTATCGTGTGCCCGCCGACCTCCACCGCCCCTTTGGCACCAGCCTCCATGGTCCCGCCGTAGCCGCCGTTGCACAACGTCCAGCCGGCCGAGGCGATCCCGCGCCCAAGCTCATACGCGTTTGCGTAGGGTGCGCTCCCCGGCCGCGGCTGGGAGCTTCCAAAGACGGTGACGACCTTACGCTTCACAGTAGTCTCCACGCTTTGGCAGGTCACCTGGCACCGGACCGAACCGCTTACGCCTTACGCCCGGACCATTGCGGGGTAGTGTAGCCGGTGCGCTGTGCGTTGCCGACGGCGCGGCTCCAGTCCACGGCAGGCGGTGGCGGGCTGCCCTTAGCACCCGTAGACTCAACGGCAGTGAGGACGCTTGGAGGCGCCGCAGTGGGCGGCAAGTCGCAACTCATCAGCCTGGCAATCATGTGTGGCCTGTTCGGCCTCGCGGCCGGGCCCGTGCCCGACGAACTGCAGTCGGCCGAACCGCCCGCTGCAGCGCCGGCGGATCAGGTTACCGCGCTGCTCGACCAGCTCGGCAGCACCGACTTTCGCGTGCGCGAGGCGGCCACGCACAGCCTGCTCATCCTCGGCGAATCCGTCGCTCCGCGGCTACGCGCCAGGCTGGCTGAGGAAGCGGATCCCGAGGTGCGCATCCGCCTGCGCTTCGTGCTGGACAGCAGCGCGCCGCCGTTGGCCGCGGCGCTGGTCGTACGGCCGGAGCCCGGCAGCGGGCTGCGCGCCGGGGACGTAATCACGCATGTGAACCAGCGGCGCATCAACGGCAGCGCCGAGCTCTACGCGCGCGTGCAGGACGCCCGCGGCGCTTCGACGCTGCGCGTCCTCGGCCGCGGTACGATCGGCCCCAGCGCGTCGCGCGCCCTGCCAATCGCGTGTGATTATCGCGCGCCGCATGGCGAAGTGCTGGCGCGCGTGCTGCGCCTGTATGACGCCGGTTACGCCGAGCAAGCCTACGAAGTGCTGTCCGGCCTTGATCTGCCGCTGCCGGCGGATGAACTGTCGCCCTTCTTCCACGCAATTCTGGCGTACACGGCCGGCGATGCGGCCACGGCGTTCGGATTGCTCGCCGAACACCCGGAGGTCCGGCAGCCAATCTCGCTGGCCCGAGCCTGGACCAGTCCGTCGTGGCTGGACGTGTCCGGGCCGCAGAAGGCGCCCTTCCGCCTGGAGCGCCTGCTTTGGACGGCGGCCGAATCCACTGCGCCGGACGATAGTGCCGCGCGCGACGTCCCCGTTCACCGCGTGCTCATCCCGGCCGGCCGCTTCGTCGACGTGCTCGGGCAGGTGGCGGCGTCCTGGTGGGAGCAACACCGGCCCGTCCTGGGCGCGCACACGGAGGTCGATCGCGAGGCCGGAAACGCGCTCGCCGTCAGCGCCTGGATGCTGTCCGAGCTGGATCTCGTGTCGGAATGCCTGCGGCTGATCGAGCCGCGCAGCGAGATTCTGCGCCGCGCGTCGCAAGGCCCGAGCAAGTGGCTGCGCGTCCGCACCGATGCTTGGCTGCCGTTCGCTCACGGCGCGCCGGAAGCGGCGCTTGACGCTTTGTATCAAGATGCCCGCGGCATCCTGCGACCGCCCGGACCGCCCACCGACATTGCCCGTATCCAGCGCCCTGAAGTCGCCGCCACGGTGGCGTTCTTCCTCTACCAGTTCCCGACGGACGAGCGCCTGGCGGAGCTGTTCGCGCTGGTCAATCAGCCCGGCCACCCGGCCCTCGAGGATTACGCCTACTGGATGCTCTTCGCGTTGCGCGCCGAGAACAGCGCCATTGTGCATGAGCATTTCCGCGCCCTGCTGCCGTCCGCCACGGACGAGCAGACGGCGCGGCTGGCCTTCTCCATAGCGTTGCTGGAGTACGCCGGCCGCCGGTCGGATGAGCAGGTATTCGAGCAGATGCACGCCCGGCTGACCGACGCGGCATGCGGCGCGGAATGGGCCCGCCCGGCGGCGATCGTCGCGGCGCTGCGGCATCTGGCCGCCCGCCGCGCCGCAGATGCGACCAGCGCCCTGGCAGCGGCGGACGGCGAGCCCGGCACGGAAGTCCTGCGCGCCACCGCCGAGTTCCTGACGTCCGTATCGGCGGCCCGCGGTCTTCCGGCCCTGCAAGCCCCGCTGTTGGCGGTGCCGATGGGGACAGCAGGCGGCCGATGGTTGGTGCTGACACGTGACCAGCGCCTACTGCAATTCGACGCCGCCGCGGACCGCGTCACACCCATTGACCCTCCAACGCCCAACTGGTTCCCGGGACCGCTGAACTGGCCATGGTTGGGACGCGATCCCAGCAGCGGGCGCGTGTGGGTATACGCCGGGCGGCGGGTCGTCGAAATCCCCCAGGACACGGCGCCCGGCCTGGCGCTGAACATCATGCCCGACCAGATCGGGCCGTTCGACGTGTATGCCTCATCCGCGTTTGGCGCACTGGCTGACGCGGTGCGGGCCTGGCCCGCGCCCGCCGGCGAGACCGCCGATCTGTGGCGTGAAGACCTGCGATATGGCCAGGAGTGCTTCGCTGACCCGGACTTGCCCGAGGTGGGGCTCGTTCAAACGGTGCCGGGCGACGAGCGACTGGTTCATGTGGCGCTGCGCGGCGGCCCGCAACTCCTGCTCGATCGCACCGCCGCTCGCGTGTGGACGTCCACCGCGCTGGCGCAAGAACTCGAGCTGCCGACCCCGCTCATGTTCCTGCCGACCGGCGTACGCGAGCAGCCCACGCCAATCGTCTTCCTCCTCAGCAATGTCGGCCTGCTGCGTCTCGACGTTGCCGCGGGCCGTCTGGCGCGCGTGCCGCTGCCCGGCGACGAGCCCTATCCGCCGCTCATTCCCGAGTCGTGCCCCTATGAACGGCGCGATC
>CAZYGM010000292.1:0-3431 GCA_964647015.1 uncultured Planctomycetales bacterium | reverse complement strand
TCGGCACAGACTACAGCACATTCGCCCAGATGCTGACGGCCGGCCTTGGTCTTGACGCCGGCTACACCGCCGCCACCGGTTCACAGGGCACCGTTTCGTCCTTCGGCCCCGCCACGCTCCTCTCACTGGGTTCCACTGGCGATCAGCAATCACAGTGGGGGTATGCGGACCTCGGCACAACCTTCCAGTTCGATCTGAACGCCGTCTACGAAGCCCGGATCGCCGCCGCCGTGCCGCAGGTCTCCCCGGCCGTGACGCAACGGGAAGACAGTATGCTGGCACAGGTCGAGGGTCTCCTGGAGGCCGGGTCACTCGACGAAGCGCGCGGACTTCTGGAGAGCTTCCTGAAGGACAATCCGAACGCCGGACGCTCGCTCCACGCGCTCGGCGTGGTTGAGCTGGAAGAGCGGAGCTACGCCCAGGCCGAGAAGCTCTTCCTCCGCGCGGCGTACCTCTTGCCCGACAACGGCTTCGACGAGGACGCCGAGGTCGCCCGCCACTTGCAGCAGGATGACGAGTCGGTCTTTGCGGCCGCCCGGCGTCTCGTCAGCAACTCCGACACGCTCCAGACCGGCACGCAGTTGCTGGTCGCCCTGACCCACCGCAACCCGCTGCATACGGAAGGCCGAATGCTGCTGGGCAACGTCCTCCTGCATGAAGGCGACGCAGTTAACGGTCTATCGCAGTACCGGCTGGCCATCGCAACTGCTGACAATGACCAGCTCCAGCGCATTGAGGCGCGCTTCGAACAGCTCGTCGAAGTCGCCCCGCGCGCCCCCTACGTCCACCGCCTGCTCGGCGAAACGCAACTGCGCCTCGGCAGAAACGATGAGGCCGCCCGCACACTCGCCCGGGCCACCGAGCTGGCCGACGGTGACTCAACCTACCGGGCGGCCGAGGCCCCCGCGCACGTCGCCATCGGCCAGGCCCTGCTGGCCGACAACCGCATCACCGCCGCCATGGCCGCCTTCGAACATGCCGCCACGCTCCAGTTCGCCAACCACGACGCCCGCCTGGGCCTGGCGAAAGCGTACGTGGCCCGCGGCGAGCAGCGTGCCCGCCTAGGCCTGTTTGCCGACGCCATCAGCGACTTCTCCACGGCCAAGGCCAAGCTCCGCAACGACGGCAGCGCAGAGCTGCGCAAGCGCCTGGCCGCTGCGGCATTCTCGGCCGGAGCCGTGCTGGACGGACGGCATCGCCGCGCCGGCGAGAAGATCGGCGATGAGGCGGTCGCCTTTCAGATCGCCTATGACCTCGATCCCGACAGCGCCACCTACCGCATCAGCCTGGCGGACCTACGTAACCGCTCCGGCGACGAGTTCATGGCCGCCGAAGACTATCGCAACGCCGCCTACGCCTATAAGCGCGCTTACGACCTGTTCAAGAACAACGAGACCTATCGCGACAACACCGCCAACGCCTTCGTCCTCTACGGCAACGACCTGATGCGGCAGCACAAGTTCGACGACGCCGTCGAGGCCTACCGCACCTCATACGAAATCACCCGCTCCGACACGTCCCGCCTCAAGCTCGCCGAGGCCTACAACGCCCGCGGCCAGGAATACCTGAGCGACACCAAGTACCGCCAGGCCCGCGAGTACTTTCGCAAGGCCCTCTACTACGATCCCGGCAACCCGCTATATCAGGAAAACTACGGCGCGACGCTGTAGCTGCCCCCCGCATCAAGGCTTTGCCCTGGGCCGCCGCCGACCGGCCGCACCACCCACAGCCGCGCCGTATGGACGTCGCCGCGCCATTGCTCCGAGTATCGGCGGATCTCCATCCCGCTAATCAGCCTGCGCAACTCCCCCACCTCCAACGCACGCCCGGCGCCGCTCGGCCGGCCATGACGTTCGCGGTGCAGCGTCGTGAACGTTTCCACCAGAACGCTGCCACCCGGCGCCAACCACGTCGCCAACTCAGCCAGCAACGGCCGGTGCAAATATCGAAACATGAGAATCAGATCGTAGGGGCCGCCCAAGTCCGCGCTGCCCGCTTCCAAATCCCCCAGAACCCAGCGAATCTCGGCGTCGGGCACATAGCGCTCAGCCAGTCCCTGCCCGCGCTCCAGCGCATCGGGCAGGACATCCACGCCCGTAACCTCCCAGCCGGCCGCCGCCAGAAACACGCTGTCGCGCCCCACGCCGCAGGCCAGATCAAGCGCCCGCCCGGCCGGCAACTGCGGCAGCATCTCGGCCAGGAACTCCGTCGGCTCCCACAGCCGCCCCGAACCGCGGGCCGGTGCCGCCGATGCGTTCGAAAACCGCCTTTCCGCCGCCGCCAGCCGACCATGCTGCTCCAACCACGCGACGGCGGCCGCGACGACCTCCGCCGGCCCCACCACGCGCACGACCTCCTGTCTGGGCGGCAGTTCATGCGTGCGCCGCGGCAGTTCCGCCAGGGGAATGTTCACGGCGTCGTGGATCGGCCGCGCGGCCGCCTCCGCAGCCGAACGCGGGTCCAGCAGCCGGCAGCGCGGCAACGAGACACGCGTCCCGCTCACTTCGCCTCCAGCCAGTTCGCCCCGCTGGCCACGTCCACCTTTAGCGGCACGGACAGCGCCATGGCCCCGGCCATGACCGCCCGCACGACCTCCGCCAGCTCGTTCGCGCGCTCCTTTGGGCCCTCGCACACCAGCTCATCGTGCACTTGCAGCAACATGCGCAGCGGCAGGTTGTCGCGCGCAATGCGTTGATGCAGTCGAATCATCGCGGTCTTGATCAGGTCGGCCGCCGAGCCCTGAATGACCGTGTTGACGGCCAGGCGCTCCGCCCGCCCGCGCACCGCCTGGTTGCTCGAGTTGATGTCGGGAATCGGGCGCCGCCGCCCCAGGATCGTCCGCACGAACCCGTCCCGCCGCGCGTCCGCCATGCACTTTTCGACGAAGTCCCGGATGCGTGGATACCGCTCAAAATACGCCGTTATGAAGCCCTGGGCCTCACCCCGGCTCATGCCCGTGGCCTGCGCCAACCCGAACGCCGTCTGCCCGTAGACAATGCCGAAGTTCACCGCCTTGGCCCGGGCACGCATCTCCCTGGTAACATCGGCCAAGGCTACACCGTTGAGCTCGGCCGCCACGAACGCGTGAATGTCGCGATCCGCGGCAAAGGCCGCCCGCAGCGCCTCGTCCGCGCAGAAATGCGCCAGCACGCGCAGCTCCACCTGCGAGTAGTCGGCCACGATCAGCCGCTCTTCCGGGCTGCGCGGCACGAACGCCCGCCGAATCTGCCGCCCCAGCTCCGTGCGCACCGGAATGTTCTGCAGATTGGGCTCGCTGCTCGACAGCCGCCCGGTCACAGCGCCCGTCTGGTGATAGCTCGTGTGGATGCGGCCCGTCCGTCGGCTGCGCGCCGCCGGCAGCGCATCTACGTACGTGCCGCGCAGCTTCTGCAACTCCCGGTATTCCAGCAACAGCTTCGGCAGCGCGTGCC
>CAZYGM010000291.1:0-3437 GCA_964647015.1 uncultured Planctomycetales bacterium | reverse complement strand
AGATCATCAGCATGGGCTACCTGGTACCGGCCAACGAAGCCGTCATCTGGCGCGGGCCGATGGCACAGAAATACGTGCAGGAGTTCCTCGAGCGCGGCGAATGGGGCGAGTTGGACTACCTGATCGTCGATCTACCGCCCGGCACCGGCGACATCCCCCTCACGCTAGCCCAGTGCATTCCGCTTTCCGGTGCCGTAATCGTGTGCACGCCGCAGGAGGTCGCCCTCCAGGACGCCGTCAAGGCCCTGCGCATGTACGAGAAGCTCGGTGTCGACTCGCTCGGCGTTATTGAGAACATGAGCCACTACATCTGCCCACACTGCGGACAGCGCGAGCACATATTCGGCGCCGACGGCGCCCGACTTATGGCCGAGCGCGCCGGCGTCCCGTTCCTCGGGGCCATACCGCTAAACATCGCGATCAGGCAATTCGGCGACGCGGGCCAGCCGCTGGCCGGTTTCACCGAGGCCGATCCCGCGGTAGTGACCGCGTTGGAGGACGTGGTACGGCGTCTGCATCATGAGGTCGAGGAGCGCAGCCGCCGACGTGTGCCGTTGCCGCAGGTAAAAGTGTCCGAATAATCACTCACCGGTTTACACGATTGCCGGCATTTCGCGACCACGTTCCTGCCAACTTGTGCTAAACTACGGGTGGGACTGCTGTTGCGGAGGTAGCATGTCGGCGCCGGGCAGCGACAGCCTCGGCGGGGGTGCGGCGGGTCGCCATTGCGACTCCCCTGCGTGGGGCCGACTGTACGTGCGCGCCTGGGAACGCCTGCGCCGGCACCTGACCCGCTGGGGGGAGCTTTCACCGCTACAGGCAGCCCGAGTCGTAGCAAGCGTCTTGCCGCTTTCAGATGGACACCGGCTCCTGTGGCGCCTGGCGGAATTGGGCTGGCTAGAACGAGATGCACACCTGCCATTCGACATCCTCGACTCACCGGCCTGTCCGGCTGACCTGCGGCAAGCGCCGCGCGAGTTTCTGTCGCTGGCGCTGTTTGGCCTGCCGGGACAAGGGCGCCCGGATTTCAAGCACCGCGAGTCAACATACCAGACCCTGTGTGCCCAAATTCTTCGTGAGGCCAACGACGCGCATCGCCTTGCAATGGTGGCCACACGAGCCCTGAGCCACCCGGACGTCTGTCGTGACCCGGTGCTGGCGGCCATGGTTCGCGGCTTCGTCGCTGAACAGGAGTCCGCGTTGCGAGCCGTACAGCGCGTTGAACAGGGCGCGGAGGAGCCCGACTCGCAACTCCGCAACCCGTTCCTGGCTACCACGCACGCCGAAATGCCCACCCGGCCGCAGTTGCTACGGGCGTTTGCCAGTTTGCGGCACGAGTTCGAAGCACACCTGGCGGAGTACAACGAGGCGGCGGCCCGCTACGCCCTCGAGAAGATGCAGGACCTGACCGGGCAGTATCCGGACCACATCGACGCCGCGGCCGTGGGCCGCTACGCGGAGCAGTTTGCCGACCTGCAGGCGCGCTGCGCGCGTTTTCGCGAGCAGGTCGAAATCGTTGCCCGGCGTGCAGCACAAGCCGCCCAAGAGGGGAACACGGAAGAGGCCACGTGGCTGATGCGTCGCCTGCGCGCGATCCATGCCTTGACGCCGGCGTTGTTGCCCACAGATCGATTCGAGGCCTTGCGACATCAGGTCAAGACGTGTGGCAAGAAGGCCGAGCACCGCGAGGCGTTACACGACCTCATTCGCCGCGAGCGGGACGTGGCGGACCAGATCAAACGGGCGGGCGCCGCCATCTATCGCTTTCACCAGGTCGCCCAGACGGCGGCGCCCGGAACAGACGAGTACGAGCGCGCCGCCGCAGCTTATGAGGCCGCGGTCGCGGAAGTGCGGGCGCTGGACACGGAGTGGCTGACCGGTCTGTTACTGGAGCTTGAGACCTATCTCGAGGACCTGGATGACCCGGAGGGTCGCGCCGTGGCGCAACTGGACCGCTTCATTGGGACGGTTCGCAACGCGCTGACCCAGTTGCGCCGTGTGATCCGCGCGCTTCAACAGGAACGCGGCGCCCTTGACCCGGACGAACTGGCAGGCGGTGTATAGCCCGGAGCGCTCAGCGCTGGGTGCCGCGCCGGGGCCGGGGGATTGCATATTCCGCTGGAAAACTACACAATGCCGATCCATACGAGCGCAGCGGTCAAGGAGACGCTCGGTCCGATGCCGGCGAATGAGACAGTCCTGGCAACGCGTAGTGACTCGGCGGCGCTTGCCCGTGGCGGGGGCGGCGGGGGCAGACCGCTCAGCCGGTTCACCCGCGCCAAGTTCGCGGTAGTGCGCTGGTTCCTCATGGGTTGGGTGCGGCTTTTCAGTCTGAAGGGCCTACACCTGCTCGGGCGCTGGTTCGGCACGCTCGAGTTCCTGCTCAATTTCCGCCGGCGGGAGCGCTACTGGCGCGAACTGCAGCGCATCTTCGGCACAGAGCTGGAGCGTTCGCGCGGTCGCAGGATCATCTGGCACTACTTTCGGCGCACGCGCTGCGACAAGCTGTTCTACCTGATTTTCGACCGCTTGCCGCGCGACAAGATCATGCGGCGCATCCGCTTTCAGGGGCGCCAGTATCTGGATGAAGCCCTGGCACGCGGGCACGGGGTCTACGTGATGCTCAGTCACAACGGCTCGCACCACGTGGCGGGGCTGCTGATGGCGCTGCTGGGGTACCGCTGCGCCGGCATCCGCGATCGGCATGAGGGCGCCATCCGCACCTACGTGCAGGAGCGCTACGCCGAGACCTTCGCCGAGTACGCCGCCGTGCGCGTCCTCTATGCCGACAGCTTCCCGCGCGACATTTACCGGTGTTTTCACGAGAACCGGGTAGTCGGCAGTGCGCTGGACGTCGGGCGCGTGCGAGGCCTGACGCTCAAGACGTGTCCGGTGCAGATTTTCGGGGAGCAGCGCGAATTCCTGACCGGCACGCTGCAGATCGCGCTGCGTTGTCGGGCCACGATTTGCCAGGCGTTTGTTGTGTCGCGCCCGAACTTCTACTTCCGCCTGATCGTGCACCCCCCGTTCCACGTCCCGGGGGACGAATCCGACCATGGGCAGGTGGACTTGGTGCAGCGCATCATGCAGCAGTATGCCGACGGCATCGCCGCCCACGTTCGCGAGCATCCCGATCATCTCAGCCGGGCTTAGGCCCGGTCCGGCCGGGCCCGCACGGCGGACTGGATGCTCGACGGGGATGGGGCTACAATCCGGCCCGACGTGGCCGCTTCGGGCACGGGCAGCCGTGCGGTGGACTGCGTGGCGCCAGTGGCGGCCGGGAACGCGACCCGGCGGACCCGCTCAGGGTGCAGGTGTGAAGTTCCTGCTGATTGATCGCATAACTGAGCTGGAGCAAGGCCGGCGCATCGTGGCCCACAAGGCCGTGTCGCTGGCCGAGGAGTATCTCGCCGACCATTTTCCGACCTTCCCGGTCC
>CAZYGM010000290.1:0-3461 GCA_964647015.1 uncultured Planctomycetales bacterium | reverse complement strand
ATGCGACGCCCCGGCCGGTGGCCTGAGGTCCAGGCCGCGCCTGGCAACGACCCGCGCGCGGTCCGGCCGTTGGAGTGTGTCCGCCGGCAAGGCCTGCGTCGGCAGGCTGGGCGTGCAATTGCGGCGGCGGCGCAGACTTCAGGAGGCAGACCATGCTCACGCGGAAACTCTCACTGGTACTGGGGTCGGCGATCCTGCTGTCCGCCGCGCATACGCCCGCGACGCAGGCCGAGCAGCACCATTTCGCGTTGATGCAGGCCGTGCCAAGCGACGTCTTCCTGTGCGTGGCTGCCCGCCACAACCCACAGCGCGAGTTCCTGGACCGCTACTGGGGGGAGGTCTTCGACGCACTGCTGCGCAGCGGCATCGGCGACGACATCGGCCAGTTGATCATTTCGTTCCTCGGCCCTGACCAGCGGACCGAGTTTGCGCGGCTCAAGGCCCGGGCGCTGGAGTTGTCCGCGGGGGTGGACTGGCGGCAACTCTTCGCCGGCGAGATGGTCTTCGCGGAGCGCCTACCCGCGCCCGTTTGGCGTGCCCGGGGCGGCGTCACGATGGGGCCGCCGGAAATGGCCTGGCTGTTTCGGGGCGAAACGGCCGGCAGCGCGGCGAACTACGCCGGCCTGGCGGCGATCATCGATGCCCTGGTGGTCGAGATAAATCAGGCGGCCGGCCGGGAAGTGCTGGTGGTGCACCGCGCGGGCCATGCCGGGGCGGACATGGTCTTGGTTCAGCTTCACGAGGGCGTTCCTGACGCCGTGCCGATGATGCCCGGCGTGGCCCGGCATGAGAACACAGTGGTCGTGGCGCTGGGCAAGCCGATGCTGGCGGACGTGCTGGACCTGCTGGCCGGCACCAGTGCGAAGACCGCGCTCGGCGATGAGCCGCGCTTCGCCGAGATATTCGCGCGGCTGCCGGCGCCGCAGGACAGCCTCATGTATGTCGACATGCAGTGCATCGTGCGCCCCATGAACGAATTGCTTGAGACGGTGGTGGCCTCCATCGACCAGACGAAGGACATCTTTCTGAATGGCTGGACGAATCCCGAGGCCAATCGGCTGATGCATGAGGCCCTGCGGGCCTGGCAGGCCGGTGACACTGCCGCCGCCCTGGCACACATGGTCAAGGCTTACGAGCAAGCCCCCACGGACTCCGTCGTGCTCTACAACCTGGCCTGTGCTCATGCCCTGACGGGCGCGCGCGAGGCCGCGCTCGACCACCTGGAGCGGGCGGTTGAGGCCGGCTTCCACGCGCCCGCGAAGATCTCCATGGACGAAGACTTCGCCAGCCTGCGCGGAACGCCGCGCTACGAGGTCGTGGTGAACCGGGCCCGCGAGTTGGCCGCACGGGCGGGAACCCGAGACATCGTGCTCAACTCCAGCCGGCGCGGCCCGGCCCACGATCTGCAGCGGCAGGTCTGGGATGCCTATCGCGAGAAGAACTACGAGCGCGGCCTGGAACTCGCGGAACAAGCCCGCGCGCTGGCGCCGCGGGACTCACGCGTGCTGTACAACCTAGCCTGCTTCCACGTCCTGCTGGGACGTACCGAGCAGGGCCTTGAGCTGCTCGAGCGCGCCGTGGAGAGCGGGTTCTACGCGCCGACGCACATCGAGCGCGACCCGGACTGGGAGCCCCTGCGCACGCACAAGCGCTACCAGCGGGCGGTCAGCGCGGCGCACGCGCAGGCGGTCGCGCTGGCCCGGCGTGAACGACACGGCGAACTCGAAGCCTGGCGCGCACTATCGCAACATTTTCTGACTTCGGTGGGTATTCTCGACCGTGTGGCCATGGTCGAGTTCACCGAGGGCTATGCCGTCCGCAGCGAGACCATTACGCTGCTTGCGTCGGACGCGGCCCAGCGGGCCATCTATCCGGTCATTGCCCGTCCGCCGGTCCCCGGCGACTGGGCCCGCTTTCTGCCAAAGGAGGCGCGCTCCTTCTCGGTGTCCAGCGGAGTTGACTTCGCCGCGCTGCATACGTTCATCGAGAACAGCGTCCGCATGCTGGGCGATCGCGGGGCCAGTTTGCTTGAACGGTGGCAGGAAATCCAGGCCGACGTGGGCTTCGACCTGCGCGCCGACGCGCTGGCCTGGATGGCCGGCCCGATCGTCACGGTGACGCTCGCCAACGATCTCGGCAGCGTGTGGCTGCTGGAAGTGAGCGACGAGAAACTGGCGCGCGAGAAGGTCTCGGCCGCAGTAGAGTTCCTCGTGACGCGGTTGATCGATGCGGCGGCCGAGGTCCCGATGTTGGGGATGCTCATGGTCACCCGCGCGCCCGTGCAGGATGAGCGGCTGGAGGGGTTCGAGAATCTGCACTTTGTCATGTCGCCCCGCCCAGTAGTCTGGGGCGTGTCGGATGGACACCTGCTCATCGCCACGTCGGCCGACGCCGCGGCGCTGTGTCTGAGCACGGCGCGCGGGACTCATCCTAACGTGCGCGAGAACAGCCGCCTGATAGCGCAGGCGATTATGCCGACCGGCCCGTTTGCCCACATGCACCTGACCGACCAGCGTCAGCTAGGCGAGAGCCTGGCGACGGGGGCGGGTGTCGCCGCGGCGATCTTGAGTGCTGCCGGACCGTTTATACCGGACGTTGAGGCCCGGGCGCTAATGGGGCGTCTGGCGGGCATGGCGGCCAAGCTCGCCGCCGTGGCGCGGACGATAGATTTCTACGAGTCGACGGCGAGTTGCACGACGTTCGACGGGCAGGCCTGGCATACGAAAGCGGTAACGCATTACTGTCCGCCGAGTGAGCGAGCGGCGCGTCGCCCGAGATAGCGGTCCTTTGTGAGCAGTTCGGGGTCCGCGACACCGGATGCGACAAGGCGGTGTCTTCGGCTGTTGGTCATCCTAAGTCTGCACAATTATCGGTCGTTGTCACGGGCGATGTGGAGTTGATCGGCCCCTGGGGCATTAAGTGCCTTTAGAAGTGAAGTCATGGCGCCCCAGCTTGGTGGCCGCTAAGGGCAGAAGACGCCGCGAAATAGCGGATTCTCTGAGGGGGCCGCATGATGGCGTGCTTCCTGGCGGGCTTCTGGACGCGCCGTCTTAGAACGGGGTGATCTACGTCGAGTTCGTGTAAGGACCGAGAACATCCTCATCAAGAAGGTTGAATCGCATCTGGTGACTGGCAATCAGTTTGCATCGGGCAGGTCGATTGTGGTATCGTGTGAGAAAGCAGGCTGCCTGGGCGATTCCGGGAGTATCGCCCTGATTGGGCCGGCCGGAGGTCGACGTCGTTGGCGCTGGTGCTCGTTGGCTGGGATGCGGTGTCTCTGCGGGCGCGGGTGGACCGGCAGGTCAGGCAGGCTCGGGCGCTCGGGGGCCGACCGAGGCGAGCAGGGTTGCCGCCCGGCTGGCGATGCCGCGGGCGGCTGATGAACGAGGTGTGCGCGTCATTCTATGGGAAGGGGCTTGCCTGTTGCCGGGCGACCCCGCTTACCGGTGTGCCGAACCAAG
>CAZYGM010000289.1:0-3478 GCA_964647015.1 uncultured Planctomycetales bacterium | reverse complement strand
TGGCCTGCGCATACATCACGCTCCGGGCGGCCGGGGTTATGGGATAGGCTCTAAGGCCCCACTGGTTCGATGTCGCGCCGCAGACCTGGGACGGGCTCGACGCGGGTGAGCGCGTCGGCGCCGACGTGCTCGAGGTCCGGGTCGAGCCGGGACGGGTGGTTGAGATTCCTTCGATCGCCGGGTGTACCATCTCCGCCGCTGCGGAGGACCGCATTAACGGCCTGGGAAACTTCGTGTTGCTGTTCGAGAAGGATATTGGTTATCCACCAAGTCCTTAGACGAGCGTGACATCTCGCCCCGGCAGCACAGCGTCGACGCCCTAATAAGGGTATCACGGTTGAGCCTCAGGCGGGCAAATGCGGTCCAGTCTTGACGCACCATGTGCTCGTGCACGAGCGAAGGCACGAGACTGATTACACGGAGATGGTGAGAACGAAAGGTCGCGCCGCTGCCGACCGCTACCGAGCATCTGCGAGTGGCCGTGTCGCCAGGGAGACTGCAGCCTACGGCGAGGGTGCGGCGTTTCTGGGCGAAGTGATTGCCGAGTTGAACAGAATACGCCAGTGTACAAGCTGCCCTTTACAATCAGCGAGCCAACCAGGTGGCGGTGGCAACTGAGGCACACCATGGTAACAGCAGACGTGACAGGCGCGCAGGTCATCGGCCGTGCTGGGACAAAGATAAGGCTGAGGCGATCTGGTACGGGGCGGCGACTTGTCCGTGTGGGAATCCTGTTGTGCGCCGCTTGCAGTCCCGGGTGCTGGAGTTGCACACGTATGAACCAATCGCCGAAGTCTGAGATGGGCCAGTCAGAGTTCAAGATGGTCTTCGTCGGGAGGGTCGAATGGGTCACAATGCGGACCGATCGGGAAGTTACAGACGAACGCTATTGGGCAGTCGGGGCACGCGTCCTGCGCGTGCTCTCCGACAATCCGCCGTTGCTTGCCGTTGGCGAGGAAGTGCGCTTGCATGTGCACAGCATCGTCGAAGCGTTCGGCGCAGATCAGGCCACGGTTGTTGGCAAGATATTCACAATCTCTTGCTTGGATGGTTTTCGAGGGTTGTACGAGGGTCCGGTGTGGGCAAAGCCGTTCGAGTAGGTGCACGTTGTCAGCGGGCGCGCACGCCGCGCCGGTCGTGGACAAGTGAAGACTGGCCACTTGAGGAGGTTCGGATTCTCCGTCAGACCGTACGCAACCACAGGTCGGGTGCAGCGAGCTAGGCATGGCGAAGCGGCTTCAAGATGGCCAAGGTCCACTCCATTCAAACGCTAGATGACCACGGCTGGGCGCAGCGGCGGGTCGCCCGTGAACTGGCCAGCCACCGTGAGACGGTGGCCAGCCATGTGCGAATCGCTGCTGGCCGCCCCCTCGTGGCGACCAGGAGGGCACCGACCACGCGGACCAAGACCAGCCAAACCCGCCCACCGGGGCGGACGAGCGTCGCCGGCGAGTACGTGTTCACCTACGACACCAACGGCAACGTCGGCCATGGAGGCCGGCGCCATTTTGTGTCCGCTGAGTGAACCGCGTATTCGCGCCGCGTTGTTGCCGTGGATTGTCAGTCGGCGGAGAAGCGTTCCTCCGCCATCCGCACTGCCGCAAGCATGCCCTGGGCCTTGTTGATGGTCTCCTGATACTCGGCGGCGGGGGCGGAATCGGCCACGATGCCGGCGCCGACCTGGGCGTCCACGCGGTACCGGCCCGGCCCCTCCGGCCGGAGCACCAGCGTCCGCAGCGCGATGCACGTGTCCATATTGCCGGCGAAGTCGATGTAGCCGACGGCCCCGCCGTATGGGCCGCGCCGTACCGGCTCAAGCTCATCGATGATCTGCAACGCCCGCACCTTGGGGGCCCCGCTCACCGTGCCGACCGGCAATGTGGCGCGCAGGGCGTCGAACGCGGTGCGGCCGGCGGCCAACGCGCCCGTCACCGTGCTGCTGATGTGCATCACGTGGCTGTAGTACTCGACGTTCATGACGTCTGCGAGCCGGACGCTGTTCGGCCGGCACACGCGGCCGACATCGTTCCGCCCGAGATCGACCAGCATGATGTGCTCGGCCCGTTCCTTCGGATCCGCGAGCAGCTCGTCGCGCAGCCGTCGGTCCTCCTCCTCGGTCGTGCCGCGCCGCCGGGTGCCGGCCAGCGGGCGGTTGGTGACCACGCCGTCTTCGACCCGGCACATCACTTCCGGGCTGGCCCCCACCAGCGTCACCTCCGGCGACTTGATGCAGAACATGAACGGCGCGGGGTTGATGACGCGCAGGGCGCGGTAGATGTCGAGCGGCTCGGCGGCGGTCGTGGTGCTCAAACGCTGTGACACCACCACCTGGAAGATATCGCCGGCGCGGATGTACTCCTGGCAGGCGGTCACCATGCGCTCGAACGCCGGCTGATCGAAGCCGCTCGCGTAGCGTTCTAAATGCGGCGTGGGGGCGGGCAGGGTTACGCGAACCGGCGGCAGGGCGACTGGCTGCGCCAGGCGCGCCACGACAGCATCCAGCCGGGCCAGGGCGGCATCATAGGCCGCGCGCCGCCGATCCGGGCTGTCGTCCGACTCGGCCGGCGCCAACGTGACGACCAGCACGGTCTTGTGCACATGATCGAAGATGACGACCGTCTCGTAGATGTCGAAGAGCAGGTCCGGCAGATGGCGGTCATCGGGCGGTCCGGCCCCCAGCCGCTCGACGTAGCGCACCGCGTCGTAGCCGGCGTAGCCGACGGCGCCGCCGACGAAGCGCGGCAGGCCGGGCTGCGGGGCAACCTGGTAGCGACCCAGCCGCGCTTCCAACTCGGTAAGCGGGTCCGCGCATTGCAGCGTCTCTTCCGTGCCCGCGGTGTGGTTCACGATCCGCACGACGTCGCGCGTGACGCTGAAGCTGGCGTCCGGGTCCGCCCCCAGGAACGAATACCGGGCGATCTTCTCGCCCCCGACGACGCTCTCCAGCAGAAACGCGCGCTGGGCGCCGGCCTGCAAGCGGGCATAGGCGCCGACCGGCGTCAGGTCATCGCAGACTAGGCGCACCGCGATCGGGACGCGATTGTGGCGTTTCGCCAACTCCTGGAAGCGTTCAAAATCCGGGCTGACACGCTGCATCGCAAACCCTAACAGGTGCGCGGGCCGACCGTCATCCGGCCATGAGCCGGCCGTTCGCGCCGCACCGGATACGTACACGCCCGAGACGGAACCCGCAATGCCGGGCAGCGCGACCGCGGTCTCATGCTTGCGGCGTACGCCAAATCGTCGGACCAACAGCGTCACTCGGCGGCCGAGTCGTCACGGGCGGCGGGGTGGTCGGCGTGCCACTGGATCTGCCGGGCCATGCCGATCAGGATATCCACCTCGTTGATGCTCATGTCGAGCCGGCCGAACAGGTGCCGGAGGGCGTACTTGAGGTGGTCGGGGTTCGGGCCGCCGAAGAACCCGATGCGGTCCAGGGCCGCGAACAGGTGCTCGAACAGGCGCTCCTTGCGCTCGT
>CAZYGM010000288.1:0-3492 GCA_964647015.1 uncultured Planctomycetales bacterium | reverse complement strand
GCATCTCGGTCGGGCAGGCGCTGGATGAGCTCGGCCACCTCCCGCGCCAGCCACTTCTTCTCGCGCGCTTCCATACCGCCTCCTCGCTCGGCTCGGCCGCAGCCACCCTCCTCGACCTAAAGAATACGAAATGAAGCCCGGCGGGGTGACGCGAACGTGCCCGACCCGTGACGAGTTCACTTTCTATCGGACGCAAGATCCGGGAGCGGTTTCGGCGGCCCGTAGAAGCGCCCAGCGCTTCCTTGGGAGGGCGCGCCACCGTCGGCGCGGCGTTGCCATGGCCGCTTGCCCGCGCGAATTCCCGCGCGTGCGCACTGGCCTCCCGTTCGCATTGGCCTATCATGACGCGTTTGGCGCGGCCGAGCGCGTCGCTTGACGCGCGGCAAGCGAACTGATCCCTGGGTTTTGTCGCGGCACCTTAAGCAAGGACGCACACAATGGCTAAGAAATACGTCTACTTCTTCGGAGCGGGCAAGGCGGAAGGCAAAGGCAGCGATCGCGAAATCCTGGGCGGCAAGGGCGCCGGGCTGGCGGAAATGACCAACATCGGTCTGCCGGTCCCGGCCGGCTTCACCATATCGGTAGCCGCCTGCGCGCATTTCCACGAGAACGACCAGACCTGGCCGCCTGGCCTGGAACGCGAGGTTCGCCAGCAGCTCGCCAAGCTGGAAAAGACCTGCGGCAAGAAGCTGGGCGACCCCAGGGACCCCCTGCTCGTCTCCGTCCGTAGCGGCGCCGTGCGCTCCATGCCCGGCATGATGGAGACCATCCTGAATCTCGGTCTCTCTGACGCCGCTGTCCAGGGCCTGGCCAAGGCCACCGGCAGCCCGCGCTTCGCCTGGGATGCCTATCGGCGCTTCATCCAGATGTACGCGACCGTGGTCGTCGGCCTTAGCAAGGATATTCTTGAGGACAAGCTGCACCATCTCAAGCAGCGCCTCAACGTCCAGTTCGACCACGAGATCCCGGCTGACGGCCTGGAGACGCTGTGCGGCGAGTTCAAGGCGTTCTTCCGCGAGCAGACCGGCCGCGAGTTCCCCCAAAACCCCTGGGAGCAACTGGTCGGTGCGGTCAACGCGGTGTTCAATTCCTGGAACGCTGAGAAAGCCGTGACCTATCGCCGCGTCGAGAAGATCACCGGACTGACCGGCACGGGTGTGAACGTCCAGCAGATGGTCTTCGGCAACCTGGGCGACGACTGCGGCACCGGTGTCGCCTTCACGCGCGACCCCAGCACCGGCGAGAACATCTTCTACGGCGACATGCTCATCAACGCCCAGGGCGAAGACGTCGTGGCCGGCATCCGCACGCCCATTCGCCTGACCGAGCTTGAGCAACTCATGCCCGAGATCTACGACCAGCTCTGCGCCATGCGGGCGATTCTGGAGATCAACTACGGCGAGATGCAGGACCTCGAATTCACCTTCGAGCGCGGCAAGCTCTACATGCTGCAATGCCGCACGGGCAAGCGCACGCCGGCCGCCGCCTTCCGCATCGCCGTCGAACAGGCCACGCTCCCGCTAATGAGCAAGGCCGAGGCGGCACGCCTGGTGAAGAAAGGCTACCTGCCGCGCAAGTACCAGGAGACTGCCTGCCGCCCGGTCATCACGCGCGACCAGGCCATCGCGCGCATTGTCGCCGAGGACATCGAACGCCTCTTCTACCCGATCATCAGTTCGGACGTGCCGCGCGACGAGCTGCAGCGCCGCAAGATCGCGACCGGCATCAACGCCGTTCCGGGGGCCGCCTGCGGCCACGTCGTGTTCACCGCCCGTGACGCCGAGGCCCGTGCCGAGCAGGGCGAGGCCGTCATCCTCGTTCGCAAGGAAACCAGCCCTGAGGACGTCGGCGGCATGCAGGCCGCCAAGGGCATCCTCACGCAAACCGGCGGCAAGACCTCGCACGCCGCCGTCGTCGCCCGTGGCTGGGGCAAGTGCTGCATCGTCGGCTGCGAAGCCCTGCGCATCGACTACGAAGCCAGGGAGATGCGCGTCGGCGGCACGGTTGTCCGCGAAGGCGACTTCCTCACGCTCGACGGCTCCGCCGGCGAGGTGTACAGCGGTGAGCTGGATCTGGTCGCGCCGCAGCCGCCCGCCGAGTTCGATACCCTGATGAGCTGGGTGGACCAGCGCCGCCGCCTGCGCGTGCGCACCAACGCTGACACGCCCGAGGACGCCCGCAAGGCCGTGCAGATGGGCGCTGAGGGCATCGGCCTGTGCCGCACCGAGCACATGTTCTTCGCCACCCGCGAGCGCCAACTCGCCATCCAGGAAATGATCATGGCGGAGACGCGCGCACAGCGCATCGCCGCCTTGGACAAGCTGCTGCCCTACCAGCGGGCCGACTTCATCGGCATCTTCGAAGCCATGGAAGGCCGCCCCGTCACCGTGCGCCTGCTTGACCCTCCGCTGCACGAGTTCGTCCCCAAGACCCACGATCAGGCCCAGGAACTCGCCGCCGTTACCAGCCTCAGCGTCGACGCCATCCTCCATCGCGCCGAGCAGCTCCACGAGGCCAACCCCATGCTCGGCCACCGCGGCTGCCGCCTCTGCATCAGCTATCCCGAAATCCTCGACATGCAGGTCCGCGCCATCATCGAGGCCGCCGTTGACCTCAAGCAGCGCGGCCTGGCCGTCAGCCCCGAGATCATGATCCCGCTGACCATCGACGCCCAGGAGCTGCGCATCCTCACCGATCGGGCCAGGGCCGTCGCGAACGAAATCATCGCCGCCGCCGGCGTCAACCTGCCTTTCCTCGTTGGCACCATGATCGAGACTCCCCGCGCCGCCATCACCGCCGACGCCATCGCCGAGGTCGCCCAGTTCTTCAGCTTCGGTACCAACGACCTCACCCAGATGACCATGGGCCTCTCCCGCGACGACGCCGGCCGCTTCCTGCCCGACTATGTCAGCACCACGCGCACCGGCATCTTCCCCGCCGATCCGTTCCAATCGCTCGATCAGCCCGGCGTCGGCCGCCTCGTCTCCAACGCCGTCGAGCTGGGCCGCGCCACGCAGCCCAAGCTCAAGATCGGGATCTGCGGCGAGCACGGCGGCGACCCGACCAGCGTCCGCTTCTGCCACGCCGTCAATATGGACTACGTGAGTTGCTCGCCTTACCGCGTGCCGATCGCCCGACTCGCAGCGGCCCAGGCCGTCATCGAGGGCGGTGCGAAGCCCACCAAAGCCGCCAAGCCGGCCAAGAAGGCTGCGCCGGCGAAAGCCGCCAAGCCGGCCGCAAAGGCCGCAAAGAAGAGCGCCAAAAAGGCACGCAAGGTCGCCAAGGCTCCCAAAGCCACGGCAAAACGCACCAGCCCGAAAAAGACGAAGCAGGCTAAGAAGGCCAAGAAAGCTCGCCGCTAGCAACGCCACTTGCACTGTGTGAGCACATGAACTTCCGCGCACTCGCTGCGCGCTCTGAAACAACCGGACCGCACGTGCAGTTAACGCCCGAAACGGCCACCGCCAATCCCGTCCGTGCAGAAGATGTGGA
>CAZYGM010000287.1:0-3635 GCA_964647015.1 uncultured Planctomycetales bacterium | reverse complement strand
TACGGCGGCAGCCAGGCGCTCCTGTTGTCACATTACAAGTCAGACTATAAGGTAAACCGGCGTGGCGAAGAGCGGCCGCTGATCGACCGCCTGACGCTGCACGCAGCCCGGATAGCGTTTGCGCACCCGTGCACGGGGGTGCCGGTGGAAGTGGCAGCACCATTGCCGAAGGATTTCCGGGCGACTTTGACGCAACTGGGCCGGTTGGTTTGACGGCAATCGGGCGGACCCGGGGGCCGTTCCTGGAAACGGAACTCGGTGCCGATAGTGTAAAATGCTGGCTGACCGGGGCTCGTGACGCGGGCTGGGTTTGGTGCGCGTCGGGAGCAGCGGTCGCGAGACCATGATGGATACCGTTCCGAACGAACCACGCACGCGGCCGACGGGTACCCAGCCGGCGGATGCGCCCCGGGGGGAATCCGGCGCGCCGGAGCGGCCGAACCCGAATTCGCGGCTCATCTCGCGGCCCGAGGATGTACATGGGCTGATTGCCGACATTCGCAGTCGGATGGCTGATCTGGCCGCCCGGGAGCTGGCCTTGCGCAAGCGCGAGGTGCTGGCGGATCAGCGATATCGCCAGTTGCAGCAGCAGGCTGAGCAGGCGGCGCAGCAGGCGTGGGTGCAGACACAGGACCGGTTGAGCCAGCGGAGCAACGAACTCGATGCCCAGTCGGTCGAGCTGACGACGTGGGCCGGTCGGCTCCGGGAGTTGGAGAAGCGGGTCGGCGAACGGCAGACCGGGCTGGAGCAGATGCAGCAACGCATCTTGGAGCAGGCCGAGCGGGTGCGGCGGCGCAGTGAGGCCATGCGCGCGGCTCGGCAGAAGGAGCAACAGACCGTACGGCGGCGCATCGAGGTGGTGCGCGAGCGCGAGCAGGACTTGCAGCGACGCATTGCCCGGGCGCACGAAGACATCGTGCGGCAGCGCCAGGAATTGGAGCAGAAGCGCGGCTCGATTCAGGAGCGCCTGGCAGCGCTGGAAGCCCGCGAGAACGAGTTGCAGGTGCGTGAGGGGCGGCTCGAGGCGGATGTCACGCGCTTGCAGCAGCGCGCGGACGAGTTCAGCGCGTTGCAGACCCAGGTGCAGGGTGAACGCGCCGAGGTGGCCGCCCTGCGCCAGGAGTTGGAGGAGGCCGCGCGGAATCTGGAGGCACAACGCCGCCAGTTCGCCGACAAGCAGCGTGACCTCTATGCGCGCTGGCGCAATGATCAGCAGCAGCAGCACGACCAGACCCGCCAGGCGGACGAATTGGAGGCGCGGCGCCGGGCTTTGGAGGAGCGCGAGGCCCAGTGCGCCCAGCGCCAGCAGCGCCTCGAGAACCACGATGAGCAACTGCGTGCTCGCAGCACTTCGTTGGAGAACGAGTTCCGCCGCCTGAGCGAACTCGAGGCTGAGCTAAACGAGCGCGGTGACAAGCTGACCGCGCTGACGGAGCGGAGCGAGCGCGCCCTGGATGAGTCCGAGCAGCGTCGCGAGGAAGCCTATGCGCTGCGCGAGCAGGCCGAGGCGCGTGACGCGGCCAGCCGCCAGGCGCAGATGGCGATCGAGCTGGAGCGCGAGGAGCTGACGCGCCAGCAAGCGGCGTTGACGGAATTGCAGGGCGAGTTGGACACCTTGCGCAGCCGCCGGGAGGGCGAGTTCGAGGAGGTGCGCCAGGGCCTGGTGGTGCAGGCCGAGGAGCTGCGCCGCGCGCAGCGTTCCATTCTGGTGCGGCCGCGGCGCTGGTGGCTGCGCAGCACGGCGCTGGCCATCGTGCTGGCGGCCGGTGCGGCGCTGGGCTGGTTGCATTTGCAGCGCCCGACCTACCGCGCTGACGCCACCTTGCGCGTCATCGCCGACGAGGGCGGTCGCGCTGAGGTCACGCTGCTGCACCAAGCCAGACTGAACTCACCGGCGCTGGTGGCCGAGTTGCTACGCGAGCCGGAGCTGAGCCGCGCGTGGCAAAGTCTGCAGCGCGACGGCCGGGCACGCGTAATGGCTGACACTGATGCAGGCGTGCTGCTGGTCACGGTGGCAGACGTGGATGCTGCCGCGGCCGAACATCTGGCGCGGACGGTGGCCGAACGCTATTCTGAGCAGGCTGCGGACTGGCCGGTCGAGCCGGCGGCCGCAGCAGCGCTCGAGCGACTGACGGCTGAACGCAAGGAGTTGGCGGACGAACTGCGCCGCTGGCAGCAGCAGCATACGGAGCGGCAACAACGCCTGGCCGCGCTGGCGGAGGCGCCCAGCCGGGACGAGGTCCAAGCCGCGGTGGCCCGGCTGCGCGCCGCGTACGATCAGGCCGGCGGGCAGCTCGCGGAAGGTCGCGCGCGGCTCGCCGGCCTGGAGAGCGGTCCGGCCCCGCGTGGCACGGTCTTGCCGGATCAGTTTGAGGAGGCGTTGCGGGCGGACGAGATGTACCAGGCCGACGTGCAGGAAGCGCGGGCCGCGACGACGGAGTACCGCAGCGAGGTGGCCGTTGCGCTGTTGCTGATGGTTGATCCGCTGCGGCAGTTGCGTGAGCAGGTGGCCGCCTTCAAGCAGACGATATCCGAGCAGCGCGAGTTGCGGCCGCCGGCGCCGGTGCAGGCGGTTCTGGAGGAGTGCCTGACGGGCGGTACGGCCTTTGACGAGCGCCTCGGGTCGGCGGAGCAGGACTGGGCGGCGCGGTTGGATGCCCTGCAGAGCATAGACTTGCAGCGGGATGTGATCGAACTGGTCAAGCAGCAGGCTGCTGCCACCGACCAGGCACGCCGAGTGGCCGGCGAAGCCAACGCCTTCACTGACGCGATTCGCAAAGCGCTGGAGAGCCTGAGCGACACATCGGACGGCGGGACGCGGGAGGTGGTCGTGGCCGCAGTGGTCCGCAGCGAACTGGCCAAGCTGTCTCAGGGTGTCGCTGAGTTGGCGCGCGCGGCGGACAACACCGACCCGGCCGTCAACTTCCGGATCGACGCGTTGGATCGGCAGGTGCGGCGCCTGCAAACCAGGCTCGAACGGCGGCAGACGAGCGTGCGGCAGGTGTTGCAGTTCGAGGCCGATGAAGAGGCCCGGCGCAACCATGCCAAACGCGTGTCCGAGCTGCGCCAGGCGGTGCAGGACGGGGAGCGCGGCCGGGAAGAGCTAATTGACGAACTGACGCTGCGGCTGGATGAGCTGCGGCGCCTTGATGGCGAAGTGGCCCGCCGGGCTGAACTGAGTGCGGATTTGCGGCAGGGCGCTTCGGCGATCGCCGACCTGGAGCAGCGCATCGCGGCTCTGGACGGACGTCTGGCGGCGGCGCGGACTTCGGCTGATGCGCTGCCCGTGCAGTTGGCAGATGTGCAGATTGCCAGTGTGGATGGGTTGGCGCGTACGCGCGGGGCGATCTTGGCCGCCGCCGGCGCGTTTGCCTTGACGTATCTCGTTTGTCTGCTGACCGTTATCCGCAACCCAAGTCGGCAGCGCCGGGTATGGGACTTGCCGGTATTAGCCGCGCCGCTGGCCGGGCCGACCAACAGGTCGGGTGGCAATGGTGCGCCGGAGGCCTGAGCGCAGCCTGAACGCGTGGTGGTGAGGGAGTGATGCGGCAGGACGCGCCCGAGTACTGCGACTTCGATTGCCCTTTCGCGGATTTCCCACCAGCGGAGACGGCCGGCATATGCCGGACGATGTC
>CAZYGM010000286.1:0-3637 GCA_964647015.1 uncultured Planctomycetales bacterium | reverse complement strand
CGCCGTCCTGATCAGCCAGCGCGAACTGCACGGCCGGGACGCCGGGCGGGGGAGTCGTCATGTCCGGTCCGGCCATGGCCGCCGCGAAAAGCGGGAAGTCGCTGGCCGCCAGGTGTCCGTCGCCGTCCAGGTCGCCGGCCGCCAGCAGCCGCACGTACACATCATCGTAGTAAACCTCCGTGGAGTCGTTCGCATACAGATCGACGGCGCCGATCTCGAGGGCCCCGCCGCCGCCGCTGAAGACGCCGGCGCTCCAGGAGGCGGCCGCGCCCAATTCGGCCCCATCGTAGAAGACGCGGTGCGTGTCGGCGACCAGGTCAATCAGAACGTCGATCGGTACCCAGCGGTCCGTAACCAGCGGCAGCGCCGCCGGCGCTGGCTGATCGCGGATGAATGTCTCCGTCAGCGCGTCGGCGTGGAGCTGAACGGACCAGTGGTACGGGCCGCCGTCCTGATAGGTGTTCAGCAGAATCAGGAACGAGCCGCAGAACGCGCCCGTCGGGTCGCAACCCGACTGGAGGTCGGACGGCACATACTGCCAGGCCGTGAACAGATACCGGCCTGCGGGCAGGTCGAACTCCTGGACGAGGTCCGTCGTGCCTTGCACCGCCAGCGAATTGAACGGCGTATGCGCCTGCGCATCCGTGACCATGCCGTCGGCCAACGGATTGTTGTCCCAGCCCTTCCAGCCGTACCGCCCGTGCAGACCCTGGCCCGCGGCGTGGAAATCAAACGCGTCGTGCCAGTAGTCGGCCCACCAGGAACTGCTGGACAGGGCAAAGTTGTCGATTGCCACCGGGCCGCTGCTCTCGTCCGCGAAAAGAAACCAGTGGAACTCCTGCCAGGCCGGCGGCGGCACCGCGTCGAACGTGACGTAGGCGCGCAACCAACCGTCACCCAGGTCTTCAATCAGCTCCGCGACGTTTGCGATCATGCTTCCCGGCGACACGACCGGCTCCCACCAGAGCCAGCCCCCGCCGGGGTGGTAGTCGAACTGATAGGAGATGTGCGTCCGGCCTTCAGGTTCGGCTTGATCGTCGAAACCCACCACGAGCTGCCCGTCGGCGGGGAAACCGCCCGGCAAGCCGATCACGCCGCGCCGGCCGCCCACGACCGGCAACCACTCCGGCGGACACGCCCCGAAGCGCTCCCACTGCACTTCAGGCTGCCAGGTTGGAAGCACTTCGTAATGCGGGGCCGGCGGCCACTCCGGCGCCGCGAAGTAGTAATACTGAGAGCGGCTGCTGTCCTGCGGCGGCGGCGCGTGTGGATCCTGCAACGGCTTGTCCTTGGGCAAGCCGACCGCGTAGATCGTCACGTGGTCGACAAAGACGTAGTTGTCACCGCCGGCCCCCGTCTTCAAAGTGAAGGCCACGTCCGCGAACCGACCGACCGGCGTAAGCTCCTGCTCCCAGGTGCAGGTCACTGAGGCGTCCGGATTCGGAGACGTGGACACCATTTGCGGCCGGTGCGCGGGCGCCGGCGTCAGCCCATCTGTGTCCGCCGGCCGGACGACGACGTTCCACGCGTTGCCGTCGGCATCGTCCGTCCGGATGTCAGCCGTGATGACGAATCGCTGCCGCTCCGCCGGACTGTAAGTGTGGTGCAGCCGCGCACTGAGCACGGCCGTTTGCTCCGGACCGGACAGACCCCAGAAGCCCTGCCGGTCGGGCCAACGCGGGTCGCTGTAATGGTAAGTCAGCGGCCCGGATTGCGACCAGGCCGGCCGGGCTGCCTGCGGCGGAATCTGGAACGGCACTGATGAACCGGGCAACCACGGCGCCGTGAACGAATACGCCAGCGCCGTGCTGACGGCCGCCAGCGGCACTGGCTCCGTCTGTATGGCCACGGGGCCGCTCGAAAGCTGCATCACGTCGAACACGAAGGGGCCGCTTGGTTCGCCGACGGCCTCAATCGTCAGATGGTTCTCGCCGGCGCGGAAGCTCTCCCACGGCAGCGGGATATCGAATTCGTCCTCCAGCGGGCCGGGCGGCAGCGGTAGCGGCTCATCATTCAGACAGATGATCCAATGCCGGCCATCGATCGGCCACAGCAGCCTGAAGTCGAGTAGCGGCACGTCGTCCTGCGGCGGCGGTGGCGGCGGCGGACCGCCGGGCCACGGCGGCCAGGGCAACGGGGGCAACCAGATCAGATAATCCTGGAAGTGCGGAATCGAGTAGGGCGGCTGCTGCCCCTGCGACTGCAAGTGCTCGACGACGTCAAACGCGAAGCCGCCATGATCAGTGAAGTGCAAAAGGAGCTGCGTGTTCGCGTCGAGACCCGCACACGCGCCACTGATCCCATCGAGCAGGTCCTGAAGCGTGCCGTCCGGGATCACCTGGATGGTGTGCGGCGCAGCCCCATACAGCGACTGCAGGGCCGCCTGCATGTTCTCCATGTCGTTGTAGTACGCCGGCTGGTCCATCACCCCGCCGAAGAGGACGCCCTCATGTCCGGCTCCAGTGGCGCTCCAGGCGATCGCTTCGCCGCCATTGCCGACGGCGATCACCGGCGACTCCCACCGCTCGTGGTTCGGCCCGGCCTCGTCGTTCTGTCGCGCGGTCAGCAGGTCGGCCTGGACCAGATGCGCGCCAGCGGAGCGCATAGCGCCAGGCGTCGGATTCCAGCGCCCGCTGTGCGGCCCGGCCAGGGCGCTCGTGAACTTGGAGCCGAGGTTCGAGGTCGGATCCTGGCACCAGTCGGCGCGAAAGGCCCAGGCCTGCTCGTACCACTCTGACGCCGAACCAAAGACCCAGGGCACGCTTGGGCAGGGGCCGCCGGGACTGAAGACGAACGCGAAGTCCTCCAACAAGCCGCCGCCATAGCACGTGTTAACAATGACTACGACGTCCCCCACCTGGCCGCCGTGCGCGACGATCTGGTTGGCCACTTGCAGGGCCAACTGATCGTCGCGAATCTGACTGTCATTCGTGCAAATCGTCGAGTGCAGGCCGGGCGGCTGCTGTCGCGGCGAGCGATCGGCGGCCTGGTGAATCGCCGGGGAGCGCAGCCAGCCGCCGTTGAAGAGCAGGATAGCGGCCAGCACAGGCCCAGCGCGCGTAAGTGACCGTGCAGACATGTTGCCCTCCATCTGTCTTTGCGTTGGCCGGGGTGCGAGGTGTGTTCGCGACGGCGGCCCATCGTGACCGAGGACCAAGCGGTCGGCATCTCCGAAATGACTGTGCCCGGCACGCCGGCCGAGCCGTATGGACCCATTGTACGGTGTCACGCCCGTTTTGCGCATAGGATTTGCGCGCCCACGCCGGGCTTCTGACCACCCCAAGCCGATCGGGACAGCACGCCCGCGCGACGACATGCGTTGTCGACACGTCGGCGCTCCATCGCTGGCCTGGGGCTGGGTAGGCGGGTTCAGGCGTCCGGGGATACGGTGTTATCGGCACTTGATGGGGCGGCGCGCCTGTAATGGCCTGGCCGCCCCCGGGAGCGCGTTACAGGCGTTTGGGGCCGGCGGCCAGGACTTCCTGCGAGCAACCCTGCTCGAATTTCTTGAAGTTGTCGATGAAGCGGCCGGCGAGCTCGTCGTACTTGTGCCAGTACCGGTCCTGGTCAGACCAGGTGCTAGCCGGATCGAGGATCTCGGCGGGCACTTCGGGGCAGCTCTTGGGCACCTCGAAGC
>CAZYGM010000285.1:0-3660 GCA_964647015.1 uncultured Planctomycetales bacterium | reverse complement strand
CCGACGCGCTCGACGCCCTGGGCAACACGACGGCCGCGACCGGCAAAGGCTTCGCCATCGGCTCCGCGGCGCTGACCGCCCTGGCCCTGCTGGCGGCCTACGTCGAAGAAGTCCGCTACGGCCAGATCTACCAGGCGCGTGACCAGGTTCCCGCCGTCTATGAGGTGCCGACGATCGACGAGGCGGTCTATCTGGGCCACGGCAAGTTCGGGTCGCGCATCCGCCCGGGCGGGGAAACCAGCGCCTTCGAGGCCTACATGTTGCTGGATATGACGGACAAGGCGGAGGATTTCCTCCACCAGAGCTGGCAGGAACGCGCCACCGTCAAGATCGCGCTGGGACCCGCCACGGACAAGGACACTCACTTTGTCCGCTCCGCCCACATCATCGCCGAAGGTGTGACCGCACCACTGAAAGTGGTGCCCACGCGCCGCGCCTCGCTGGCCCAGTTCATGGAGTTCTACAACGTCACACTGATGAATCCCCAGGTGCTGTGTGGGCTGTTCTCCGGCGTGCTGCTCGCCTTCCTGTTCTGCGCATTGACCATGAAAGCCGTCGGCCGGGCCGCCAACCGCATGATGATTGAGTGCCGGCGCCAGTTCGAGAAGATCCGCCAATCCCTCCGGAACCAGGGCCAGGATGAGGCGTATGTGCAGAATCCGGACAACTGGCCCAAACGCGTCGAGGTCGATGGCCAGCAGTATCCCGACTACGCCAACTGCGTGAAGATCTCGACGGCGGGGGCGCAGCGGGAAATGATCTTCCCCTCCCTGCTGGCGATCATCGTTCCCGTCACGGTCGGGCTGCTGTTCGGCGTGCCGGGCGTGATGGGGCTGCTGGCCGGCGGCCTGAGCAGCGGCTTCGCCCTGGCCATCTTCATGGCCAACGCCGGCGGGGCCTGGGACAACGCCAAGAAGCTGATCGAGACGTTCGGCAAGCTGACCGCCAAGCAGGTCGCCGAGGATCGCAGCGTGCAGGAGAAGCTGCCGGCCAGCATCCGCGGCGAACTGATTGCCCGGGCCGAGCTGGCCCTCAAGACCGGCCAGCCCAACATGATCATCTACGGCAAGGGCTCCGAGGACCACAAGGCCGGCGTGGTCGGCGATACCGTGGGCGACCCGTTCAAGGATACGTCCGGCCCGAGCCTCAACATCCTCATCAAGCTGATGAGCATGGTCTCGGTCGTGTTCGCCGGCCTGATCGTGAAGTTCGCCCCGTACATCAGCGAATGGCTGCGACTGGGTTAGGAAGTTTCGCGTTGTGACTCACCGGACCCCGGCTGCCCCGCGGCGGCCGGGGTTCTTGTTGCGCCGCGGCCGCAGCGCCGCGGAACCCGGTTCATGGTACAATCCGCACGCAGATGAGCGCACGAAGAACCAAGCCAGCCGAAACGCCGAAGGATTCCGCGGACGACGCCCTGGAATTCGCGATCGCCGCGGCCCGCGTCGCCGCCGAGAACAAGACCGAGGACGTCGAGGTACTCGACCTGCGCGGCCTGAGCACCTTCGCCGACTTCTTCGTGCTCGGGACGGGCACCTCCGACCGCCAGATGCACGCCGTCGTGGACCTGGTCGAGGAATACGCGCGCGGCGTGGGGCGGGCCCCCTTCCGCGTCGCGGACTCGCGCTCGGCCCACTGGATCCTGTCCGACTACGTGGACGTCGTGCTGCACCTGTTTGACGCCCAGCACCGCGACTACTACGACCTCAGCAACCTATGGGGCGACGCCCCCCGCATCCCCTGGCAGAACAGAGCAGACGCCGCACCGGCCAAGTGAGGTTGGATCGGCCGTCCGCGGCGGGATCCGCACGGCGTTCAATCTTCGTGACCCCGGTAACAGCCGATGCGATTAGCGTCCTCTGAGGACTACGGTCCCGATGCGAGCGTGTGCGACGCGCGAGGCGATTGCTCGTGGAGCGGGTTGAGCGACCAAGAGGTGAGCGGACCACTTGAAGGCGCCAGGTATGATCACGCAGGCACTGGCACAGCGGAAAGACAGGCGCATGGTACCGGCCCGCGCGGGCCGCGCACCTCAGTCGCGTACCAGAACGCCGTGCAGCGCGACGATGATCTCGACTTCATCGCCGAAGACATCGAGCGACTTGGCCAGGCCGAACTCCTTGCGGCTGATCGGCACGACCGCATACACGCCGGCGCGATACTCGCCGTCCGCGGTCGCTCCCTCCCCGGTCATCTCGGCCCGGACCATAACCGACCGCCGGATGCCAGCGATGGTCAGGTCGCCGTAAATGACGAACTTGCCCTCTCCGGCCGGGTGAACCTTAGAGGCGCGGTACTCGATCCGCGGGTGCTCCGACGCGTTGAGGAAGTCAGGACCGGCCAGCAGCCGGTCGCGCTCGGGGTCGCCCGTGCGCAGACTGTCGGCGGCTGCCGAGATCATGACGTAGCTGCGGCGTGCATCGAAGTAGAAGCCGCCGCGCACGTCCTCGAATCGGCCGAATAGCGGGCTGATGCCCTGGTATTGGCAGCGGACGAGAATCGAACTGTCTTGTGGAGACACGCGGTACCCGAGCGACGCGCCTGAGCCCACTTGCGGAACGGCAAGGACGGCAGTGCTGAGCGCAACGAGCGCCGCAGCGCCGACGAGGCCGTCAAACCGGGCACCCCAGCCTGGAACGGTACGCATGCGTTAGACTCCCGGAACAGAGGCGCCGCGACGAGCGCGGCGCCCAGAATGCACGAGGACTACGTCGGTATCGGAATGAGCCGCTCGTAGCAGTCTCTCAGCGTTCCCATAACCGGACCTTCCGGATCGATTACGCATGCCGATCCGTCCGCGGAGCGGCACTGATCGCCCTCCGCCGCGCAGCCCGGGCAGTCGAATGTCACCGTCTGGCTCGGGCCCGTGTCGCCATCTCTGCACTTGCACACGCACTGCCAGACGTGCGTGGATGGCCCCGGGGGAACGGGACCGACGTATCCCCCTTCTGTCGGCGCCAGGGTCAACTCGAGGCCACCGCTGAACCCGACCTTCAGCCAGTCCTGGCCGGTGTTCCGAAAAGCGCCCTGCACAATGGTGTTGCCGACAAGCAGAAGCGTGGGCGCATTGGCTGGAATGACCGTCTCATCGCCCAGCGTTACGTCGCCGAGCGTACTGAGCTTCGCTTCTCCCTGGCAAGGTGCGCCGCTCGAATCCGTCGTCTGGATGTAGGCGATCTGCAGCGGATCCGGCAGGGCACACTTGAGTACGACGTTCGCGGCCTCCGGCACGGGCACGTGGACTCCAGCCCAGGCCGCCGGCGCGAGCACAAGAAGCAACCCGAGACTCACCCTGGTGTTAAACATGATGCACTCCCATCAACTTGACGGTTAGCAGCCCCACCGTGCACCGTGCACCGTGCACCGTGCACCATGTGGCCCCTCATACCTGTAATATCGCCCAGGAACTCGCTGGAGGCAAGTTTTCATGAAAAAAAATGCTGTACTCGGGTTCTGAGCCTCATCCGTGTGGTCCGTAACCGCAGAGCCCAGACTGATTTGCGACCCACGGCCGGCCGTGGCGCGGCGCTCGGCGAGCAGCGCTCCGTTCGCGCTGGTGAATCGGTGTGGCGCCGGATCACACGTGTCACGGGACGGTCAGCTTATCCGGCGCGATTAGGCGCTGGGGCCGACGGGTTCGCCAAGGCGTTCCGGGCACTG
>CAZYGM010000284.1:0-3703 GCA_964647015.1 uncultured Planctomycetales bacterium | reverse complement strand
AACACGGAAGAGGAGATCGACCAGTTGATTGAGGCCCTGCCGCCTGCCGGCTAGGCGCGATCGCCCGGAGCGGCGCGCGCCGCCGGGCGGAAGCGGACCGGCGCTCGGGCCGCTGGCGTGCCGATAATTCCCGCCTCGGCAGCGGCCGCAAGTGACCGCCGGGACACCTGGCGGCGAACAATCCGGCCGGCTATTCAGGCGCGTTGTGTACTATGGGAAGTTGTCGTTAAGGCCTTTGAAAGCGCGGCTGGGAATGCGTATAATGGAGTGTGTCGGATGACTGGTGACCCACGGAATTGGGTGCCAACGGCGATGAGGAAGACAGCCACGACAGTTCGTTGCGTGCCGCGTTGCGGCTTCGATCGGACCGAGGTCCGCGGAGTTGATCTTGATCTTATCGACGCGGCTGACGAGCTCGAGCTGCTGCGGGCCCTGCAGGGCTGGTTCGCCGCCCGCGGCATCGCCGACGCCGTGTACGATCTCGATGTTGACAACAATGGCTTCTTCGCCATCATCAATGACGAAGTATATGATGAGGAGTGGGGCAGCCCGATTCTGTAGTCAACAAGACTGTTGACCATGTACATTTGACTGCGGCCTCGCGCTGGACGATGGTCCTTTGCGGCGCCGCAGTTTACGTTTGTCTACATCACAGTCGCCTCCTGAAGCGGCGCGCCGCTTACCGACCGGCGCGCTCAGGACGGCAGCCAGCTCCCCCGCTCAAGCTCGTGCAGCCGGTCATTCGGCCCCATGATCAGAATCTGATCGTCCGGACGGAAGACGTAGTCGGCGCTCGGTATGGCGTCGATCGGCGCGCCGCCACTGCCGTCACGCTGCCGCACCATCAGCACCGTGACGTTCAATCGGCTGCGTATGCGCAGGCTGCCCAGACTGCGGCCGACGAACGCCGGCGGCACCGGAATCTCAACCACGCTGGTATCCGTGACCCCCGGGAGCGGCTCCGCCCGCCGGTCATCCCCCAGCGCCGAGACCATGCCCGCCGCCATGTCGCGCTTGAAAAGCTCCGCGTTGTAGTGCGCGATGACGTCTTCCGGCCACATCGCCCCTATCAGCCGGCCATCTTGCAGCACGGGCACTTCCCCACGGTAGCGACTCAGTCGCCGCATGACGTCCGCCAGGGTGTCATCCGGACTGACGGTGGGGAACCCGCGCTCATGCATGAGGTCTTCCGCTATCAGCAGTTGCTCATACGAGGCGGCATTGGCCATGACCGCGCGGCTCTCATCGGCTCCGATTACGCCGAGCAGCCGACCACCCTGATCGACCACGAACAGCGACGTGCCGGGGTGCTCAGTGAACTTCGCAATGACGTCCAAAATGCCGGCTCCCGGCGGCAGCGTGACCGGATCGCTGCGCATGGCGTCCCGCACCAGCAGATGCTTCAGGACGCTGACGTCCCGGCCGGCGTGAATATCCACGCCCCGCCGCAGCAGCTTGAGCGTGTAGATCGAGCCGCGCTGTAACCGTGTGGCAAGCAAAGTGGCAATCGTGGTGCTGATCATCAGCGGCAGCATGATCTTATAGTCGGTGGTAAGCTCGAAGATGATCAGGATCGCAGTGATGGGCGCGTGCGTAGCCGCGCCGACCACGGCCGCCATCCCAACGAGGGCGTACGCGCCCGGACCGGCGGTGGCGCCCGGCCACAGCGCGTGCACTGCGCTGCCAACCGCTCCGCCCGTCATGGCCCCGATGAAAAGCGACGGGGCAAAGATCCCGCCGGAGCCACCCGACCCGATCGTAATGGAAGTCGCCAGAATCTTGAGCCCGATCAGCGCCACCAGCAGTTGCCACCCCAACTCACCCGCCAGGGCCGCGCTGATGGCCTGGTATCCCACGCCGTACACGTGCGGAAACCACAGCGCAATTATGCCGACCGCCAATCCCCCCATGGCCGCTTTGAGCGGCGGCCACATCCGACGCGCCCGGTCCAGCACATCCTCCGTTAGGTACAGCACGCGCACGAACGCAATGGCGGCCAACCCGCACACCAGCCCCAGACCCGCGTAGGCAAACAGCTCGCTGTAACTCACCAGGCTGTACGTGGGTACAACAAACGCCGGCATGTCGCCCAGGAAATGGTGCCCCACTACTGTCGCCGCCACGGCCGAAATCACGATCGGCGAGAACTGGGCGACGCCAAAATCCGCCAGAATCACCTCCGCCGCGAACAGCGACCCGGCCACCGGAGCGTTGAAAGTGCCCGCGATGCCGGCTGCCGCCCCGCACGCCACCAACGTCCGCAGGCGCCGCTGATCGACCCGCAGCCACTGCCCGATCGTGGAACCCAGTGCCGAGCCGATCTGGACAATCGGGCATTCGCGCCCCACCGACCCGCCCGAGGCAATGCAGACGGCTGAGGCGAACATGCGGCCCAGCACGACCCGCGGTCGAATCCGCCCGCTACGGAGCGCCACAGCCTCCATGACGTCAGGCACGCCATGGCCTTTGGCCTCGCGAGAGAGGTAGTTGATGATCAGGACGCACAGCAGACCGCCCGTCGCCGGCGCCAGCAGCTTGCGCCAAACCGGCAGCGCGGTGATGTGGTCCAGTGTGTAGCTGGTTTCGCCCCACGCAACCCAGCTACCCAGGCCGATCAGGTAGCGGAAGCCAACCGCCGCCAGCCCCCCGCCCAGACCCACGGCGACCGCGAGCAGCACCATGTACAGGTGCTGCGAATCGCGTAATCTGGCATGGCCGCTGCGTATGAGTGCCAGTACTCGCATCATCGACTTTCGACCGCCCGCGTGGGGGTCAGCTACCGGCCCAGCGCCGCCGCCCGCGTGCAAGGGTCTGTCGGGGTTGAACTTATCACTACGCCCATCCCGGGCTGCCCGGCCGGCTGGCGGGTTATACCACGATTCTCGCCGCGCGTCGCGGTCAAGCCGACTGCCACCGCCCACACTACGCCTGCCGGCAGCGCGTATGTCGTCCAATACCACCCGGTTCGTGGATTTCGCCAAGCGACGCCGCTATTCTCTGGCAACTTCCGGTCCCCGGCAGTTTGCCCAGCCGGGAAGTGACGCAGACGCCGCGATGTTCCTGGAGGCGGACGCCGGCCGGGATTGACGTCGGCCGGGCAGCGCCGGAAGCCATAGTCCTCACGACCGGAGCACGAATCGATGAGTGCCGCAGACACCACCAGGCAAGCCATCCTCGACGCCCTGCGCAGCGTCACGGAACCCCGCTCCGGCCGCGACGTCGTTTCCGCCGGCTGCCTGCGGGAGGTCGATTGCTCAACCGGCGTTGTGCGCATCGTGTTCGAGCTGCCGGCGCCGCTCGACTCGACGGAGTCGCAGGAGCTTCTGCGGACTCAGACCCTGGCTGCCCTGCAAGTTGTGGCGGGCCCGCAGCGCGTTGACGTGGCCTTCAGAAGCGAACCGCGACAAGCCCCGCAACTGCTTCCCGGCGTCAAGCACGTGGTCGCGATCGGCGCCGGCAAGGGCGGCGTGGGCAAGAGCACGGTAGCGGTGCTGGCGGCCGTCGGCCTGCAGCGCCTAGGTCTGAAGGTCGGGCTCCTGGACGCCGACGTTTACGGGCCATCGCTGCCCAAGCTGACCGGCACCGAAGGCGCTCAGCCCGGCTTCAACGACCTTGGCCGGGTCGAGCCGCCCGAGTTCGCCGGCATCAAGATCATCAGCATGGGCTACCTGGTACCGGCCAACGAAGCCGTCATCTGGCGCGG
>CAZYGM010000283.1:0-3705 GCA_964647015.1 uncultured Planctomycetales bacterium | reverse complement strand
GCCTCACGCGTGACGGAGAAGTGCGCCGCGACCGTGCGCACGATGTCCCGGGCCTCCGGTTGCCGGGCCGCGAGGTCCGCATAGTCCGCAGCCGTCAGTTCCGCCAATTCCAGATCGATGGTCTGCTTCATTAGCGAGGCGAGCGCCACCAGCTTGTAGAGCGCGCCCTCCAGCTCGCGCACGTTCCGCGTGATGCGGCGCGCCAGATGATCGACAACTTCGTCGGGCAGGTCGGCGCGCATGGCGGCGGCGCGCCGGCGGAGAATCTCCCGGCGCGTCACGAAGTCGGGCGGCTCGATCTCGACCACCATGCCCGAGACCAGCCGGCTAATGAGCGGCTCGGAAAGGGTGGCAATCGCGCGCGGGTGACGGTCGGACGTCAGCACGATGGCTTTGCCGCAGGCGTCGATGGCATTGAAGGTGTGCAGGAATTCCTCCTGGGTGGCCTTCTTGCCCGCCAAGAAGTGAATGTCGTCTATGGCCAGCAGATCAACTTTCCGGAAGCGCGCCCGGAATGAATCGACGCGCCCGGCCTTGAGGGCATACACGAACTCGTTCGTGAATTCCTCGCCGGAGACGTAGCGCCATTCAAGCACCGGGTGCTGACGCCGGACGGCGTTACAGAGACCCTGAATGAGGTGCGTCTTGCCGAGCCCGGAGCCGCCGTGCAGGACTAGGAGACGAAAGGCCTCGCCCGGTTTTCGCACGATGCAGTTGGCGGCGGAGTAGGCCATGTGGTTGCCGGGGCCCACGACAAACGTATCGAGCTCCCCGCGCAGGACTCCGTTTACCTGCGAAGGCCGGCGCGCCGTTGGCGGCGCACGGTGGGTTTGGGCGCTCGGACCGTCGTCAGCGCTGCCGCCGAGCGGCGGCGCCTGCGGAGCGCCGTCCGCGGCAACATGGACGTCCACACGCGGCTCCTTTCCAATCACCTCGCGCGTTGCCTCAACCAGATGAGCCATGAAGTTCGACGAGATCCACGTGCTGACGAGCGGGTTCTGAACCGTTATCCGCAGTCGATCGCCGTCGAGGTTGAAACGCGTTGCCTCGCCGAACCAGGTACGAAAGTGGTTTTGCCCGATTCTGCCCGCGACGCGCTCGCGAATATTGCAGAGCTTCTGCGCACCAATACTATCCACCGAAAGCCTCAGCGCTGGGCTCTTCGGGCAGAGCCAGTGAAAATGCCAAATTTGATGAGCTTAAGAACGCCGAATCCTGAGTCCGGTTTCCACCATGTGCCGCGAATCGTACCAGCGCCGCGTAGACTTCGCAATGCGTATTCGTCGGGAAAAACAGTGACAAACGCGCAACCCCCAGCCGCATCAAACATTGATGAAGAAAAAAAAAGTGGCCTGCACGGGTTATCCACAGGCTATGCGCAACTGCCGGCGTTTGCGCCGCGCGCACAGGCGTGGCGCGCTTACCGGCGCGCTGTGGCGCTATCTTCCGGCCACCGATACAGATACGCGTCGCGTCGCGCAACCGGCTGCAGGCCGAAGAGGGCGTACAGGCGTTTGGCCGGTTCGTTGTCGTCGTCAACCGCCAGCGTTAAGCGTGCGGCTCCAACAGCGCGGCAGTGTTGAAGCGCGCGCCGGAGCAGAAGCGTACCGAGCCCGCGGCCGCGGTATTCAGGCCGTACGCCCATGTAGACCAGCTCGACGGAGCGCAAAGCGGTGAGGCGCGCCAACAGGAGGCATGCCGCGCTGCGGCCCTCGACGCGCAGCAACTCCCACAAGCGCGGGTCGAATTCACCGGCCGCCTGATGCCCGGCGATGACGTCGGGGATCGGACGGAGATTCGTCAGCGCTGGACAGTCCAGGCTGCGCTCGTACGTGGCGTGGAGAGTCTGGGCGAACTCCGCGTGCGTGTCAGGGGCGTAATGAATCCACGCGGAGGGCTCAATGTTCGGCGGGTCTGCCCACGGGTAGCGGGCATCACGCTCCAGATAGACCAGGCGCGCCAGCGGGCCGAAACCGGTTTCGGTCAACAGCAGTCGTTGGCGCAGCGCCTCTGGTAACAGAATGGCCTGGGCGAAGTGGAGTCGGCGCCCGGTCATACGCGCCAGACCAGCGCGGGTCACCGCATACTGGGCGTCCTGCTCAATTCCCAGTTCGCCGGGGGTTGCAACCAGCACGATAGCTGTTGCCCCAGGCAGCAGGACGGCGATGAAGAGGCCGCGCGGTGCTGCGTTTGTGCCGGCCCGCAATCCTTCCCACTGGATCGAAGGACGTGCCAGGTATTGGAGGAAGCCGCGCGGGGCCGTGCTGTCGGCCGGCCGGTCTGCCCCGGGAGCTGCCAGGAGCACGCGCAGCACATCGGGCAACTCGTCTGGGCGGATTTCTTCGAATGGGATGTGGTTGTGTCCACAGTGAGGCAAGCTTCGGGCTCCGGATTGGCGTGGTCGGCGACCGCGTATAGAATTCCGCACGCTTTGCGCAGCGAATCCACGGGATTTTGCCGAGAATGCGGTCGCTGTGCAAACTGCTCGTTGGCCTGTGGCGGCGTACTGCCGACAAAACGAAGATGGGAATGGGTTTGTCCGAATGAGCACAGGAAGGTTGAGCGGACGAGCGAGATTGAGTATCGCAGCGGCAGAGCGGGAGCATGAGTTGGCGACGCGCGGCAGACGAGGTCGGCCGGGCGGCGTGCTGCGGACCGGCAGAGGGGGGTTATGGGGATTGGGGGTGATGGTGATGCTGGCGGCCGGGCTGATCGGCTGCCAGCCCGGCGTCCGCTGGCGGCTCGGTCCGTTTGCCGATGGGCACGCGGTGGCCCGGTCCGAGAACCGCCTGGCCTTCACGTACTTCCGCAATTGGTATTCGGTCGAATGCACACGCTTCGAGGAAGACATCCTGAAGCACCCGGATGTCCTGGCGGCGACAGCCGAGTTCGTCTGCATCCCGCTGGAATACGATATCGATCGTGCCCTCGCACAGCGCTGGGGCATAAGCGACGTGCCGGCCTTCGTCATCGTGGATCCGTCCGGGAGCGTGGTCGCACGCGGAGGGGGGCCGTTCACAGTTGCGGGCGTCCTGGCAACGCTGCAAGGTGCCTCGCAGGCGTTTCACGGCGGGGCGTCGCCGGGCGCCACTCCGTGAGCGCGCTGCGCCGGGCGCTAGGCATAACAGTACTGGCGTTGCTGGCGCCGCTGGCGGGTTGTGATCAACGTACTGAGCAGGGAACCGCGCCGCTGATGGTCTTTGGCCGCACCGGCATGGGTGTCGGCGAGTTCAGCTATCCCCGGGCGGCCGTTGCCGACTCTGATGGTCTGATTTACATCGTTGACAAGACCGCGCGCATCCAGTGCTACCGGGCGGATGGCGAGATCGTGCGCTTTTGGCGCACGCCCGCGCGGGATGCCGGCAAGCCCACAGGACTCGGCGTGGGCCGGGACGGCAGCGTCTACGTGGCCGACACGCATTACAGTCGCGTGCTGGTATACGACTCCCAGGGAACGCTGGTAGACCAGTTCGGGTCGTTCGGGCAGGAGCCGGGCCAGTTTGGCTTGCCGACGGATGTGGCGGTGGGGCCGGACGACTGCATATATGTCTCGGAGTACGGGTTGACGGACCGGGTCAGCAAGTTCTCAGCGGGGCACGAGTTTCTGCTCAGCTTCGGCGGGCCGGATGCGGGTTCGGCGAGTTTGCGGCGGCCACAAGGGTTGCTCATTGACGCCGACGGTACGGTCTGGGTGGCCGATGCGTG
>CAZYGM010000282.1:0-3705 GCA_964647015.1 uncultured Planctomycetales bacterium | reverse complement strand
GGTGTCCGCCAGGTTCATCGGCTGTGCGCCCAGAAGGCTCGTGGCCTTCGGAGCGTCGACGGCCTTGTCGGCCGCCGGGTTCAGCGCCGTTACGCCTGCCAGCAGGACACTGGAACACAGGAGCACGGCTCCTGCTACACAGGCCCATCTTCTGTAAATCATTCTGTCGCCTCCATGTAAAAACAAACAAAGTCAGTCCCGCATGTGGTCAGCCGACGTGAATACAGGCTGCCGCATGCCGCGTGCCACCGAGCCGCCCAAACAGGTGCGATGCACCGGCCTGCACGGCCGACGAAGAAAGGCGTCGATGCTGGTGCACGGAAAGCGGAAACAGACCGCCAGTCTGTGTGTGAGAGAGTTAACAAGCGGCTGCCCCGATGCCATACGTCTTTCCCGTCCAAGACACCGTGCATCGACAGTGTGTCAAAGTTGCCGCTCGCTTTGGGTTAATCACGCCGCGAGGGACAACAACTGCTCTTTGACCAAGACTAAAATGATTCGCTCCAGATCGTGCAAGTGCCCGTACCCAATCCCACTCTCTAGGTACCCAGGCCAAGTCGCATTGTACCCAGATCGGGTTCGGCAAGTCAACACCACCTAGGGCAGGTCCCACTCTTTCCGCAACCTGCCCCAGGCGAATAAGAGACCCAACGAACCCTTGCGCGAGAACGCAAACACACTTCCATAAGTAGACAGAGCAAGTCACAGTCGCGGGCCCCGGGAACATATCGGACGTTATTATCGCGCATCTTCCCAGGCCCTGATGGTCATAAGCTTCGCAAGATGCGGCCGGGACACGACTTGCGCGCCCCGGCCGCGGGTACCACTAGTTACAAGACCACACCGCTGGGCTTATCGCTCGCCCGACGGCGCCGTCTTTAACCTCACGACCGGAACGCGGAACGAGTCGGCCAACGCCTGCTCCTGCGGCGAGTAACGCTCGATGAGCAACGAAATCTCGTCGCGCAGCATGGCTGACATGTCCGGCGCGTTCAGTCGCGCGCCACCGTTAGCCTGAGCGGCCTTGATCTTCTCGGCCGAGAAGGGCCGGATACCAGCCTTATCGGCCTTGGCGCGCTCCGCCTTAACAGTTGCCGCGTCAACGCGCTCAGGCAAATCCGGCGTGCCGAACCAAATCGGCGACTCGGCCAGATTCACATCGCCCGGCACGATCGCAATGACGTAGCCGGACTCATCACCGCGGTTGATCCGCTCCGCCGAACGGTTGCCCACATACAGGACCGGCTCCGCGACCTGGCGCGGAATTACGAGGTCCTTATTTACCTTCAGCACCAGCAACGTGCCGGACTGAACCGTGGGCCGCTCCGCACACCAGAAGAACTTGAAACTCTCGTCAACGGTGAACGGGCGAACGTAGACGATGTCGTCGACCGCGGCGGGAGTCGCCGGGATCGGCGGCGGAACGTCCGCGAGCGCCGTCATTGCCGCCAACATGCACAAGCACACGCTTATCGCTTTCATAGGTAAGGATCCTTTCAACATCAAGGTTTCAGGCGTCTTCCGATAACTGTCGCACAGCCAACTCTTCCGGTGTTACGGACACGTCACGTCAAAGATGTGCAACGCGTCAAACCCGCCTTCGGTGCGGGAGTTGTTCGGCACATCCTGGACGCTGATGCGCAACTGCATCTGCGAGGTCAGTGCGATGTAATCATTCATGTAGTACGACTTCGGCATCCAGCCGGGCGGCACGTTCGCGATCGTCTCGACCAGAACCCACGTGGCACCGCCGTCGTTGGACAGCTCGATGTCGTACGGGTCACCGTCCTGGTTATCGTTGGCCCACCAGGCCGCGAACTCCATGATCGGATCCTGCGCGCCACTCAGGTCGAAGACCGGCGAGATCAGCCGCGTCGGACCCCAGTCTAGGTCCGCACACCAGCGATTGTCGGTCACGTAGGCACGCCCGGAGCCGTCATAATCACCATCCGGCTCGCCGAAGCAATATGGCACGCGCGGCACGACCCGCTCCCAGGTCCCGTCGGTCAGGCTGGGATCGTTCCAGACCGTCCAGCCCTTGTCGGTCTCGAAGTCGTCCTCGAAGACCAACACGTAGGTGCCGACCAAGGCCGAGAAGACCGTCGCCGGCGCGTCAAACGGAACGTACAGTTGACCGGCCATTTCGCCCTGCACGCCCACGTAAAACTCCGGTACGTCGCCGCAGGCCGGGGCCGGCAGCGTGGCACGCCACAGGTCACCGGAAACGTGCTGCAGCGGCACGGTCTGATACGCGCCGCCGTCATAGCGGTAGTACGCCAGCGCCGAACCCTCGACAATCGTGTCGTCGCCAATATAGATCTCCGCGTCGACAATGATCGGCTGGCCAGGCGGCAGGAACTCCGGCACCTGCGTAACGACCGTCATTGCCAGCGGCGTGAAGAACGCCGGGTGGTCGTTGGTCAGATAGGCACCTTCAACGCCGAGGCGTCCTTCATTCGAACCCCAGCTCGGGCCAAAGTTGAGGCGAACGGCCTCGATATTGGACAGATCGAGGATGGCCCCATTGGTGAGGAAGTCGGTGAGACGAACTCGGATGGTCTCAAACTCGACGCCCCAGCCGGTGCCCGTGCCGGCGCCGGTGCGCTGGTACGGCTCCTCCACACCGCCGCCGTAGGCGCCGATGTTGATCGAGCTGGTATTGCCGGCCATGTCACGCAAGGTGACGGAGAAGGTCAGGTCACCCAACACGGCGATCGTATACGGGTGCCGCGTGGCCTGGCCGGCCCGGAACGATAGGTAGGTGTAGTCGTTGAAGTCCGGCGCGCCCGGAGCAATGCTCCACTCGTAGTAGCGGTCGGCCCCATTCCAGTCAAACACCACGCCGCGCGTGTTGTCCGGAATCGTGGTCGCGGCGTAGGTGAAGCCGTTCATCGGGTCGCTCGTCATCCAGGTGAAGCTGGTGTTGTTGTCGTCCAGGCGACCCTCATGCAGGTTCTGGACGGTGTATGTCACCGGCATGCCCGAGCTGCTCACGCCCGCCGACAACTCACTCTGGTAGTCGTCAATGACGAAGTTGCCGGCCTCGGCGCCGTTGCGGTAGGTCATGTTGACCACGACCGAGTCGCCGCCGCTCGCCGAGCAGAATCCGCCGGTGCCCACACTGGGTGGCCGGAAGACCTCGTACTGGCGCCAGAAGAAGTCGGTCGCCGGGACGTTGCCCTCGGCATAGAACTTCATCAGCGGCAGGTACAGGCCCAACAGGATCTTGTGCGTAAGCTCCTGACCGATCAGGCACGGGCCGGTCGCCCAGGAGCTGCCCCCGCCGGCGTGGTACCAGGCGTGGCCGACGCCCTGCAGCACAATCGAGTTCCGGAACGCGGTGGCCCGATCGTGCAGGTGGAACGTCTGCGTTATGTCGTTGCTCGGGTCACCACTCACGTCCGAGTCGGCTGACCCGGTCCACAGGACGTAATTCACGGCGCCCGGATTGCTCGGGCAACTGGCATAGGTCGTATACCCGGCGCCGTAGAAGTCAGTCGGGCACATGCTGCTGACCATGACGATGCTGTTCTCATCCCAGTTGTTGTTGGGATCCGGGCTGTAGGAGCACGTCCCGGTCCCATAGGCTACGCGGTGGAAAGCCATCGCCACGCCTTCGGCACCACGGCTGTGCCCGATCCAGATGATGCGGCTGGTGTCCAGCTTGCCCGCCAGCGCCGCGGCGCCGGGGATGCTGCCGGACTG
>CAZYGM010000281.1:0-3716 GCA_964647015.1 uncultured Planctomycetales bacterium | reverse complement strand
CCGCTGAGACCGGTCCATGGACGGTAAGCCGGCTGCTGGCGTGGACGCGCGAGTTCTTCGAGCGTCGCGGGCTGGAGTCGCCGCGATTGTGTGCGGAGATCCTGCTGGCCCACGCCCTGGGCTGCGCGCGCCTCCAGCTTTACACGCAGCACGAGCTGGTGCCCGGCCCAGACGCCCTCGACCAATTTCGCGCCGCCGTGCGCGCTGCGGCCGACGGTCGCCCGATCGCCTATCTCACCGGGCGCAAGGAGTTCTTCTCGCTCGATTTTGAGGTCACGCCCGACGTGCTCATCCCGCGGCCGGAGACGGAGGTACTGGTTGAGCGGACGATCGACCTGGCGCGCAAGAGCGGCGGGGCGGTGCGCTCGCTTCTGGATCTGGGCACGGGCAGCGGCTGCGTGGCCGTCAGCCTGGCCAAGCACCTGCCGGAGGTCGCCGTTTACGCCAGCGACATCTCGGAGGCGAGCCTGGCCGTGGCGCGGCGTAATGCCGCCCGGCACGGCCTGGCCGAACGGATCGTCTTCGCGGCCGGCGACCTGTTCGAACCCTGGCCGCTACAACAAGACGGCGCGGCGGCAGGCGCCCCGTTCGACGTGATCGTCTGCAACCCGCCGTACGTGGGTACGGCGGCGGACGTGCCGGTGCAGGACGGTGTGCGCAAGTATGAGCCGGCCGAGGCGCTCTTCGCCGGGCCGGACGGACTGGACGTGATACGGCGCCTCGTGGCGCAGGCCCCGACGCGGCTGCGGGCGGGGGGATATCTTGTGCTGGAGATGGCGTTTGACCAGGAGCCGGCGCTGCGTGCCCTGCTTGCGCAGGCGTGCTGGCAGGAACCGACGTTTTATCGCGACGGCGCCGGGCACACGCGGGTCGTGCAGGCCCGCCGACCGCAGGGCAACGCGGCGCACGTCGCCTGAGGATTACCAAGTGACTCTGCCCTACTTCGAGATCAACGGTGGCAAGCGATTGCGGGGAACGGTGCGCATCAGTGGGGCCAAGAACGCCGCCCTGCCGATCATGGCGGCCAGCATCCTGTGCGAAGGTGAAGTGATCCTGCACGACGTTCCCGACGTGAGCGACGTCACATCGCTGGCCGAACTGCTGCGCAAGCTGGGCGTGAGCGTCGAGCGCCGGCCGGACAACTCGCTGCGTCTGCTGGTGCGCGACGAGATGAACTGCCACGCGGAGTACGACATTGTGCGCAAGATGCGCGCGTCAATCTGCGTGCTCGGACCGCTGCTGGCCAAGCGCCAACGCGCCCAGGTGTCCATGCCCGGCGGATGTGCCATCGGCGACCGGCCGGTCAATCTGCACTTGCAGGCCATGCGGCGGCTTGGGGCCGACCTCGAACTCGTCAGCGGCGACATCGTGGCGCGGGCGAAGAAGCTGCACGGCACCGAGATGTTCCTGGGCGGCCCGTTCGGCTCAACTGTGCTGGGAACCGCGAACGCCCTGATGGCCGCGGTGCTGGCCGAAGGCACCAGCGTGATCGAGATGGCCGCGTGCGAACCGGAAGTCGTTGACCTGGCCAACTTCCTGGTGCAATGCGGCGCTTCGATCACCGGGCAAGGCACGCCGCGCATCATCGTCGAGGGCGTGCGGGCACTGAAGGGCTGCGAATACCGGATCATCCCTGATCGCATCGAGGCCGGCACGTTCATGGTCGCCGCGGCCATTACCAACGGCGAACTGAAGCTTGACAACTGCCGGCTTGACCACCTCATGGCAGTCGTTGACCGGCTGGCCGCCATTGGGGTCAATGTCGAGCGAGAGAGCAGCGGCGTAACCGTCTCGGCCTCGCGGCGACTCGAGCCGGTCGAGGTCACCACGCAACCCTTCCCGGGCTTCCCCACTGATCTGCAAGCGCAACTGCTGACGCTTTTGTGCCTGGCCGACGGCAACAGCATCGTCACGGAGAAGATCTTTCCCGACCGCTTCCTGCACGTGGCGGAGCTCAGCCGCATGGGCGCCCGGCTGCACAAGGAAGGCCCCACCGTCATCGTGCAGGGCGTGCGGCGCCTGGTGGGCGCCCCGGTGATGGCCTCGGACCTGCGCGCGTCCGCCGCGCTCGTGCTGGCCGGCCTGGTGGCGCGCGGCACAACGCGCATCAACCGCATCTACCACATCAGTCGCGGCTATGAAGGCCTGGAGGGCAAGCTGCGCGCCGTCGGCGCCGAGATCGAGCGCAAGGAGGGCGAGGAGGTCTGAAGCACGCCGAGCTTCGCGGCATCGGCCGGCAACACCGCCGCGGCTTCCAGGGAGCGCGGTCGCCCGGCGACCGGCCCCAGGCGGATCGCCCAGTGCATTGGCTGGCCGCTGTGCGCGTCAATCATTGGGATACGTGCGGCCGGCACGCTCTCCCAGACCTCGATCGGACCACGTTTCAGTTGCCAGGCCCAGGGCAGTACCCTGGGTATCGTCAGCATGAGGCCGATATGCCCAACCAGTTGCAGCGCCACGCGCTTGAACGACACCGAGTTTCGCCGCAAGTAGCACAAGGTCCGCAGCATGTTCAGGGGGTTGTAGAAGGCAACATAAGCGCGCAACAGGTTCAGTTGCTTTCGCCAGGGCTCAGGATGACGGGAAGCCACCACGTGGTTGCCGTCCTGGTACGCGTCCGGCACGTCGCGACCACCCACCCGCCGAAAGACCGCCCCGGATGCCAAGGCCGGCTCCAGGTCGCGTGTGCCGATTGCCGGTCCCAGGTAGGTGCACTGGTATGTGGCGGCCCCCTTCGCAAACACGTAGCGGGCCTGATCCAGCAGGCCGGCCAGATCACCGCGCCGCGAGCGCAATGGTTGCGCGTCGCTGTGGATCATCATCACGTGCGGCTCGATCCCGAGCTTGTGCATCAGGGCGAATAACTGGGCCGTGTTGCCGGCGTCCTGCCCCTTCTTGACCAATTCGCCGGTGATGTCTTCGATTCCGAACCACAGGCCGCGCAAACCGCCCTTGCGGCACAAAGGCAGCAGGTCGCGGTTCTTGTAAACGTCGAGTTGCGTGGCCTCGGTGTAGAACTTGATCAGCCGGCGCAGCGGCACACCGCCGCTGGTCGTCTCAGCCAGCGCCCCCATAAGCTCCATCACCGTGGTGCGGTTGTTGAAGAAGTTGTCGTCCGTGCCGAAGAAGCTGCTTATCCCGAAGTTCTCGTGGATGTGCTTGATTTCGGCGGCGAAACGCGCCGGGCTCTTGTGCCGCCAGGTCCGCTGATTCGCCGCCGGAATCGGACAGTACGGACAGTGAAACCGGCAACCCTGCGTCGCAATGATCGACGCGATCGGCGAAACGCGCCGCACTTTTGAAGCTGGATACGGGCAGGGCCGCAAGCGCGTCCCGCGATGCCGCGGCTCCAACACCCGGTAGCCCGCATCCGGAAGCGGCAGCTCGTCCAGGTCGCGCAACAGCCGCTGCACACCGGTGTTGACCGCCACCGGCGCGTCCGGCGGCGCGTCCGGCGACAGGTAGACGAGGCCAGGTACCTGTTTCAGAGCACCCGCGCGGCGCGCCCGGTCGTACGCCGAACGCAGCGATTGTCCGGGCGACCAATCGGCCAAGACCGTCTCGAGCAAATTAAGCAGCACGAAGGCCTCACCAAGGACGACGCAATCCGCGCCGTCGCCCGGCTTAGGCCCCACTTCGAAGAAATGAGTCGGTTCGTAAGTAGCTTTCGGCCCACCGGCCACGATCAGCGGACGCTCCGGCCCCAAGCGGTGCGT
>CAZYGM010000280.1:0-3736 GCA_964647015.1 uncultured Planctomycetales bacterium | reverse complement strand
CTGATCGAAACCGCCTGCCGGCTGGGTGCCCTGTGCGCCGGCGCCACACCGCCGCAGCTCGACGGACTGGCGTGCTACGGCCGGCACCTCGGCCTGGCCTTCCAGATTACCGACGATCTGTTGGACGTGACCGGCACCACCGAAACGGTCGGCAAGCAGGTTGGCAAGGACGCCGCCGCCGCCAAGCAAACCTACCCGGCGGCGTTCGGCGTGGCGCAGAGCCGAGCACGGGCTCGGCAGGAGATCGACGTGGCCCTGGCAGCGCTGGTGCCGTTCGGGGCAGCGGCGGATCGTCTCCGCGATCTGGCTACATACGTCGTTACGCGTGACCGGTAGTCGCCGCGGGGCAGCGCGCCGGTCAACCTTGGCAGCGAGGAAAACGCTTTGGCCCACGAAATTCTCGACACCATCAAGTCGCCGGCCGATTTGCGGTCTTTGTCGATAGAGCAACTCCAGATTCTCGCCGGTGAGATTCGCGCCCGGATCATTGAAGTCGTCTGCCAGTGCGGCGGCCATCTGGCCAGCAATCTGGGTGTGGTCGAGCTCACCCTGGCGCTGCACCGCGTATTCGACTTCCGCCGGGACCGCATCCTGTGGGACGTTGGGCACCAGTGCTACGTGCACAAGCTCATCACCGGGCGGCACGCCGACTTCGACACGCTGCGCCAGGCCGGCGGCATCAGCGGCTTCCCGTCGGTGGCCGAGAGCGAATATGACCTCTTCGACGTGGGACACGCCGGCACGTCCATCCCGACCGCCGTCGGCCTTGCCCGGGGAGACTCGGCCCTGGGTCGCGACACGCGCGTCGTGGCGCTGGTGGGCGACGCCAGCATCGTCAACGGCGTGGCGTTCGAAGGGCTTAACCAGGCCGGCACGCTCAAACGCCAGTTCCTGACAATCCTCAACGACAACTCGATGGGCATCGCCAAGACGCAGGGGGCGCTGGCCAAGTACATGGCCCGCTTCCGCGTCAGCAGCCTGTACGAAGAGGTCAAGGCCAAGGTCCAGGCGACCTTGCCCCGCGTGCCGCTCGTCGGCAAGAGCATGTACGACGCCTGGGAATACCTTAAGGACAGCATCAAGGCCTCGGTCTCGCCTTACCAGATCTTCGAGCAGCTCGGCTTCATCTATGTCGGCCCCATCGACGGACACGACCTGTCCCATCTGATAGGTCTGCTGGAGCTGCTCCGCGACGTCGATCATCCCGTCCTCCTGCACGTGCACACCGAGAAGGGCCGCGGCTGCGACTGGGCCTCGCACGACCCCTGCGCCTTCCATAGCCCTGGCAAGCTGCGCGTCGAAGGTGAGTCCGTGACGGTCATCAAGAGCGCGCGCAAGAGCTGGACCAGCGCCTTCGCCGATGCCGCCATCGAGCTCATCCGTCGCGACCCGCGTGTCTTCACCCTGACCGCCGCCATGCCCGATGGCACCGGCATCGCCAAGGTCCGCGAGCAGTTCCCCGACAATTGCCTGGACTGCGGCATCGCCGAGAGCTGCACGGTTGACGTGGCTGCCGGCATGGCCCGCGCCGGCCTGCGGCCACTCGTCTGCATCTACTCGACTTTTCTCCAACGCGCCTTCGACCAGGTCTTCCAGGAGGTCGTGCTCCAGGGCCTGCCGGTCGGCTTCTGCCTCGACCGGGCCGGCCTCGTCGGCGGCGACGGCGCCGTGCATCACGGCTACATCGACATCGCCTTCCTGCGGCCCTTCCAGGACCTGGTCCTCATGGCTCCGGCGGACGAGCCCGAGTTGCTGGCCGCGCTCGAGCTCGGCCAGAAGCTCGACCGGCCGTACGTCGTCCGCTACCCCCGCGACACCGTGCCGGACCCCTACGGTCCGCCCCCGCCGTTCTATCTCGGCAAGAGCCGCGTGATGCGCGCCGGCCGGGACGCCACCATCCTGGCCTACGGCACCGAGCTGCAATACGCCCTGGAGGCCGCCCGAACGCTCGAGCAGGAGGGCATTTACCTCACGGTCGTCAACGCCCGCTTCGCCAAGCCAATCGATGAGGACATGGTTACCACGGCCATTACGCTGGGCGGGCCGGTCATCACTGTTGAAGAGCACTCCGTGGCCGGCGGCTTTGGCAGCGCCGTGCTTGAGACGGCCAACCGCCTGGGATTGCCGACTGACCTGATTATGCGCCTTGGCCTGGCCGAAAACCGCTTCTATCGCCACGGGTCGCGCGCCGGCCAGCTCGCCGAGGCCGGCCTCGACGCCGCCGGCATCGCCGCCGCCGTGCGCCGGGCCGTTCGCGCTGCCCGAGCCGTACCCGGCACGGCCGTGCCGGAGCGCCTGCGCAGCATGGACGAGCCGGCCTAGCTTCTCGCCCGGCGGTGCGTTGCGGCACAAGCGGTGGAGTTCGCGCTATGGACGACTTCGTAGCCCGACATCTCGCGGGGGTTTCACGCACGTACGCCCTGCTCATCCCCATGCTGCCCGCAGCGCTGCGCGAGCCCGTCGGCCTGGCCTACCTGCTGATGCGGATCGTTGACACGCTGGAGGACGCCGGCACGCTGTCCGACGAGCGCCGGCGCCGCCTCCTCGGACAACTCCAGGCCGTGCTGGCTGATCCCGCCGCCGCCGTGTCGCCCGAGCTGACGGCACCGATCGGGGACACGTCGGACGAGCGCGCCCTGATGGCCGATTCGCCCGCCGTGTTCGCCCGCCTGCACCGCCTGCCGCCGGTTTACCGCGACGCCGCGCGGCACTGTGCTACTCAGATGATCCACGGCGTGTACGAGTTCCTTGACCGCAGCGCCCAGCGCGGCCGGCCCTACCCGGCAATACAGGACGTGGCCGAGCTGCGTTCATACTGCTACTACGTGGCCGGCGTTGTGGGGGAGATGCTGTGCGACATGATGGCCCATTACCTCGACCGACCGCAGTTACGCGGCCAGCGTGCCCGCGCCGTCGAGCTTGGAACGGGCTTGCAACTCGTCAACATCCTCAAGGATGCTCACCAGGACGCCCGCCAGGGCCGCCGCTACCTGCCGGCGCCCACGGCCGATACGTCCGCCGATATCTACCAGGCGGTCTTGAGTGAAGCCCGGCGCAGCCTGGAGCGCGGCGCCGAATACGTCCTGGCACTGCCGGCCGCGGCGGTCGAGCTGCGCTCCTTCTGCGGCCTGCCGATTGTCTGGGGCGCCCTCACGCTCGCTAACGCCGAGCGCGACCCCCGCCAGGCCAAGATCAGCCGCGCGGACCTGGCAGAATCAACCACCCGCTTCCAGACTTGCGCCGCTGACGACGCGGCCCTGCGCGCCTGGTTCGATAACTTGCTGCGCGCCCCCGCCGTTCACAATCACGCCTAGCGGCCCATGCCGGATCGCCGCGCCCAAACCCGGGGCTCAGTGCGGATTGGCAGCGGCGTGCTTTACTACTTGCGCCGCTTGTTGCGCCGGTAACTCTCCACCAGCGCCGCCACGCGCCGAATGTGCTCCGGACCAATGCCGCAGCAGCCGCCGATGATGTTCGCGCCCGCGTCAATCAGCGCCGACACGTACGTCCCAAACTCCTCGGGCGACTGCTTGTAGACCGCCCGCCCGGCCTCCAGCTCCGGCAGACCGGCGTTGGGCTTCACCCACAGCGGCAGCTTCGTGGCCGCCCGCAGCGCCACTATCGCCGGCAATGCGTGCGCAATTCCGCTCCCGCAGTTGTAGCCCACCGCGTCCACGCCGGCCGCCTCCAGCGCCGCGGCACAATCCTCCGCCTTCGCCCCCATCATCGTCCGCGT
>CAZYGM010000279.1:0-3763 GCA_964647015.1 uncultured Planctomycetales bacterium | reverse complement strand
TTGTCCTTGCGCAGCGAATCAAACACGGCCGGCGTGATCCACTTGACCGTCTGCAGAAAACCAGCCTTGTTCGCGTTCTTCAGGAGCCCATCCAGGTAGCTCGAACTGCTGGGGTCCTTGGCCAACAGGTACTCGGCATTGAGCATGCACTGCTTGGCGTTCCGGCCGATCATCGGCCGCTTCAGACCCTCCATCATGCCCGGCTTGCTGCCGCCGGCCTGCCGCCGCTGCACGGCCAGCGAACTCAGCGGCATGTGCCCCTCCTCGACCGCCTCCGGCCACGCCGTGAGCCCCGTGATGAAACATTCGATGGCGTAGTCGTAGTCGCGGCGTTCCCGGCAGTCGGCCGCCTTGGCAAACCAGGCGCGCGCCTTCTTCTTGTCCGCTTCGGAGAATTCGAGCGGGGCTGCATTCGCCTTATCCGGTTTCTTGTCGGCCGCCATCCGTAACTACTCGTTGCCCTCGTTCTTTACGCCACTTCATCCTGGCGCCCTGCCGGCTTACCGGGGAACCACGAAGTATAGCACGAATTCCCGCCGGGTGGAAGCGGGCGCCCCACCCCAGCCGCCGCGCCGCCCGTCACCGCTGCGGTAGCGTCCCGTCCAGCAACCCCAGCAGGAGCTTCAGGCCCCAGCCGCCCAGGAACAGCACCAGCAGCCCGACGTAGAAGCGGTAATCCGACACCATCCTCAGCACGACCCGCGGCCAGCGACCGGCCAGCAGCACCCACACTGCCAGCAGCACGACCGCACCACTCCCCAACGCCAGCACGAACCCGGCCGGCTGCACCCTGGCCGCCTCCAGCCACCGGCCGCGCACGGCCAGCGCAAACGCCGTCGTCATGCCGCACGTCGGGCACGGATACCCGGTCACCAAGAGGAACCCGCAGGGCCCCGTGCCGAACTGCTCGTGCGTTCCGTAGCCCCGCGTATCAGGCCGCAAATACGCCGCCAGCCCCAACGCCGCCGCGCACAGCACGAGCGCCAACGCCGCACCCCACCGCGCCGCAGCGGTATCCCGAACCGGCCGGCCCTCCTCAACCGCCCGCTCCCGAGTGTCGCCTGAGGAATCCAAGGCCTACTTGCGCCTCGCTCTGCTCTCCGCCCGGGCGGTCACCGTCACATCCTTGCGCTTCGGCTTGCGCTCCTCCAGAACGCCGGCCGCCTTGCTAAGGTCCGATACGCGAAACACGCCCAGCGATTTGCCGTTCGGAGCACCCGTCGTGCAGTAAGCATAATTCACATTGATGTGCGCGCCGGAGAGCCGCTCCACCACGTCGGCCAGCGCGCCGGGCCGGTTGGGCAGCGTCGAAACGAGCACCTGCGTCTCCGTTGAAGGGACATCCAGGTCCGCCAGCGTCTGGCGCATCTTGACCGGATCCTCCACTATCAACCGCAGGACGCCGTGCTCAGAGGCGTCCATCATGCACAGGGCTACGATGTTGATCTTGTCCGCCGCCAGTTGGTGGCATACGCGCGCCAGGATTCCCGGCTTGTTCACCAGGAACACGGAGAACTGCGTATCCACACGAATCGCACTGCCTTTCATATCGGCACTCCTCCAGCCCGGAATGCTCCAGATACTGCCGAGGCCCGGCCCGCTAGCCACAGCGACGCATAGGCCCTATGATTCGGTTGTAGGGCTGCGTCCCACCCCGTCCCGGCTGCCCGTCGGCCCGCGCGACCCGACCGAAACCCCACAATCCAAGAACTGCCCATTATGGCCGCACCCTCAAAGTGCTCGTCGTCGCATGCCTGGCGCCGCAACATCGTTGACTATATCGCCGATCACCCCGACCGACCACTCAAGCCGCGCGCTTTGGCCAACGCCCTGGACGTGCCAGATGCCCACTACCCGGAGTTCCGCCAACTGATCCGCGAACTGATCGACGAGGGCATTCTGGCCCTGGGCCCCGGCCGAGCCGTCGTCCTGCCGGCCCAAACCGGGCTGCTTGTGGGCACCTTCCGTCGCGACGCCCGCGGCCACGCCCGCCTGCAACGACCGGGACAGCCCGACTTGCTCGTCCGCCGGGGCTTCACCCAGGGAGCCCTGCACGGCGACGTGGTCGCCGCCCGGCTCCTCAGCCGCCGCGGCCACCAAGGCATTCGAACCGTCGAGATAACCCGTATTATCACGCCCGCCGAAATTCGCTGGACCGGCGTCCTCGAACGCCGCGGCAACCGCTGGTTCGTACAGCCCCACGGCCGAACCCCCGCACCGCTCGTCCGTATCGACGATCCAACGGCCAAGGCGGCGCGACCCGGCGACATGGTCGTCGTCGAACCACTGCAACGCCTCGCCGACAGCCCCGAAGTGCCCGGCGTCATCGTCGAGCGGCTCGGCGATCCGACCCGCACCGAAACCAAACTCCGGGCCGTCATCCGCCGCCACGGCATCCCGCTCGAGTTTCCGCCGGATGTCCGGCTGGCCGCCCAGGAGGCCGCGGCGTCCTTCGAGCCGGCGGCGCTACGCGGGCGCACCGACCTCCGCGACCTGCTCACGATCACTATCGACCCGCCGGACGCACGCGATTTCGATGATGCCATCTCCCTGCAGGCCAAGCCGGGCGGCCTGGTGGAGCTGGGTGTTCATATAGCCGACGTCGCCCATTTCGTGCCGTTGGACAGCCCGCTCGACCGCGAGGCCCGCCGGCGGGGCAATAGCGTCTACCTGCCCGGCTTCGTCGTGCCGATGTTGCCGGAAACACTCTCCAACGGCGTCTGCAGCCTCCAGCCGGACCAGCCGCGCCTGGCCCAAAGCGTCTTCGTCACGTACGACCAGGCCGCCAAGGTGCGCGAAACGCGCTTCGCGCGCAGCGTCATTCAGTCCCGCTGCCGGCTGACATACGAGCAGGCTAGCACCGTCCTGGCCGGCCATGACAGTAATCTGCCTGCCGAGGTGGTGGACATGCTGCGCAGTTGCGGGGATCTGGCGGAGCGCATCCGCGGTCGCCGGATGCGCGAAGGAATGCTCGTTCTGACGCTGCCGGAGGTGCAGATAGAGCTTGATAACGACGGGAACGTCGTCGGGGCCGGCCCGGCGGACACCAGCTTCTCGCACACGATCATCGAGATGTTCATGGTTGAGGCGAACGAGGCCGTTAGCCGCCTGCTGCGACAGAACGGCATCCCCCACCTGCGCCGCATCCACCCGCCGCCGGACAGCACGCAGGCCACCCCACTGCGCCAGTTGGCGGCCACGCTCGGGCTGAAGCTGCCCGCGCAGTTTGACCGCCGGGCGCTGCAACGCCTGCTGTCGGCCGTGCATGGTCGGCCCGAGGAGCCCGCGGTCAACCTGCTGCTGCTACAGTCACTCTCCCAGGCCTGCTACAGCCCGAGTCACGAAGAGCATTTCGCGCTGGCCAGCAAGGACTACTGCCACTTCACATCCCCCATCAGACGCTACCCGGACCTCGTGAACCATCGCCTGCTCACCGAGCAGCTCAAGCGCAGCCGGCCAGGACGCCCTGGCCGCCGACGGAAGACGGAGCCCGCCGCGCCGGATCTGGCCGAGCTGGCCAGCCATAGCAGCAGTACGGAACGCCGGGCCATACAGGCGGAGCGCGAAGCCAAGGCGCTGCTGCTGATCGAACTCATGAAGGATAAGGTCGGCGAGGAGCTGGATGGGGTCGTGATCGGCGTCACCTCCTTCGGCTTGTTCGTGCAGGTGCAACCCTACCTCGCCGAAGGGCTGATTCACGTCTCCGACTTCGGTTCGCACGATTGGAGCTACGATCGGCAGTCGGCCTCGTGGACCGCTCGCC
>CAZYGM010000278.1:0-3808 GCA_964647015.1 uncultured Planctomycetales bacterium | reverse complement strand
TGGGGTTCGTGCAGCAGGCGCACGACGACCGGCGCCGGATCTTCCGGATGGGCTTGCTTTACGCGACCGGGATCATGGCGAGCTTCGCCTTCCTGGCGGCGCTCATGGTGACTGCTGGGCTGGCGTGGGGTGGGTACATGCAGCAGCCGGGCTTCCTCATTGGGCTGATTGCGGTCGTGTTCGCCTTCGCCCTGAGCCTGCTGGGTGTATACGAGTTCAACCTACCGGGAGCGGCCATGGGTGCGGCGGGATCCGCCGCCGCCCGCGAGGGCTACGGCGGCGCATTCCTGAGCGGCATCCTCGCAACGGCCCTGGCCACACCCTGCGTCGCCCCGCTCCTGGGCAGCGCCCTGGGTCTGTTGGCGCGGATGCCGTGGTGGCTGTCGGGACCGGGCATCATGCTGGTCGGACTCGGGCTGGCCGCCCCCTACGTGTTGCTCACGGCCTTTCCCGGTTGGCTGCGGTTTGTGCCGAAGCCCGGTCAGTGGATGGTGGTATTCAAGGAGATCACTGGCCTCATCTTCGTGGTTGTAGTGCTGTGGCTGTTGTACATCCTGGCGCATATGGTGTCGCAGGACCGCCTACTGGCCACGATCGGGCTGCTGGTGGCAGTGTCGCTGGCGTGCTGGTTGCTGGGCAAAATCAGCCTGACGGCCAGCCCCCGCCGAGCCGTAACCATTTGGGCGACCGCGGTCTTGTTGCTGGTTGGTGGCGGCTGGACCAGCTTCCGGGTCTTTGAGACCAAGGACCGGTCGATCCCGTGGCAGGACTGGGAGCCCGGCGTGGCCGAGCGCCTAGCCGCTGAGGGCTACACGGTTTACGTCGACTACACGGCCGCGTGGTGTCTCACGTGCCAATGGAACAAAATCACCGTTATGCATACCGACGACGTGGCCGCCGAGTTCCGCCGACTGGGTATCTATCCCATCATAGGCGATTTCACCAGGCGCAACGACGTGATGCAGGAGGAAATCCAAGCCTACGGACGCAACGGCGTCCCAACGAACGTCATTCTTCCTGCGGGGAAACCTGATCAGCCCATTGTCCTGCCAGAGTTGCTACGGGCCGGGGCGGTAATCGAGGCCCTGCGCGCCGCCGGCGCATCGCAGAGGAACCCCGGTCTCTACCAATAGGCTCCGTAGTTATCGCGCGTCAAGGGCCCGCTCGGTCAATCGTGGCGGGCCGGTGTGCCGATAACCAGAGACGGCTCGGATTACGGACGCCGTGTGCGCAAGTGCGACACCCTGCCCTGCTTGCCGATACCAAAGGGTGAGGTCGCCGCGATCGGCCGGCGCTGTCCGTACCGAGGGAAATGTCCATGCGCAACGCTCTTGACGCCAACCTGAGTATCACGGCCCTGCTGATAAGCTTGCTTGTCGCCGGTTGCAGCACCCCGGCCCAGCGCCCGGCGGCTGTCACCGACGCAACGTCGGCCGACACTGGGAACGTACGACATTGGCAGCGTTTGAGGCCGGTGGATCCGGGCGGGCCGCTGCTGTTCGGGGACGCCCCCGAGATGGAGCAGGCACCGCTTGGGAACCGGCTGGTCACTAATCTGCGGCAGCATACGTTCACGGTGGAGGGGCTCGACTTCGATCCGGACATCGACCCTGCCGGCCAAACGCTGGTGTTCGCCTCGACCCGGCATTCTGAGCGCGCCGGGCTGTATATGAAGGCGGTCGAGGGAACCGCACTGACGCAGCTCACGGCCGGGCCGGGCGAGGACATTCAGCCCAGGTTCAGCCCGGACGGCGAGACGATCGCGTTCTGTTCAAACCGGAGCGGCAATTGGGACATCTGGCGGATCGGTCGGGATGGCACGGGACTGACGCAGCTGACGCACGGGCCGGCCGACGAGCTCGCACCGAGCTGGTCGCCGGATGGAACGCAAGTTGTCTACACGGTCTGGGGACAGCGCTCTCACCAGTGGGAGCTGTGGACCCTGGATGTCGAGCGGCCTGGTGTACGGCGGTTTCTCGCCTACGGGATGTTCCCGAGTTGGTCGCCGGACGGAACGCGTGTCGCATTTCAGCGAGCGCGCGAGCGCGGCAGCCGGTGGTTCAGCATCTGGGTTGTGGACGTTATAGACGGGGAAGCCCGCCATCCGACAGAGTTTGCGCATTCAGACGAGATGGCATGCATCGCGCCGTGTTGGTCGCCCGACGGCAGCATGTTGGCATACTGCACGGTTCGGCGGCAGGCTGAAGATGGCGGCTCGGAACGTGCTCCGCGTGTCGCGGACCTATGGTCAATTGAGCTGGAATCCGGGTTGCGAATGAAGCTCACCGATGGCTCGGTGCCCGCATTCAACCCGGTCTGGGGCCCGGACGGGCGGATCTTCTTCGTGTCGTCCTACGCGGGCACTGAGAACATATGGTCGCTGACAGCGGACTTGGCGAGCTACGCCCGTGGCAGTACTGCCGCACCGCGAGTTTCGCGTGGACCGGCATCAAGCTCGCACTTCGCGCCTGGTACTGGGGAGGGCAGCGCACCGTGAGAGCTCACGGAAGGAGTGAAAACGGTCTGTTGTGCGGTGGTGGCGGCGAGCGCCCTGGTGTCGCCCCGGAACCGGTTTCGGGTCGCGCACGCGGCAGATTTCGGACTGTCGACAGTTTTGACTTACCGGACGACGCTTCCGGGCGTAGAATTAGGTGCCGGGCGAGACAGTCAATGGGAGTTGGTATCGCAATGCCTACGACCAGGCCCGGCGGGCGTTTTTGCTCGTGGGTGGTAATCCTACTGATGACGCTCGCTACCGGAACCGGTTGCGCCACTGGAGAGCGCGACCGCGGCAATGCGCCGGCGCGGGCTCGGCAAGTGGTAGTGGTCGCGCCGGTCCTCAACCTGAGCGGTGCGGGCGGCGTGGACACGCTGAAGCTGACGGACGTCTTCGTCTCGGAACTTCTGTCCACTTGGCCGGGCATATCGGTAGTTCCGGTCAACGTTGGGCTGGCGGCACTGGCCCGGCGCGGCCAGGCGGTCGTAGCGGATGAGTCGACGGCCCTGGCCTTGGCACGGGAGCTTGGCGCGGATGCAACTGTTGTGCTCGCCGTTACGGAATACGACCCGTATTCGCCACCGGTGGTCGGAATGCTGTGCCAGTGGTACGCGCTCCCGCGACAGCGCGATCAGTTGCCGCGCGTGAACCCGGTGGCGGCCTCGCGCGAGGCGGAGGGTTCTGAGCCGACGGCCTTGGCAAGCGATGAAGCCGTGGCGGGGCTGCGGATTCAGGTTCAGCGGGTGTTTAATGCAGCGGATGATGCAATCCTGAAAGAAGTCAAGGAGTTTGCCCGCGGGCGGGGTGGGCACCAGAGTCCTTACGGATGGAGCCGGTACACAAAGTCGCAAGAACTGTACGTCCGCTACTGCTGTTGGTCGCTGATAAGGTCGATGCAGAGATTAGGCGAAACCGGGCTTTCGGACGTAACGCTCGCCGAGGCGCAGCCATGAAGCCTTGCCAACGACGTCTGACGCTAGTCAAGGGGCGCGAGCAGTTCGTGTTCCGCTATGCAGAAGGCCGTGAAGCGGACTTGTTGGCGGCGTTGGTGGCGCTGGCGCGTGATTCGGAGAGTAGCTTCGATTGGTTTGATGCCGCCGCGATGAGTCTTCAGATGGGCCGCCGCCTGGAGCCCGAGCTTGATCGCGTCGTGTAAATTTGCAGGGCAACCGCGATGTCGAACGAGATGTTTATGCAAACTTGGAACGAACGCGAATCTCACCGGACCGGTGAAGGTGCGACGATGGACGATCAGGTCAGCTTGATCCAGCAGTTCATCAACTACCTGCGTGCCGAGCGGCACTTCTCGCC
>CAZYGM010000277.1:0-3813 GCA_964647015.1 uncultured Planctomycetales bacterium | reverse complement strand
GTGCGTACCAACACCGTCAGCCGTGCGCCTGCCGCACGGGCCTGCCAAGCAGGCTTGCAGTAACAGCGCGGCAGCCGGCCACTAGGTTGGCAGCCGGCTGCCGGGCGTGTTTTCGGGGATCAGAACATTGTCGAATAAGGCGAACGTGTACTAAACCGGCGAGCCACGCGGAGCGTGACGAACGGACTCCGCGTTCCGGCGCACCGCAGCAGGCTAGCGCCGCCCGCCGTAGCCGCCACGGCCACCACCGCCGCCACCGCCGCCACGTTCGGTTTTCGGCCGGGCCACGTTGACAGTAATGGTACGGCCGCCGTGTTCGGAACCGTTGAGCGCGTCAATCGCAGCCTGAGCCGCCGTTGCGTCGGACATTTCCACGAACCCGAAACCCCGCGGCCGACCCGTCATGCGATCCATGACGATGTTGACGCGTTCGACGGTTCCGTAGGCCCCAAAGAGGCCGGACAGATCCTCTTCCGTCGTGTTGTAAGGGAGATTCCCCACATAAATATTCGTCATCGAGGCGGCTCCTGCTCATACGGACTGCGCCGTGGGCTCCTGATGAGCTGGTACCACTTACCAGCAACGTAACTCACCATCAGCCAACGAACAGTCAGAACACGCGGATTCTAGCGGCAACCTTGTGAAGCACGCAAGCCTGGAGGGAATGACGGTCCGGTCGCCCAGGCCAATTGGGAACCATTCAGAAAGGCGCCCCGCAGGGCGCGAGCCACCGGACGGCCTGGGAAGCTGCGGGCAGCCCAAGGAAGAGCCTGCACACGCCGAAGCTCACGTTCGACCCGCTAAACGGTTGCGGCGATGAGGGCACCTGCGGACGAGGAGGACCACTGCACGTCCGTTGCTCGGGCCTAGAACCTGGTGGCGGGAGCCGGTGCTGGGTTTGCCGGCAGGTCTGGCGGCGTCCGGCACACGCGGGCGGGGGTCAAAACGAGGACAAGTGTGGGGCAAGGGCCCACGGCACCGAATGCCCCGTCTGGGTTCGCAGCAACTCGCCCGGACAGGAATCCACCCGACCATTCGTTTTCCGGACAATTTCCCCCTGACAAAGCTGCTCGGCGCGGTATAATGACCTTGCCTCCTGGATTCCGACCACGCCCGGCTCGGCCGGGCGCCGGGGGCCTGACCTCACGGGGAGCGTCGGCCCAGTAAGCCATCAACTCACCGGGAGGCACGCAGGGGCACGCCCATGCGTGCAGAAACGCGCAACCAGTCACTCGCCGCTGCCCGCCTCGGCAAATCGCGCCGCATCAGCAAGCGCCACCCCGCACGCCTCAACATTCCCGACACCGGCATCGACCTTGCGCCGCCGCGTTGGCGCAGTGCAGCCGCAGCCCGTTCCGAAGAGTCCACCGGCGCCCTGCAAACTGGTAGCGTAACAGAATCCTTGGCGGGGGGAAGAGAAAGAAGGAGCGGAATCATGCAATTACGGCTTCCATCAAGACTTATGGTCATTGCCGGCCTGCTGGTTACAAACGTCTGCATGGCCGGCCAGTTAGTCGCCGCCGGCGGCACGCGCGAGCCGGTTGGCATCCTGTACTGCCCCAGCAACCCCGACAATGCAACGTTCCGCGCCGAAGTATCGGCGATCACCGGCGAGCCGGTCGACTACTTGGACGCGCGCTTCGGCACGCCGACGCTCGAGCAGATGCAGGAGTATCGGGCGGTATTCACCTGGGTGAACTACGCCTACGCCGACAAGTGGGTTTTCGGCGAGACCCTGGCCGACTATGTCGATCTCGGCGGCCACGTCATCCTGGGACAATGGAGCTTTGCGGGTTTCAGCAGCGGTAGCGCCGAGTGGGCCCGGATCATCATGCCAGACTACTGCCCGGTCACCAGTACGTACTGGACCAGCGCCTCGTACATGGGTGACGGTGTTGGCTGCCAGTACCAGGGGGTCGCGACGCTGGCGTCGAACTATGTGGACCAGCTCAACCTTGTCGATGGCCCGTGCTGGGGCAGTGGCACGTGGAATACCGGCAAACTGGTCGCCGCCTGGCGTCTGGACAAGGGCGTCACGTACGTCTCCGGTCACACCGGCGGCAGCTTCAGCACCGGCGACTGGGCTCAACTGACCGCCAACATCGTGATGTGTTACGGCGGCCCCACCAGCGGCGCCTGCTGCGACCCCTACACCACTGACTGCACTGACAATGTTGAGCCGCTGGATTGCAGCCCCCCGCTGCAGTTCTTCTGGCAGCAGTCCTGCGCCGAGCTCGACCCGCCCTGCGGCGACCCCGGTTGCTGCTGCGACGACTTCGCCAGCGAGATTCCGTTTGAGACGTTGAAGATCTACTGCAACGGTCGGCACCTCTCCGGCGTGTTGGGCGAAAATTGCGTGACCGAGGCCTTCACGCCGCCCTGCGGCCAGTACCTTCCGTGTGAGCATTCCATCACCATGTGGGACGACTGGGGCGACGGCTGGAACGGCGGCCGCATTGACATCTACGTCAACGGTGTTCTAGTCGCGGCCGGCGTCACACTCACGAGCGGTTCCGGCCCCGGCTACGCCTACTTCGAGGCCGCGACAGGCGACGAGATCACTACGGTCTGGACGCCTGGCGCCTGGCCGCAGGAGGCTTCGTACTGCATCCACGACGTGACCGGCGCTGAGCTGGGTTGCGACGGTCTGGGCGGTGCCGATCCCACCGGCATCACCGTGACCGCCTACTGCAACGACCTGGGCGCCTGCTGCGACGACGAGACCGCCACGTGCACCGATGGCGTGCTGCGCCCCCTCTGTCCAGATAACCACCGCTTCCTCGCGGGCGCCCTCTGCGACCCGGATCCCTTCTGGATGCAGACCGGCGTAGCCTGTGGCGACTGGGCGCCAGCCGGAATGTTGTACGCTCCCACCCATTCGGACAACCCCACCTTCCGCGCCGCTGTCCAGGCCATTACTGGCGGACCGGTCGACTACTTCGATGCCCGCGCGGGCACCCCGACAGTTGAGCAAATGCAGGAGTACCGCGCGGTATTCACCTGGGCGAACTACGCCTACGCCGACACACTGGCCATGAGTGAACGCTTGGTAAACTACGTCGATCTCGGCGGCCGAGTCATTCTGGGCCAGTTCTGCTCGTTGGCATTTCCAGCCGGCAACATCGCCGGCCGGATCATGTCGGAGGAGTATTGTCCAATCTATGTTTCGTCCAGCTATGCCTTCGGCTCCTACACGAGCGACGGCACCGACTGCGTACTCCAGGGAGTTGGCGGGTTTTCGAGCCAGTTCCTGGAGCTTGCCTATCTGCGACCCGGCCACAGGTCTGACGGCACGATGAGCACCGGTACCCTCGCCGTCGCCTGGCGCCCCGACCGCCGCGTCTACTACAGCCCCGGCAACACTGGGGGAAGCTACGGCTCGGGCGACTGGGCCCACCTGACCGCCAACATAGTGCTCTGCGTGAACCGGCCCGGCGACCTGAACTGCGACGGCCTGGTCAACGCCTTCGACATTGATCCGTTCGTCCTGGCCCTGGTGGATCCCGACGCTTACGCCGCCGAACATCCGTACTGCGAGCGCGTGCTGGCGGACATTAACGGCGACGGCGTTGTCAACGCCTTCGACATTGATCCGTTCGTCCAGGTGCTGACGGGCGGTGTGTGCCGGTAGTGGTACGCTGCGGCCGCGGCGGTGGACTGTCAGCAGGCAGGATGAGCCAGGCCGACGGCCCAGGCCGCGTGTCGTGTGACGTTCCAGGACGGCGGCGAGTACGCTGGAGAGCACGGTGCCGCGGTCGAGTCGGCATCCCATAAGGACGGCCAGATTGGGGACTTCTGATCGCAACTGCACTG
>CAZYGM010000276.1:0-3815 GCA_964647015.1 uncultured Planctomycetales bacterium | reverse complement strand
GAATAGTCCTTTATACAGAGATCGGTCACCCAGGTCGAGGGAGTGTGCCCCAGCGTCACCGGGCCGCCGACAAGTTGACACACTCGTGCCGTTGGCCGTGGCTGGCGGCAGTCAGTAACTCCCCGCGCGTAACCGGACGGTCCACCGGCTGCCTGCATCAACGCTCCAGATCGGCTAGTTCGGCTCGCACCGTGCTCACCACGCGGTCTATTACCGCGGTCGGGGAGAGCTTGTGCTTGATGTTATCCCGCCGGTGGCTGAATTCGACGAAGCCCTCCGCGAGGCTCTTCTTGCCGACGACGACACGAAGCGGAACGCCGATAAGATCGGCATCCTTGAACTTGAAGCCGGCACGCTCGTCACGGTCGTCGAACAGGACGTCGATGCCGGCGGCGACCAGGTCGTCGTGGATTTTCGTGGCGGTCTGCACGACTTCGTCCACGCGCGGGTCCAGGGCGATGACGAGCACTTCGAAGGGCGCGATTGACATGGGCCAGATGATGCCCTGTTCGTCGTGGTGGGCCTCGACCGCGGCCGCGACGAGCCGGTTCACGCCGATGCCGTAGCAACCCATGACCAGGGGATGAGACTGGCCGCCGCGGTCGAGGAACTCGGCGTGCATGGCGGCGCTGTACTTCGTGCCGAGCTTGAAGACGTGGCCGATCTCGATGGCGGTGCGCATGCTGAGCGGGCTGCCGCTGCCGGCTGGGGAGCGGTCGCCGGCGACCACGTTGCGGATGTCCGCCACGACGACCTTGTCGCCCTTCACGGGGAAATCGCGGCCGGGGTTGATGTTCTTCACGTGGTAGTCAGTCTTGTTGGCGCCGCTGGCGGCGTTGCGCAGGGTCGTAACGTCGCGGTCGATAATCAGCCCATCGATGCGGTCGATGAGTCCCTGCGGGCCGGCGAAGCCGACCGCCGCGCCCGTCACCTGCATGATCGTCTCGGGATCAGCCAACTCCAGCGGCTGCCCGGCGACCTTGTTGAGCTTGTATTCGTTGATGTCGTGATCGCCGCGCACCAACGCCACTACGCACTGGCGGCGGGGGGCCGGCGTGCCCGGCGGCGGCGGGCTGGCCGGCGGCGCGCTCACGTAAATAAGCGTCTTGATCATCTGGCCGGGCTGTGTGCCCATGAACGCGCACACGTCCTCGACCTTGCCGTGTCCGGGCGTGTGCACCTCCACGCACGGCGCTGGCTCGCCGTCCTGCTGGGGCAACGGCCGGGCCGTGGCCCGTTCCAGGTTGGCGGCGTAGTCACCGTCAGCGCTCAGGGCGACCGAGTCCTCGCCGGCGTCGGTCAGCACCATGAACTCGTGCGAGACGTCGCCGCCGATCGCGCCCGTCTCCGCCTCGACCGCCAGGTAAGGCAGCCCGCAGCGGGCGAAAATACGGCAATACGCCTGGTACATGTTGTCGTACTCAGCGTCGAGGCTGGCCTTGTCGGCGTGGAAGGAGTAGGCGTCCTTCATCAGAAACTCGCGCGTGCGCAGGACGCCGCTCTTGGGCCGGGCCTCGCCGCGCGCCTTGGTCTGAATCTGGTAGAGCGTGATGGGTAACTGCTTGTAGCTGTTGAGATAAGCCCGGGCGACGTCGGTGATGACCTCTTCGTGCGTCGGGCCGAGCACGGTGTTCGGGCGCCAGTCGCCGGGCGGGCCGGCCAGACGGAGCAGCACGTCGCCCATCGCTTCCGTGCGGCCGGTTTCCTCCCAGAGCGAAAGCGGCTGGAGCATGGGCATGTGCAGCTCGATCGCGCCGGCGCGATCCATCTCCGTGCGGACGATATTCTCAACCTTGCGCAAGGTCCGGTAACCGAGGGGCAGATACGTATAGAGCCCCGCCGCGACCTGTCGGATCAGCCCGGCCCGCAACATCAGAATGTGCGACGGCGCACTGGCATCCTTGGGCGTCTCTTTCGTCGTCGGTATTAAGTAGTGGCTCCAACGCATAGTCATTAACTCCATCAGTCAGTGCGTCCCGCCGCCCGGCGGGACGAGCGGGCATTTTGGCCACGCCGGCGCGAAGATTCAAACCCCGCCAGAAGAACGGTCGTGGTTGCCGCGAACGTGCGCGCGACTATGGTCCGGCCTGATCCGCGCCGGACTGCACCTGTTCGGGCGGCGTATCGTGTGGCTCCCAGAATCCGTAGGTCTCGCGTTCCACCTTGCAGTAGCCGTCGGCGCGGTAGTGCACGTACGAGTTGTAGCCCCAGTGCAGGTACTCCGAGCCACCGCCGCCATGCGTGGTGATCAGGTAGCGGTTGTCCAGTTCCCCGAAGCCGCGCGCCTGGTCGGCGGGCGATTCGGCATCGCCCTTGTTGGCGTCCACGGGCACCCAGCCATAGTTGGGGAGGTAGATCTGGGCCCAGCGATGGAAGGCCTCGTCCACGCTGGCGTCGTCGTTGCGGATGACGATGCTGCCCTGGTAGCGCGCGGGCAGGCCGGCGGCCCGGCAGAGGGCGATGAACGCGAAGGTGTATTCCGAGCATGAGCCGCTGCCGCGGCGCAGCACCACTTCCGGCACGTCCCAGCCGCCCACCATTTCGTATGTCAGCTTGTCGATCACGTAGTCGTATATCTTGCGGGCGATCCAGTAGGGGTTCTGCTCGTCGCCGACCACCTTCCGGACCGTCTCCTGAATGAACGGGCTGTCGATGCGGTAGCGCGAGTCGTCGGCCAGGTAGGCTTCGCGGATCTCCGCCGGGATGTCCGCCAGCGTGCCGGTCTCCTCGGGGATGATGAGGTAGCGCAGTGCTGCGAGCGCGACTTCGGCCTCGCAGCGGACTTCCAGCTTCCGGCCGGGCTCCGCGCCGGGCAGGCGAAACAGCGCGCAGCGCTGTCCCCAGCGGTCGGTGCGGATCTCGTCCGGCGCCGGCGAGAAGCGTGGCTCCGTGAGCAATTGCTGGTTAACCAGCGGCTCGGGCACGGCGAGGTTCAGCGTTACGTCGAACGCGCGGCCCGGCCCGTAGTTGTACAGCGTCCAGTAGTACTCGCAGCGGGCCGTGCGCGAGTCGAACACGCGGTACATCGGCTCGCTCTTGATCTGCAGGCGGTAGAGCTTGCGGGTCTGGAAGTCGGCGTTCCAGAGGGCGGTGCCGTCCCAGGCCAGGCCCGTGGCGTGCGGTCCCGGGGCGGCCAGGATGCCGATGACCTGGCCGGTCTCCGGGTGAACCATGTAAAGCTCGTCCTTAACGCGGTTGCTGGTCCACAGGTAACGGCCGTCGTGCGCCAGGTCGGCGCAGTCGCGCTCCGGAAGAGCGAAGTAACCGAGGATCGTGCCATCCTCGGGTAGCACGCGATAGACCTTGCGGCTGGCGCGTTCGAGCACGTAGAGCACGCCGGCGTTATAAGCCAGTCCGCTGGGCCGCCCGCCGGGCGCGGCGAACGTGTTCTCAACCACGCCCGTGTCGGGATTGAACACGCAGATCTGTCTGCTGCGGTCGTCCGAGATGAAGAGCCGCCCGTCGGCGTGGGCCAGCCCACGCGGTCGGAGCGTCGGCGCGTCCCAGGAGCGTTGCACGGCGCCGCTCTGCATCTCCACGCGGAACAGCTTCGCCTCGCGCCAGTCCAGCAGGTACAGATGGTCGCCGACCGCGGCCAGGCCGGCCGGGTAGTTGCAGGGGGCGTCATGGGTCAGGAGCACGTCTCCCGGCGCGGCGTGGCCGCTGGCCACCAGCAGTAGCACCGGCAAGACGGCAATTACGGCTCTGGTTCTGTGGCGTAGTTTCAGCATGACACCTCTCCGATTCCCATGAGGTTGGCGGACGATGCGGGCGCGCTGCCCGGCGCGGCATTGTATCGCCGCGCGCCGTGGACC
>CAZYGM010000275.1:0-3867 GCA_964647015.1 uncultured Planctomycetales bacterium | reverse complement strand
ACGCACGCCCGTCCGGCGGCGAGCGCCACGACGACCTTGGACTGGACGCCGAGGTCGCCGACGACCGGGTTCACGAACACGCGCATCTGGCGCAGGTATGGTTGCACGTCCTGAACGTAGCCGGTCACCTCCACGCCGGGTTGCCGCCGCCATCGTCGTACGCCGCGCGTGGGGCGACTGCCGACGATCAGCCAGCGTGCCTGCGGTAGGCGGGCGCGTACGAGCGGCCAGACGTTGTGGCCGAACCAGTTCACGGCACGCACGTTGGGCGGATAGAACATGGAGCCGACCATGCCGATTATCGGGCTTGGGGGCAGCTCGGCGAGTGCGCCTTCCGGGAGGGTGAAGTCCGATGCCGTGACCGTGGTTGGTACGACGTCCGTCAGGGTGGCGGGGACCGCTGTGGCAAGTTTGCGCCGCTCCCGCTCATTAACGAGCAGGCAGACGTCGTGGCTGCGGGCGGCGCGTGCTTCAAGTGCCGCGACGCGTCGGCCCTCCAGTTCGTACAGCCAGCGCAGCGGTGGCGGGCTCTGGCGGGCGTAGTTCAGCCACTTGGTGCTGTCAACGTCGCACATGTCCAGCACGCGATGCCGGGCGGCAAGGGCGTCCGCCGCAGGGGCCAGCGCGGAGGAGTAGGTCAGGACCGCATTAAACGGGATGGTTTCCGACCAGTGCCGCACTGTCTCGATCAGCCGCGCATCGTGGAAGTAGCCCGCGCTCAGGCTGTTACCGGCCAGGAGGCTCAGCGCGCCGCGGAGGAGGCTGCGGGAGCGGGAACGCTTGAACACAGCCACGGTGCGGCAACAATCGCGAACGCGCGCCAGGTGCTCCGGTCGGAGGTGGCCCTGGGTGAGCGTGGCGAGCCAGACCTCGTGCCGGCCGGCCAGGCCGGACAAGGCCGTCCAGGATCGCACGGTGTCGCCGCGATCGGGCGGGTAAGGCAGGCGCGGCGTCAGCATGAGTATTCGCATCGGCCCTCCTGCTACCCGGGAATGGATTTGGCGAGCCAGCCGCCGAGCCACCGCGTGGCCCACAACGGCAGGCGCGGCCACACTCGCCGCACCAAGTCGAACCGACGGTTTGCGGGCGTCAGGTCGGGCGTGGGCAGTCCGGGCGGGACATAGCGTTGGTAGCCGAGCTGCCGCGGTTCGAAGCCCTGGTTCTTCTTGAAGCCGGCCGAGCCGGAGTTGGCACGGCGGCTGCGGCCGAAATCGAAGCGCCGGAGGCCGGCGCGCACGGCGCGCTCCATGATTGCGAAGTAGAGGAGGTTGCTGCCGCCGTAACAGCGGACGCGCTCGTCGAGCCCGATAACATAGGGCATGACGGTATCGCGATGGACCAAGCTGATTACGCCGCCGATCAGTTGCTCGGCGCGCCAGAGGGTTGTCAGCCAGGCGCGCTGGCCGAACTGGGCGAATAGTTCGGCGAAGAGGGCGTAGGGGTAGTTGATGGATCCCAGGCGGCGCATGCTGCGGGTGTAGAGGTGCCAGACGGCGGCCAGGTGCTGGTGGTCATGGCGGATGTCGGCGCCCTCGCGTTGGCGGGCCTGGCGGGCGGCGGCGCGGGCCCGGCGGGGCAGGTAGTTTTCCAGCTCGTCGGGATGGGGCGGTAGTTCGCGGACGTAGGTGTCGTACTGTTCGACGCGCTCCAGTCCGGGCACCAGGGCCTCGGCCGAGCGCAGATCGAGCAGGCGGGCCCCGGAGGTATGTGTCAGGCGGATCGCTTCCTCCGCCAGCGCCTGGCAGGTGGCGGCGTCATCCGCCAGGATGCCGCCGTAGGTGCCGTAAGGGACACTGACCAGCAGGCGGCCGGCGAGCAGGCTGCGTACTTCGACGAGGGGCAGCACGCCCACGACATCGCCGTCGCGCCGGGCCAGGAGGTGGTGCCCGCGGTGGCCGAACACGTGTTCCACGGCCCGGCACCAGGTCGGTTCGTGGAAGACGGTGGCATTGGCGTGGCGCGCGACGTAGGCGTACCAGAGCGCATCGGCCCGGCTGTCCAGTGCCGGTTCGATCGTGAGTGTCGCCGTGTGTTCGCGTGCCCGCCCCCGCTTAACCGTCGCGGTAATAGTAGGTGTAACGGTCATAGTAATGCGTTCGCTGGTCTTCGTGGCGCGTGACGATGCAGCCCAGGACCTTGACGTTGTTGGCCTGGAGCGTGCGAACCGCTTGCTGGGCCGTGGGCTCGGGGGTGCGGTGCATCTCGACCACGAGGATGACGCCGTCGCAGTAGGGCGCCAGCATGCTGACGTCGGAGACGGTGTTGACCGGCGGCGTGTCCACGAAGGTGTAGTCGAACGACTGCCGCATCCTCGCCAGGGCCTCGCGCGTGCTGGTTGACCCGAGCAGTTCGGACACGCCGTGATTGGCGTCCGGGCCCGCGGGCAGCAGCTTGAGATTCGGGTAGGGCGTCGGCATCAGTGCGGACTCGAAGGTGGCGTGGCCTCTGAGGACGTCGGCCAGACCGCATTCGGGTCGCAGCCCGAGCAGGCGTGTCAGGGTGCCGCAGCGGAAGTCCATGTCGGCGATCAGTGTGCGGTACTCGCCGCCCTCCGCCATGACGAGGCCGAGGTTGGTGGCCGTGACGCTCTTGCCCTCGCGGGGCAGGCTGCTGGCGATGGCAATCACGCGGTGCGTGTTGGTCGTGCTCATACTCAGCAGGCGGGCCCGGATGGAGCGGAACTGCTCGCAGACGGACGAGTAGCGATCGTGAAAAGCGACGATCGCGGGGTCGACGCGCTGGGCGTCCCATTCAACGGTTTGGCTGTCCGGAACGAAGCCGCCGGGGTCCTGGTCCGCGTCGGGGGCGAAGCTGCTCGGCATGGGTGCGGCCGGCATGGGCTCCGCGGTGGCGACCGACTGGGGTTCGGACTTCAGCTCCTCTTCGAGGGGCGCGTCCTCCCGAACCTTCTTCATGATCTCGAACATCGAGCCCATCAGTGCGCCTCACCGTCCGATAGCGGTCATACCGCCGGCCCGGGCCGGCAGGATTGAACTTGGCAATACGGTTTCCAGTCGTGTCAGCGCCTGTTCGTGGAATTCGGGCCGTTGCAGGCTGGTGTAAGCCAGCGTGCCCGCCAGCAGTAGAGCGATCAGCAGCACGGCCAGCGTGGGCGTCCAGACGGCGCGTGAGATCAGGCGCTTGCGCCGCACCTCGGGGGTGGCGATCACGCCGACGCTTTCGAGCACGGGGATGCCCAGGGCCCGCGCTACTTGTCCGGTAGTGCGGAAGGAGCGGTCGAGTAGTTCGGCCAGGGCCACCAGCAGTGCGGCGGCCGCCAGGCCGGAGCCCGTGCACACGGCAAAGACCGAACTGAGCCGCGGGTTGATCGCGCGGGTTGGTCCCTTGGGTTCTTCGAGCAGGGCAAACTGCGTGCCGCGCTGCCCGGTATCGGCGCTCAGGATGCGGTCCAGCTCGGAGATGTGCTGGCGCCAGAGTGCCATGGTGGAGCGGTCCTGTTCGATCTTTTCGCGCAGCTTGCGCAGCTCGTCGTCGCGTCCCAGCAACTGTTCGTAGAGAGCCGCGAAGCGTTCGACGCGCTGGTCGGCCGCGCCGAAGCTGGTCTGCACCAGCTCCAGTTGGGGCCGCAGAGCTTCCAGCTCCATTTCGCAGCGCAGTCTTTGGGCGCTCTTGGGCGTGTCGGTGAGGGCCGGCGACGCGCTGGCGACGGTGGGAGTGCCGTCGCCACGGAGCTGCTCGATCTGCTCGTATAGGGCCAGCTGCTTGCGGCGCAGGACCTTGACCTCGGGGTGTTCTTCGGTCATGCGGCGCACGATGCGGCGCTCGGCGAGCTCGTTTTCCAGCCCTTTGATGGCTTGGAGAATGACGGCCTCCGACTGGCTGGGGCCCAGAGCCACGCCGGTTGGC
>CAZYGM010000274.1:0-3908 GCA_964647015.1 uncultured Planctomycetales bacterium | reverse complement strand
CTGCCGGTGGTTGCGCTGGCCGACGCCAGTGCGACGCTGACGCTGGATCACATGAACCGCGTGCTGCTGATGGGGAACACGGCGGCGCGGACGCTGACGCTGCCGCCGGTGAGCACGGTGCGGGCGGGCGGGTGGTTCTGGATCGTGAAGACGTCGGCGGCCGCGGCGGCCATCACGCTGGACGGACACGGATTGGAGAAGATCGACAACGCGACGACGTACGCGGCGATGGACGCGGCGTACGACACGGCCCTGCTGGTGTGCACGGGCACGGAGTGGATCATCCTCAGTCGGGATATTGCGTAGGCAGGCAGGATACTGAGGCGCGCGCCCCGGTTGGTGTGAGGCGGCCGGAGGCGCGGCGCCTGGTGACAGGAGAGACACATGGCAGTTGTAGACACGGGCTTGACGTCGCGGGCGATCATCGGGCGTTTCTATCGCCGGCTGGAGGAATATGCCCAGGGCGCCTGGTGGACCAAGTTGGCGTTGCAGTTTCCGAGCACGCAGGAGAGCGAGACGTACCGGTGGCTGGGAATGGTGCCGCAGGTGCGCGAGTGGGTCGGCGGGCGGCAGGTGCGGCCGCTGCGCGCCAACGGGGTGACGATCGTCAACAAGGTGTGGGAATCCACGATTCGCGTGGACGCTGACGAGCAGCGGCGCGACAAGACCGGCCAGATCATGGTGCGGGTGAACGAGATGGCGCGGCGGGTGGCGACACATCCGAACAAGCTGTTGACGGCGTTGCTGCTGGGTGGGGCCGGTACGGCCTGCTACGACGGGCAGTACTACTTCGATGATGATCACAGCGAGGGTGATTCGGGCGTGCAGAGCAACTCGATCGAGTCGGACGCCAGCACCCCGACCGCGCCGACTGACACGGAGATGTTCCACGCGATCGTGGACGGCGTCGGGCAGATTCTGAGCTTCAAGGACGATCATGGGGAGCCGATGAACGAGGGCGCGCGGCGGTTCTTGGTCATGGTACCGATGACGTTCTGGTCAGCGACGATGATCGCGCTGTCGGATTACAACCGGGACTCGGTGAATCCGCTGCGCATCCAGGAAGGCTTCGACGTGGAGTGGGTGGCGAACCCGCGCCTGACGTGGACGACGCAGTTCGCCGTGTTCCGGACGGACGGCGAGACGCGGCCGTTCATCTTCCAAGAGGAATTGCCGGTGCAGGTGCAGGCGCTGGCCGAAGGCAGCGAGCTGGAAGTGAATGAGAACCAGCACCAGTACGGCGTGAAGGCGGTGCACGCGGCGGGCTACGGTTTCTGGCAGGATGCTTGCCTGGTGACGTTCGTCTAGGCGGCGAGCGGAACGCGAAGGGGAGTCATCGCGGAGGCGGGGCCTGGGGGAGACGTTTCCCGGGCCCCGCGTGATTCCCCGCCACGTTACACGGTGGACAAGGAGGCATGAGCGCATGGCATATGCGAGCAGGACGGAGCTGAGTGAGCGACTGGGGGCCACGCTGTACGCGCGGCTGACGGATCGCGTGAGCGGCGCGGCGGCGGATGACGCGGTGGCGGATCGCATCATGGCGGAAGCCGAGGCCGAGGCGGACAGTTACCTGGCGTTGCGCTACGCCACGCCGATTGACCTGACGCTGCATCCGGAGTTGGGGGAGGTGCTGAAGCAGCGCGTGCTGGACCTGGCGGAGTACATAGCGTGGCGTGGTTCGCCGTTTGTGGCGGATCTGCCGGGGCGGGTTCAGTCTCTGTATGCGGAGGCACGGGCGTGGTTTTCGGCGGTGGGCACGGGGCGGCTGAGTCTACCGGCGGTGACGCCGCCGGCCGGACGGGTGGCGGCGGATGATTCGCCGCGCTATCGGGCGAGTCCGCGGCGCTTTACGGCGGAGGAGTTGGAGGGGCTGTAGGGGGGCGGGGTGTGCGAGTGACGCGGTTGACCGGGACATGGGAGTCGGCGCGATGATGGTTTGCGGGCGGAGTTTCGCGGGGATGCAGGAGCAGCACATTCTGGTGCCGGGTGTGGAGGGCCGGCTGATCCGGGTGTTGCGGGTGTGCATCTCAACGAGCCGGGCGGGCACATTTGAGCTGTGGTCGGACCCGGGTGGCGCGACGGCGGTGAAGCTGATGCCGCCGGTGCATGTGGCGGCAAACGCGACGCTGGATCTGCGGCTGGGGGCGCGCTACGGGCTGACGGCGGGGCGTGGGCGGGCGCTGGGTTTCTCCAGCGTGTTGGATGAGCCGGCGGCGCGGCACAGCGTGCTGCTGTGGTACGAGCTGGTGAACTGATGCTCGAAGACGTAGTGCAACACTTGCCGTCGCTGGGCATCGGGGGCCTGTTGTTTGTGATGTGGTGGTTTGAGCGGCACGAGCGGTTACGGGGTGTGAGCGTGGTGCGCGAGGCGGCGGTGCATGTCAGCCGGAGCGTTGAGATCAACGATCACCTGCTGGATGTGATTCGCAGCAACACGGAAGCGCTGATTGCGTTGCGAGAGGAGCTGCGCTCGCACCGGATGAACGAGACGGAATGGTTGAGCCGGCTGTCGCGGCAGATTGAGCAGTTGGAGTTGGCGTAAGCGGGCCCGGGCGCCGGGCCGACAAGGCGGATGAATATGAACCTGAGCACGGTTATTGAACACCTGGATGCCGAGCAGGCGCGCGCGTTTGTGCGGGCGGCGCGGCATGTGATTGACGCGTTGTTGATTGAGGCGGAGCGCGTGCAGGCGGTGCAGACGCCGGAGCGGCGTGACTACAACAGCGCGGAGTTGACGGCGTCGACGCCGGCGGGCGGCTGGCTGTCACAGGAGGAGCTACGGGTGACGGCCCAGCGGCTGGCGGAGGCGATTGCGGCGGAGAAGTGGCTGGACGGGGCGGCGTGGGCGTTGCAGTTGTTGCGGAGTGTGGGAGGTGTGCTGTGAGGGCAGGGTTTGGCGCGGGACGATTGACGGCGGTGGGCGCGGTTTGCTGGGCAGCGGTGCTGCTGAGCGGCTGCACGCGTGAGTCGGTGCGGACGGCCATCACGGCGCAGCGGCGGGCCGACCAGGTGCAGCACGCTGTGTTTGCGCAGCAGCAGGAGGCGCTGCGAATCCTGTTGTATCGCGACATGCTGCAACGGCTGGAGCAAGCCGAGGGTGTGAAGCTTCTGGAGCCGGCGCAGGCCGTGTTGAACGAGTGCTGGAATGACCGTGATTTGCTGGAGTTCTGGGCGCTGCAGGAGGAGCGCGCCCGGGCGCTGCGGCTGGTTGGCGTGGATGCGCAGTTGGCCGGCGCGCAGGCGGTCATAGATCTGCTCATCAAGTCGGCCGAGGCGCGGGTCGAGCGGGTGAAGACCAAAGTCGCGGAGGAAGCGGCGGCGGCGCTGTATCCGGCAGCGCCGGCGACCGGCGCGGCGGCGGAATGACGGCGGCACGGAGGCGGACAACCCTGGCAGGGAGTTTGGGCATGAGTGACGCGGATACTGGCTGGAAGCGTTGGGTGTGGCCGTTGCGCAGCCGGAAGGTGCAGGTGGCCGTAGCCACGGTGCTGGTGGCGTATGCAGCGCAGGCGGGTTGGGCGTTGAGCGAGGACACGGTGATAGCCGTGTTGAGCGTGGGTGTGGCACTGATTCTGGGGATTGCGCATGAGGACGCCGGGCGACAGCGCGGCGAGTCCGCGGTGAAGTGACCAGCTCGGCGGGGAGTGGCGGTGCGGCTAGCTGATTTCGCGGCCGAGCGTGAAGCCGGTGAGTGCGCCGAGTTGGAGCACGGCGGCGAAGGACAGCTTGACCAGCAGACTCTCGCGGGGCTCCTCGAAGACCCAGTCGGAGAGGCCCCACAACACCATGCCGATGACTAGGGCTTGCAGGACTGAGGCGATCAGGCGGGCGGGTGAAAACTCGCGGTGGCGCTGCTCGCGGGCAGTGTTCTGGAGCGTGCGGCGGATCTCGTCGAGCGTGTGCTCGAT
>CAZYGM010000273.1:0-3909 GCA_964647015.1 uncultured Planctomycetales bacterium | reverse complement strand
CCAGAAGGTCGGCGGCGAGTTGTTATGCAAGGTATGGTGAGCGAATGTCGCGCGTGGGAAAAAAACCGGTTCCGATCCCGGGCGGCGTGAACGTCAGGATCTCTGGTCGTGACGTGCAGGTGTCCGGGCCCAAGGGTGCGTTGGCCTGGACCGTGCCCGCGCCCATCTCGGTGGCGGTGGCGGACAATGAGATCGTTTGTGCCCGGCCGGATGATGCCAAACGCAGCCGGGCGCTGCACGGCCTCTCGCGGGCCCTCATCGCCAACATGGTCAAGGGTGTTGCCGAGGGCTACCAGATCGGCCTGGAGGTTTACGGCACTGGCTACGGCTGCAAGCTTGAAGGGCGTACCCTCCTGTTGAACTGCGGATACATGGGCCGCGGCGTCGGTCGCAAGGCTCAGTTCGAGATCCCCGTGCCGGAGGGTCTGACCGTTGAGGTCACCGTTCCGGCCGCCCGCGGTGACAGTGAGCCGGCCAGGTTCTCGGTCAGCGGGCCGGACAAGCAGCAGGTCGGACAGTTCGCCGCGGAGATTCGCAAGCTGCGCAAGCCCGAACCCTACAAGGGCAAGGGTATTCGCTATGCCGGCGAGCACGTGCAGCGCAAGGCCGGCAAGGTGTTCGCCGGTGGCGGCGGCTAAGCCGCGCTCAGGTTGAGGTAAGGTCGGATGAAGACAGAACTTATCAAGGCGGCCCGGCAAGGCAGGCGGATGCAGCGCGTCCGCAAGCGGGTGGTTGGTCTACCCGCACGCCCGCGCTTGGCGGTTTCGCGCTCGCACCGCGGCATGTACGTGCAGATTATCGACGATTCGACCGGGCGCACCCTTTGTGGGCTGTCGACATGGTCCAAGGATCTGCGCGAGCAGGTCGGCTATGGCGGCAATGCCGCCGCGGCGGCTTTGTTGGGCAAGGCCCTGGCTGCCAAGGCCCGAGAGTTGGGTGTCGAGCAGGTGTGTTTTGATCGGCGCGGCCGCCGTTATCACGGACGCGTCAAGGCCCTGGCGGACGCAGCCCGCGAGGCAGGACTGAAGTTCTAGGCAAGACCGAGGCGTTGAACGTATGGCTGGGCGGCCAAGACAAATGCGAGGCAGAGGGCGGGACCGCGACGCTGACACCGGACCCGAGTCCAACATCGACGACGTGCTGGTCAAGCTTTATCGCTGTGCCTGCGTCGTCAAGGGTGGTCGGCGTTTCTCCTTCGGGGCCCTGGTGGTCGTTGGTGACCGCGACGGCAAGGTCGGCTATGGCTATGGGAAGGCCAACGAGGTGCCGCCGGCCGTCGAGAAAGGCGTGAAGCAGGCGCGCCGGCGGATGTTCTCGGTCCCGCTGCGCGGCACGACTGTCCCCCATCGGATCATCGGACGCTTCGGCGCCAGCCGGATCGTGCTCATCCCGGCCAGCGAAGGTACCGGCGTTATCGCCGGCTCTGCCGCCCGGGCCGTGCTCGAGCTCGCCGGCATCAAGGATGTCCTGACGAAGGTCTACGGCTCCACCAGTCCCAAGAACCTGGTGAAAGCCACGATCAACGGCCTCCAGTCGCTGCGTTCCAGGGCCGCTATCGAGCGGCTGCGCGGCGTCAAGCTGGATTTGCCCCGCGAACGCGAACTCCAACCCGTCGTGACCGAGGCCTATGTCGAGCCGGACGAGCCCGCTGACGGCGACGCGCCGGTCGGCCCCGCCGACGAGGCACAGGATTAGTATCATGATGCTGAACGACGTCACCATCCAGGCTGGGGCTCGCAAACGGCGGATCCGTGTGGGTCGCGGTGAGAGCAGCGGTAAGGGCAAGACCTCCGGCCGCGGAAACAAAGGCTGTCAAGCTCGCGCCGGCGGCGGAGTCCGTCCGCTGACCGAGGGCGGCCAGATGCCGCTGTTCCGGCGGTTGCCCAAGCGTGGCTTCAGTAACTTCAAGTTCCGCACCGAGTACCAGATCGTGAACGTCGGTGTGCTTAACGACCGTTTCGATGACGGCGGCACCGTTGACCCCGATACGCTCCGCAAGCTTCGCCTGGTGGAGAGCACGCAGCCGTTGGTTCGGGTCCTGGCCAGCGGCAAGCTGGAGAAGAGACTAGTCGTGCGCGCGCACGCCTTCAGTCGCAAGGCCAAGGAACTGATTGAGCAGGCGGGCGGCAAGGCCGAGTTGATCGAGGACCTGAGCGCCGCCGAGAAGGCGGCCCGCAAACGCAACACGGCCAAGCAGGCGCGCGGCATGAAGGTCCGGCCACCGGCCGCCCCTAAGGCGGTCGTGGTTCGGGAAACCCAGCCGCCCGCGGCCATGGACGTTCAGCCTGCGGCTGAGGAGCCCCAGACCGAGTCATGATGGCCGGTGACTGTGTCCAGCGAGGTTAGATCGCGATGATCCGTGCCTTCTTCAACGTCTTCCGGATCCCGGAGCTCCGCAACAAGGTCGTGTTCACGCTCTTTATGCTGTGCGTGTACCGGGTTGGCTATTACGTTGCGCTCCCCGGCATCGATCAGGAGTCGCTTAGTCGTCACTGGCAGAGCAGCGGCGGCACCGGGGCAGCACAGCAGGCCGCCGATCTGTTCGCCATGTTTACCGGTGGCGACCTGGGGCAGAGCACCCTGTTCGGCCTGGGCATCATGCCCTACATCAGCGCGTCGATCATACTGCAGCTACTTGTCACCGTTGTGCCGGCCCTCGAGAAGCTGAAGAAGGAGGGCGAGACCGGCAGACGGAAGATCCAGGAATACACCCGCTACCTGACGGTCGCGTTGTGCCTGATCCAGGCGGTATTCTGGGTGCGTTATTTGGTCTCAAATGGTTTGGTTTATCCAGACTACGCCGCCACATTCTCATTCTGGCTCATCGGTGTACCGGGCCTGATGGCCGGCACGATCATCCTGATGTGGATCGGCGAGCAGATTGACGAGTACGGGATCGGCAACGGCATCAGCCTCATCATCATGGCCGGTATTATTGCCCGCCTTCCCGAAGTCATTGTCGACGTCACGTTCGGTCTTATTCGCGGCGGCGCCGGCACTGGCGCGACGATGACCCCCGAGAAGGTGGTCTTTCTGACCGTCTCCTTCGTTACCGTGGTCGCCGGCGCGATCCTGATTACGCAAGCACAGCGGCGCATCCCGATTCAGCAGGCCAAGCAGACGCGTGGTCGCCGCGTGGTCGGTGGCCAGCGGCACTACCTGCCGCTGCGGGTGAATCATGGCGGCGTGATGCCGATCATCTTCGCCAGCTCGTTCCTGCTCTTCCCCCAGATGATTCTCGGGTATCTGAACGGCCTGGACCTGTGGCCCACGGGCTTCTGGAGCTTCATGGCCGGCGTGTTTATGCCCGGCGCGTATGTTTACGAGATCACCTACGTCGGGATGGTGTACTTCTTCGCCTACTTCTGGACGTCGGTCCAGTTTCAGCCCAAAGAGATCGCCAACAACCTGCGTGACATGGGTAGCTTCATTCCCGGCTTGCGGCCCGGCAAGCGTACGGCCGACTACCTCGAAGCGGTCATGGAGCGGATCACCTACGTCGGTGCCGGCTTCCTGGCTCTTATCGCCGTGATTCCGTCCATCGTTGCGATTCGTCTGGAAATTCCGTTCCGGATATCGGCGTTCCTGGGCGGAACGGGCCTGCTGATCGTCGTGAGCGTGGCTCTCGACCTGGTGCATCGCATCGAGGCCAATCTTATCATGCGTAACTACGAGGGCTTCCTCGGCTCCGAGGGCGGCCCGCGCGTGAAGGGGATGTACTGATGGCGGCACTACGGCTAATCTTCCTTGGCCCGCCCGGCAGCGGCAAAGGCACTCAGGCGGCGCGCCTGGAGCAGCGCTTGGGCATCAAGCAGCTTTCCAGCGGCGACGTGCTGCGGCGCGAGGTCAAGGACGGCAGTGCGGTTGGCCGCCGGGCGGCCGAGTACATGCAGGCTGGCACACTGGTGC
>CAZYGM010000272.1:0-3929 GCA_964647015.1 uncultured Planctomycetales bacterium | reverse complement strand
GCCCATGCGTGCAGGCACGCGCCATCGGGCTCCGCTCACGGCCGCCGCGGCCGTGTGTCGCTGCTCTGCTGAGCGCAAGCTATCTCCAGGCAAGTCACCGGGTGGGGGGAGAAGGAGTGGGATCATGCAATTACGGCTTCCATCAACAGCGTTGGTCATTGCCGGCCTGCTGGTCACCAACGTCTGCCTCGCCGGCCAGTTAGCCGCCCCGGGCGGCACGCGCGAGCCGACCAAAGGGCTGCTGTACTGCCCGGCCAATCCGGACAATCCGACCTTCCGTGCGGAAGTGTCGGCAGCCCTCGGCGGCCTGGCGGTCGATTACTTCGACGCCCGGACGGCCACGCCGACGGTCGAGCAGATGCAGGAGTATCGGGCGGTATTCACGTGGGAGAATTACTCCTACAACGACCGCGAACTCATGGGCAACCGACTGGCCGAATTCGTCGATCTCGGCGGCCGGGTAATCATGGGGCAATGGGCTACACCGACCGGCGGTTCGACCGAGGGCGGCATCTGGGGGTGGGACTACTTCCCGGCTACCTCGACCAGTTATAGCAGCGGCTCGTACATGGGCGACGGCACGGACTGTGTACACCAGGGAATCGCCGAGTATTACAGCCAGTACCTGGACGTTGCTTATGTGCGGGAGGGATTCATGTCCGACGGCACGATGAGCACTGGTACGCTCGCCGTGGCCTGGCGGCCTGACCGCCGCGTCTACTACAGCCCCGGCAACACTGGCGCCAGCTACGGCACCGGCCAGTGGGCCCAACTGACCGCCAACATCGTGCTCTGTACCGACGAGCCGATCTACGTCGCCTGCTGCGATCCCTATACGGGCGAGTGCGCGGACGAAGTGGCGGCCGTGGATTGCGCGCCGCTGCAGATTTTCTGGCAGACGTCCTGCGCCGAGCTCGACCCGCCCTGCGGCAACCCCGGTTGCTGCTGCATTGACGACAGCGCCGGCGTCACGGTGGAGTACCAAGTCAATTGCGATGGTCGCTTCCTGCCCGGCGTACTGGGGCAGGACTGCGCAACGGGCGCCTTCGACCCGCCGTGCGGCGACTACTTGCCCTGCCAGCATTCCATCACCATGTGGGACGACTACGGCGACGGCTGGAACAACGGCTACATTGATGTGTATGTCGCCGGCGAGCTTGTGGCCGCCGGCGTGACGCTGGCGAGCGGTGCCGGGCCCGGCTATGCCTATTTCGAAGCTGCGACCGGCGACGAGATCACCACGGTCTGGACCGCGGGTGGCTGGCCGTATGAAGCTTCGTACTGCATCCATGCCGTGACCGGCGCCGAGCTGGGCTGCGACGGCCTGGGTGGTGTCGATCCCACGGGCATCACGGTCTACGGCTACTGCGGTGAGCCGGGTGCCTGCTGCAATCCGTACACGGGCGAGTGTGTTGACGAAGTGGTCTGGCAGGAGTGCCTGCCGCCGCTGCAACACTTCGGCATAGAACAGTGCGCCGAACTCGACCCGCCTTGTGGTAATCCCGGCTGCTGCTGCATGGAAGTGTGGTGGTGGTGCGACCTGAACAACGACGGTGTCGTGGACACGGCTGATCTGAACATGCTGTACTTGGCGTTTGGTTCGCAGGCCGGCGGTCCGGGCTGGCTGCCGACGGCCGACTATGACGGCGACGGTCGGATTACGCTGGTCGACTGGCAGGCCTGGCGTCAGTGTTACACTGCCTACGACGAGGGCGCAGGGGCGGTGTACGTCGAATTGGAGGCCAACTGCGGCGGCCGGTTCCTGGGTGGCGTTCTCGACAGCGAGTGCTCGATAGACGCCTTCTACCCGCCCTGCGGCGAGTGGGAGCCGGTTGGCACACTTTATTGCCCGAGCCAGCAGGATAACGCGGCGTTTCGCGCTGAAGTATCCGCGATTACCGGTTCGCCGTGCGACTACTACGACGCGCGCTTGGGCACGCCGTCGCTCGAGTTGCTGCTGCAGTACGAGTGCGTCCTGACGTGGTGCAACTACCCCTATGCGGACAGATTCGCCATGGGCGACCGACTGGCGGACTATGTCGACGCCGGTGGCCATGTCATTCTGGGCCAGTGGACGCTGCACACGACGCACAACAGCTGGCTGGAAGGCCGCATCATGACCGCCGACTATCTGCCGGTTACGGCTACGAGCTACGTCCCTGCCGGCACGACCTACACCGGTGACGGCGTTGGCTGCGAATTCGCGGGCATCGCGGCGCTACAGGCGACTTACTGCGACCTGATCAGCCTGCGGCCCGGCCCCTTCTGGGGTAGTGGCACGTGGACGACGGGTACACTGGTTGCCGGCTGGCGCCTGGACAAAGGGGTGACCTATGCGGCCGGTCACACCGGCATGAACTTCAGCACCGGCGACTGGGCACAGTTCACGGTCAACCTGTGCTCGTGCTCCGGCGGGCCGGCCTACGGTGCCTGCTGTGATATCTACACCGGTGACTGCGCGGATGGCGTTGATCTCCAGGATTGCCATCCACCGCTCCAGTTCCATTACCAGAAGCAGTGTGCCGAGCTCGAGCCGCCGTGCGGCAACCCCGGTTGCTGCTGTGATGAGGACGCGGGGGTGGCTTACGAGGAGTTCGCCGCGAATTGTGCCAGGCGCTTTGTGGCGGGTGTGACCGGCGAAGACTGCACGATCGACGCTTTCGACCCGCCGTGCGGCGAGTGGCAGCCGGTGGGCATCCTCTATTGCCCGAGCCAGCCGGACAACCCGACGTTCCGCAGCGCGGTTGAGGCGCTGACGGGCGCGCCGTGCGACTACTTCGACGGCCGCGCTGCCACGCCTTCGCTGGCCATGTTGCAGGAGTACGAGTGCGTTCTGACGTGGGTCAACTATGCCTATGCCGACAAGGACGCCATGGGCGACGTGCTGGCCGACTATGTAGATCTGGGCAGCTGTGTCGTTCTGGGTCAGTGGTGCCTGCCGACCGCCGGTAACTACCTGGGCGGCCGCATCATGACGGACGACTACTGCCCGACCACGGCGAGCACCTACACCAGCGCCACGTACATGGGCGACGGCTTCGGCTGCGAGTTCTGGGGTGTTTCTTTGCTCTCGGCGACGTACTGCGACCAGATGTCGCTGCGGCCCGGCCCGACCTTCGGCGCCGGGACGTGGAGCACCGGCACGCTGGTGGCCGGCTGGCGCCTGGACAAGCGCGTAAGGTACGCATCCGGTCACACCGGCGGCAGTTACAGCGTCGGCGATTGGGCGCAGTTCACGGTTAACCTGTGCGGATGCTACGTCCCTTCTGTCGCTGGTGCCTGCTGTGACCCGTACACGGGCATCTGCACGGAAAATGTCCCGGTCATGAGCTGCATGCCGCCGCTGCAGTTCCACTTCCAGATGGAGTGTGAGGAACTGAGCCCGCCGTGCGGCGACCCCGGTGCCTGCTGCGACATCTACACCGGTGACTGCTGGGATCCGGTGCTCCGGCTCAACTGTGAGTACGCCCGCTTCGAGTCGGGCGGACAGTGCGAAGAGCTCAGCCCGCCGTGCGGCACGCCGGGTTGCTGTTGCGTCGACAGCGAGTATGAGGTCAGTGTTGAGTACGAGGCCAACTGCAACGGCCGGTTCCTACCGGGCGTGCTGGGCGAGGCCTGCGACATCGACGCATTCGATCCGCCGTGCGGTGAGTGGCACTGCGCGGGTCTGCTGTACGCGCCGACCGACGGCGACAACGCGACGTTCCGCAACCAGTTGGCGGCTCTGCTGGGCCAGCCGGTCGACTATCTCGACGCGCGCGTGGCCACGCCGACGCTGAACCAGATCAAGGACTACTGCTACGTCTTGACGTGGGCCAACTACCCCTACGCCGACAACGTCGCCATGGGCGATGTCCTGGCGGACTTCGCCGACATTAAGAGCCTATCCCATAACCGTTCCTGAAGGTATAATCCCCGCCATGGCAAGG
>CAZYGM010000271.1:0-3958 GCA_964647015.1 uncultured Planctomycetales bacterium | reverse complement strand
ATGGCGCGCTGGGCCTGACCGATCTGGAAGCGGACGTGCGGGCCGCGGCCGGACGTAGCGTTGTGGCCGCCGTGCCGCTGCCGGCCGGCACGACGCTTACTGCCGAGATGCTCACGCTCAAGCGCCCCGCCGGCGGCATCGCCCCCGATGAGCTGGAAAGCCTGCTCGGCCGCAAGGTCGCGGCCGACGTGCCGTCCGATACGATACTGACATGGGATCTCATCGCGTGAGCCGCCGCCCCCAGCCGCGCCGCGTCGCCGTCGTCACGGGCACCCGCGCCGAGTACGGCCTGCTGCAATCGGTCATGACGGCCATTGCGGCGGAACCCCGGCTGAAGCTCCAGACCATCGTGACCGGCATTCACCTGCTGCCAGAATTCGGCCGCACGGTTGATGTCATCACACGCGACGGCTGGCGCGTTGATGCTCAGGTTCCCATGCAAACGGGCTCGGACGATCCGCTCGACCAGGCGGCCGGCCTGGCGCGCGGCGTGGCCGGCATCGCCGCCTTCCTGGCCCAGGCCCGTACCGACGTCGTCCTGGTGCTGGGCGACCGCATCGAGGCCATGGCCGGCGCGCTGGCGGCCGTCACGACCGGCCGCGTGCTGGCCCACATCCACGGCGGCGACGTGGCCCCGGGCGACTTCGACGACAGCCTGCGCCATGCCATCACCAAGCTGGCCCATGTGCATTTTCCGGCCACCCACCGCGCCGCCCGCCGAATCGTACGCATGGGCGAAACGCCGGAGCGGGTGTACGTCGTGGGCGCGCCGGGCCTGGATCGCCTGCGCGAACTCCTGCACGAACAACCGCCGCGCCGCGCGCCTGCGGGGCGTGCGCTGGTCGTGTTCCACGCCAGCGGGCGACCGCCGGCCGTCGAAGAACGGGCGATGGCCACACTGCTGGATGCCGTCGCCGCCGCCGGCTTGCAGCGGGTCATCATCTATCCCAACACGGATCGCGGGCAAAGCGGCGTGCTGCGGGCAATTCGCCGGCATGAGCGCCGGAGTGAGCGGGCGGCCGTCACGACGTACCGCTCCCTACCGCGCGATGATTTCCTGCGGCTGCTAATGACTGTGGACGTTCTGGTTGGGAACTCGTCGAGCGGCATCATTGAGGCGCCGCTGGCGGGCACACCCTCCGTCAACATCGGCGACCGCCAGGCCGGCCGCGAGCCGGCGGGGTCATCAGTCATATGTGTGGCGGAATCTGAGCGGGCCATACGTGCCGGCCTGCGCCGCGCCCTGCTCAAGAGAATCCGGCGGCGCGGCCGCAACGTCTATGGCGACGGGCAGGCGGGCCGGCGCATCGCACAATTCCTGGCCGGACTTGATGATCTGGCGACGCTGGCCCGGAAACGCATCCGCTACTGACCGCGCGCTGGTCAGCCCCGCCTGCCGCTACTTCGCGGCGCCCACATCCTCCAATTCGAGTTCCCCCCAGGCGATGCCGCGCTGCTCCGTGTCCAGCGTCATGCTGTGCCGCTCGAAGCGCCCCGCCGCCACCACGTGCCCGTCGGCGAACAGCACGTTGTTCCGGCGCCGCCCATGCATGGGATTCAGCCAGGCCACCGCTGCGCCCGAGTGCGCCTCCGGCATGTGTTCCAGATCGATGTTCAGGCAGGGCTGCGTGGCGTTATCCATGTCGGCGTCGTCGATCTGCAACTCCATGTTCGTGCCGAACGGCGGCGCGTAGAACATCGGGTTCGTGCAGTCCCCGCTGAGCACGAACTCGGCCGGGCAGCGCAGCCGGGTGAGCTGCGTGCTGCGGCGTTCGTCGCGCTCCCAGGCGGCGTAGGCCGTGATGAAGTAGCTGACCGGCACATTGCTCGGGAACTCGGGACACTGGTAGATGTTGATGGCCGGCAGTACCCCCTCCAGCTTCAACCATTCGCTCCAGGCCGGCCCGGGGTCATCCCCGCGCGTGCCGTCCAGGTCCGTGCCGTACCAGCCCCATACGTGCCACATTGACCAACTGGGCAGCCAGTTGCCGTTGGTGTCACCGTACATCTGCAGCGCCAGCCCGAGTTGCCGGAGGTTGGACGCACAGCCCGTCTGCCTGGCCTGTCCCCGCGCCCCCGCCAGCGCCGGCAGCAGCACGGCCACCAGCAGCGACACGATCGCGATGACGACCAACAATTCGATGAGGGTAAAAGCGCGTTCTCGTCTGGGCATGACCACTCCTCCTGGTGGAATTCCTGCGCCGCGTCCGAGCGGCGCCCCGGAGGGTAATGCCCGCGCCTGGGCATGACAAGCCTGGGTCAGCCGGCGCACCCGGTGCTATGGCGCCATGTTCAGCAGGCGCTGCGCGAACGGGTCGGTGTCAGACGTATTCGAGCTGCCATCGCCGTTAAGATCGCCGCGCGGCAGGGCCGTCCATTCGCCGTCCGCGTACCAAGCCAGCGCGTATTCCTCGCCCGGACCGGACCCGGCCACCGCCAGGCGCTCGACGCACAGCTCATACCGGCCCGCCGGCGCGGCCGGCACGTAAATATGCTCAACCGTATCAACGACGCTCCGCGAAGCGGCTAACACCGCCCCGTCGCAATAAAGCACCAGGTCCAGGTTGTCCTGACAGTCCGTGGGGCTCGTGTAGAAGGAGTCCACGGCGTCGATCAGGCCGTTGCCATTGGCGTCGTGCCAGAACGTATGCCGATCCCAAACCAGCGTGGCCGAGAGCGTGGCCCCGCCCGTTTCGAGCCGCCCCAGCCGGTAGCACACGCACCCGTGCGCGTCGCTCTGGTTCGCGACTCCGCTCACCTCCCCGAAAGCGTAACCCGGCACGGCGGCCTCGACGGGACGCTGCGCGCCGGCCGAGTACATCTCGTACATGCGCACCAGGCTGATTACGCCCGTCCCTTGCTGATCATCGAGCGGTTGCGTGGCGCTGTGCGACCAAGCCGCGCCGTCGGCGGCGCGCACTTTGCCGGCCGAGTTCATGATGATGGCCTTGATCACGCGGTGGTCAGTGCTCTGCCCGTTGCGCTTGCCGTAAGCGAGCAGTTGGGCCGCCGCACCGGTCACGAACGGAGCGGCGAAACTCGTGCCGACGTAGCCCTCGGCCGCCGGCATGCCCTGGCGCCAGCCGGCGTGTGTGGCAACCGCCCGCTCCGCGTCGTTGCCGAGCACCTCCGGCTTGCCGCGCCCGTCCAGCGTGGGCCCGTGATTCTGCTGCTCCCAGACATGCAGCAGGTCGTCCTGCAACCCGCCCACCGTGATGATGTTCCGTGACGAGCCGGGCGCCGTCGGGTGCGCGTGCTCCGGCAGTTGATTGACACCGGCCACACAAACGATGTTCCGTCCGTACGCCAGGTAGTCGGCCATCAGGTTGGTCACGACCGTCTCGCCGGTGTAAGACTGCGTCTCCGACCCGAACCACCACGACCAGCTCATGTTGATGACCTCGGCCCCGTGCGCGACCAGGAATCCCGCCGCGTCCAGCACGTGCAGCACCGGCAAGTCTGGTATGCCCGCCCGGTTGATGAACTCGGCCGTCACGTACCTGGCGCCCGGCGCCAACCCGGTCAGGTCGCCGTTGTTCAGGCCCCGCGCCAGCACGATACCCATCAGTGCGGTCGCATGCTCGGCGTTGAGCGGACTGCCGTCGCTGCCCCGCGCGTTCTGCGCCGCCGCCACCAACCGCGGCCGACCGCGCGAGTCCTCGCCGTCAAACCACGGGTGCAGGAAGTCGAACGCATCATCCATGGTCCCCACGATGACGTCCGTCCCGTCTCCGAGTAGGGCCCGCCCCGACTCCGCCTGCACCAGCGTCCATTCGGCCGTCACGTCGCCCATGACGTCAAACGTGATCGTGAGTGCATTGTCGGACTCGTCCGTCTCGACGATGTCATCATCCGCGTCCAAAGTGACGGTGACACTGTAAGTCCCGCCGTGGTGCATCAGCCACACACCCCAGTTGTGCCACCAATGCGTTTCGCCGCGCTGGCCGCCGCCCAAGTC
>CAZYGM010000270.1:0-3960 GCA_964647015.1 uncultured Planctomycetales bacterium | reverse complement strand
ACCGGAGCGGATCTTTGACAACCGAATACAGAGGCCCCGGGCAGCCGGACGCCTCAGAAGCGCCGTGCCATCGGCCCCGCGACACAATGGTGTCCGACCAAGCCGACACGCGACGAGCCAAGTCTCGCCGACCGCGCCCACGAGCCCCGTCCGGCTGCTAACAGCCGAATCCCCACCCGGCGAAGCACTGCCCGCGCGCCGCCCGGCACTCCGAGCCCGCATCCACGGCCGCCAGCAGGCCTATCGGGCACGCCGCTTGCCATATCGCGGGAATCTGGTACGCTCCCGCGTCATCTCGTCGTTTGCTTCTTTAAGGAGCCGTGAGGCTGGCAGGCGGGGTCGCGTGCGGGTACGGTCCAAGAGAATCAGACAGTTGCCGGTCAACGCCGAAGAACGCATCATCGCCGACCTGCGCTGTATCAAGTGCGGCAACGGGCTGTGCGGGGAATTGCTCACCACGCCCTGTCCACACTGCGGCCACCCCTGCTCCGATTCCGTCTACGGCGATTACCTGATCTACTCCGAAGGCCCCGAGATCGAACGTCTGCAAGAGGCCGCCCGGTTAGTTATTTATGGTGGCATCGTCCTAGCCGTCGTCTTGGCGGCTGGCCTGGTCGGCATGATCGCCACATCCACAGATGTCATCGATGCCGCCCGGCGGACCTACGAGACGGTCTTCGCGGTCATCATGCTGTACTCAGTCGTAGCGATAACCGGAATCGTGCTGCTGACGCGCCGGTGTTCGTTGGCCTATTACGAGGCCGCCTATTTCCACGTACGCGGGCTGGTGCGCGCCGGCCTGATCGCCGTGGTTGCCCTGGGCGCCGTGGCGGTGGCAACCCATTTCCTGCCCGAAGCCGTGCGCATGTGCCTGCTGGCACTCTGGGCGACCGTCCCGTCGGCCCTGTTTCTGCGCGGCGTCGCGAAACTGATGCAGCGCGCACCGAACATCAAGTTGGCCCGCTTCGCCAGCCGCCTGCAGCGGGCGGTTTGGGCCATGGGCGTTCTGACGGTCGCCCTGGGGTGCGCGCAGCGCCTAGCACGCACCGACCCGGACTGGGAAGCAGTGTTGATCGCGCTGCGTGTGATCACCGCAGTCGGGTGGATCGCCGTCGGGTTGGCCGGCTACCGGCTGATGACGGCCGTGCGGCGCACACTCGTGGTCATCCGGCAGAGCATCCCCTGAACTCCGTGTCGCCGGGGCGGGCCGGCCAACCGGACGCGGCCACTTGCTACCGCAACGGCGGCAGCGGGGCCAATCGCTCCGGGCGCGCTGCTCGGGCCCGCACGAGATACGCCTCCAGCCAACCCCGCGCCCGATCCGGATGGGCGTGGGCATACAGCACGGCTTCATGGTCCAGCCCGTTGATGCGGTCGTTGGCGGCCCGCAGCGCATCCATGTTTATCTTCAGGGCGACTTCGACCGGCATGCGCTCCGGGTTGATGTCAATGCCGAAGTAGCCCCGGTAGTCGTGCATCTTCAGCACATACAGGGCCGCTTCGAGCTGCTCAGGCGCGACCACCCCCACGTTCAAATCCTGGTCGTAGTTGCCCAGCGGCTGGCTGTTCCAGTGGCTGTGCGCCAGCCGCCCCTCGGACAGCGGCCAACTGCAAGCGTACGGCAGGTCTTCGAAGCCCATCAGCACGTGCCCGACTTCCGGGTTCAAGCAGCACAGCTTATGACCCTGCTCCAGCAGCCCCCGGTTCTCCCCGCTCCGCAGCAACTCCTCCACCTGCCGACCCAGCAGCACGCCCTCCGGCGTCGTACCATACAGAATACGGCCACGCGGCTCGTACGGCTTCGGCTCGAACGCGATCCGCACGCCCGGGACGGCGTCCAGCGCCTCCGCCAGCCCTTCAGCGAACCGCGCCCGCATGTCCGCGAAATCGATACCGAACGGGTTCTCGTATCCGTCAATCCCCGGCCAGACGACCGCGAAATCGGTATCCAACTCCCGGTTCAGCCGCAGGGCCGCCTGCGTCCGTGCAATCGCCGCCCGCCGAACCTCCGGTAACGGGCTGGACAACGAACCCCATTCGAACTGGCGATCCCAGAACAACAGCGGAATGACCGTGATGAGTCGGATACCAGTTTGCCGCGTGAACTGCCGCCACAGCGCGACGTTCTCCTCGTTGATCTCGTTGGGGTAGTGTGCTTCGAGCCCCGCCAGCCCATAGTCCTTCAGTCGCGCCGCGATTTCCAGCCGCTGTTCGATGCCAAGCTCGGGGCCGTACCGATCATGAAAGCGGCTGGCCGCGGGCGAGAAATACCAAATCCCCGCCGAGAACTTCAGGTCAAGCTCAAACGAGTACAGGTGTTCGAGCAACTCTTGCGGACTTCGGCGGCGCGACTGCGAGCGGATATCAACCAGCGGCATGCAAGGCTCCTTGCGGCACGGGGCGTCGGCGAACAGCGACCCTGGAGGCTGCTGGGGCCAGTATAAGCTCCCGTGTCGTAACCCACATGCCCGGACTCTCGGCGGGGGTTGCCGTAACCGGTTACGGACGCTCGGATGGCATCCGCAGCGCCACAACACCGGTCGTCTGGGCTACAATCGTGGCGGCTATGGAATCAGTCGTCCGGAAAGCAGATTGATGGGTGATCCTGACAAGGCCGCGGCCAAGCAGGCGAAGAAGCTAGCCAAGGCCGCGCAGAAAGCTGAGAAGCGGCTACCACCGGCGGGATCGACACCTGACGTGCCGGGCCGCGCCGCAGCGCCGTCCGAATCGGACACCACCCGGCTGGCCGAACGCAAGCTCTCGCTGGAGCGCTGGCGCACGATCTTCACCGCGATCGGAACGCTGATCGCGCTCGTTTCCCTGTTGGTGGCATACCTCATGTCAAGATCGTCGGCGTGATAGGCGTCGCTGGCGGCTGAGTGGTCGGCTAACCGACACGGAGCGTGGGCGCGTCGGTGGGGTTCTCCGGGGTCTGGTCTTCCTCCGGTGGCACATCGGGCTCCTGCCGCCCGACGTCTGCGGTGTGTTTGGCGCGGCCCTGGCACAACCGCGCTGCGCTTTCACGCAGGTGTGACCGGGTCCACTCGTGCAGTGCCCGCACCTGGGAGTCGAAGAGGTTGCGCTGCCGGTCGAGCGACAGACTGCGCTCCTGCAGCTCCTGGGCGAAGGTGGCGAGTTGCTGGCCGCGCGTGCTGATCGAGCGCTCGTGGTCCTTCAACTCGCTGCGCCGCTGTTCGAGCTCCTGTGTACGGGCCGCGAGTTCGCCGGTGCGCAAGGCCAGTTCCTTATCCTGCCGTGCGGTGGCAGCCGCCCGACTGTCAAGCTCAGCGCGCATGGCCTGCAGCTCAGCGGCCCGGGCCTCAAGTAACTTCTGATGTTCCTCAAACTGTGCCGCACGCAGCGCGACCTCGGCCGCACGCTGCTTCGTTTCACGTTCCCTGCTATCGTGGGAGCGCATCCGCTCTGTCAGAGCCGCTTCCTGGACGGCGATTGCGGCTTGGCGGCGGTCCAGTTCGGCTGCCCGGTCCGCCAGTGACTGGCGCTGGCTCTGAAGGTCGGCGCCTTCAACTTCGAGGTCGTACCGGTGGGCCTGCAGCTCACTTTCGCCGGCCTTCAACTGCGCCTCGCGCTGTTCCAACTCGGCCGCCCGGTCTGTCAGGGCCTGCCGCACTGTCGGCAGCTCAGCTTCGGCGGCAGCAAGCCGTTCGGCACGCTGCTCCAGTTCGGTTGCCCGGCTGTCGAGTTCGCTGCCGCGCTTGTCCAGCTGTTCGGACTGCTCCTCTATTTCGCGCTGGCGCTCTTCCAGCCGCAGCGCCTCCCACTCGATGGCCTCCTCGCGTCCGTCCAGTTCGCCAGCGCGGGCCTCGAGTTCCTCACCGGCCTGTTGGATCTCCGCGGCGAAGGCTTCCACGCGGGATAACTGTTCTTCGAGCAGGACTTCCTGCTGATCAAGCTCGCGACTGCGGTGCTCCAGGGCCTCGGCCTGCGGGAGGACCTCGT
>CAZYGM010000269.1:0-3975 GCA_964647015.1 uncultured Planctomycetales bacterium | reverse complement strand
ACGGGCTTGCCCAGGCTCGGGGCTTCCTCCTGGATGCCGCCGGAATCGGTCAGAATCAGCTTGCTAGCACTCATCAGCCAGCAGAAGGCGGCGTAGGGCAGCGGGTCCAGCAAGTGGACGTTGCGCCTACCAGACAGCAGCCGACTCACAGGCTCCCGCACGTTCGGATTCAGATGTACAGGGTACACGAAATGCGTGTTTGCGTGGCGGTCGGCGAGGGTGTTGATCGCGGCGCAGATGCTCTCCAGGCCCGGGCCGAACGACTCGCGCCGGTGGGCGGTAATCAGCACGTAAGGGCTTTCTCCAACGTTACTTGCGATCCAGTCGCGCAGTGAGCGCACTTCCGGCGGCGGGTTCTCGCGCACCCGTGCGAGCACCCAGTGCAGGGCGTCCACGACGGTGTTGCCGGTTACGACGATGCGCTCGTCGGGGGTCGCCTCGGCGAGGAGATTCTGTCGGGCACGCTCGGTCGGGGCGAAGTGCAGGTCGGCGAGTTGGGTGCACAGTCGCCGATTGATCTCCTCCGGAAAGGGCTGGCGCTTGTCGAAAGTGCGCAGCCCTGCCTCGACGTGGCCGACACGGATGCCGTCGTAGAAAGCGGCGAGGGCGGCCGTCCAGACCGTGGTCGTGTCGCCCTGGACGAGGACCCAATCCGGCCGGTCCGAGCGTAGCACGGGTTTCATGGCGGTCAGAACTCGCGCGGTGAGGTCGAACAGGTCCTGGCCGGGGGACATCAGGTCAAGGTCGACGTCCGGCGTGATCTCGAACAGCTCGAGGACCTGGTCGAGCATCTGGCGGTGCTGGGCGGTGGCACAGACGCGGACCGTGAACGCTCCCGGCCGAGATCTGAGGCACCTGACGACGGGGGCCAGCTTGATGGCCTCCGGTCGCGTGCCGAGTACTACCAGAATCCGTCGCGGAAGGTCCAAGGCTGGCTCCATGTCCGTGCGCTACTCCGGCGTATGCTGGGCCAGGATGGCGGCGATGCGCTCGGCGGCCTGGCCGTCCCACAGTTCCGGGGCGGGCGGCTTGGAGGCGGCCTGGGCGCGACAGCGCCGGTACGCCGTGATGATCCGGTCGGGGTCAGTGCCGACCAGGGTGTTGGTGCCGCTGTCGATGGTAACGGGCCGCTCGGTGTTCTCGCGCAGCGTGAGGCACCAGACGCCGAGGATGGTGGTTTCCTCCTGGATTCCGCCGGAGTCGGTGAGCACGACGTTGGCGTGGCTCATGAGCCGGAGGAAGTCGAGGTATCCGAGGGGCTCGATGATGCGCAGGCCGGCGAGGCCCTGGACGCGCTCGGCCAGTCCCAGGCGACCCAGGTTGTGGAGCGTGCGGGGGTGCATGGGGAAGACAGTCGGCAGGTCGGCGGAGACGACCTCCAGCGCGGCCGCGATGCGCCCGAATACGGCGGGGTCATCGACATTGCTGGGCCGATGCAGCGTGACGACGTTGTACTGCCCGGGCTTCAGGCTGTGCGTTTGGAGCACGGTGGACTGCTCGGCTTTCGTCAGGTTGAACCGGAGTGTATCGATCATTACGTTGCCGACGAAGTGCACGTGGTCGTCGGGGCATCCCTCGCGGCGTAGGTTTTCCAGGGCGCTGCGCTCGGTGACGAAGAGCAGGTCGGCGAGCGCATCGGTCAGGAGGCGATTCACCTCCTCGGGCATTGTGCGGTCGAAGGATCGCAGGCCGGCCTCGACGTGCGCGACGCGGACGCCGAGCTTCACGGCGACGAGGGCACAGGCGATCGTGCTGTTCACGTCACCGACTACTACGACCCAGTCGGGGCGGTGTTCGAGCAGGAGGGGCTCGAATCGCATCATAATCTGGGCGGTCTGTTGGGCGTGGCTGCCGGAGCCGACCTCGAGGTTGACGTCGGGCTCGGGGATTTCGAGCTGGCGGAAGAAGAGGTTGGACATGTTCTCGTCGTAGTGCTGGCCGGTGTGGACGAGCAGCGGCGCGAGGTGTGGGAAGGCGCTGTATGCGCGCATGAGGGGGGCTATTTTCATGAAATTGGGCCGGGCGCCGCATACGTTTATCACACGCGCCATGTTCATCCTCCGCTGCGTGTTATGTCACAAGTCCCGCAGTTTATATCCGGCCCTGTGCGGCGTGGCCAGCGTGGTCGGACATTGGGGGGCGTTTTCGGGAGCGGTCACGGTGGGGTCCGCGTTTGTGCGGCGCGTCAGGAAGATTGTCTTGGCGGGCCCATGTTTTCTAAGCTTGTCGTAGAAGGGCCCCGCTTACGGGCAAGTGACCGGCGTGACAGTTTCCGCCCCCCGGAGGGGAAAGAAGCCCATGACGACCGACGGCTATCCATCTCGGTTTACTGGTGACCGGCCCGGCGATCTGGCACCTGGCCAGGGCGATCCTGGGCGACGTCCCATTCTTCGTCGGGGGACGCTGCAGGGTCTTGCGCTCGTATGCCTGGCGGTGATCATTTATGGCACGGTGGGGCCGCTGGGCGTACGGGGCCGCCAGTGGATTGACCCTTTGTCGAGCTGGCAGGCTATTCCGCCCTGGCAGCATTCCGACGCGAACGATCTGTTCACGAACTTCCTGGTGTACATTCCGGTGGGGTTGGCGTTTCGGCTGCTGGTGAGGCGCCGGGGCCGGGCGGGGATGGCGGACCTGGTGGTTGCGCTGGGTTTGTCGGCCGCCCTGAGTTATGGGACTGAATTCGCCCAGCAGTTCATGCCGGCGCGGTCGGCCAACCTGCAGGATTGCCTTGTCAACGCGTTGGCGGCTCTGGTTGGCTGCCTGATTGCACCGGGGCTGCAACGCCGACTGCGGCAAATCCACGCGTACGCGTACGAGACGGTGCACGTGGACTCCTGGACGCTGTTGGCCTGGGCTGCTGCGCTGGTGACGGGCGGTCTGATGGTGGTTCCGTTGCGTCTGGCGTCGCCCAGCATGGAGCTTGATTGGACGCGGCGGCTGGACATGGATGACGTTCGGCGGTTCGGGATGTTCGTCATCCTGGGTTTCTGCGTGGCGGCCGCCGCGATTCAGCGACACGGCAGTACCTGGAGGGCGGTGCGGGCGGCGGTGAAGCCGATAGCGGCGCTGGCGATTGGGCTTGAGCTGGCGCAGATCTTCATTTCCACGCACGCCTGCGGGTTGCTGGATATGGCGGTGGCGTTGATGGGCGGAGTAGCTGGCTGCGGCATGGCCGCGAAGTGCGCAGAGCTGGGGATCATCCCCGACGGTACGCGCAACCACCGCGCCCGCCAGGGTCGACACGGGCGGACGCTTCAGGCGGTGGCCCTGGTTGTTGCCGGGCTGTTCGCCCTGGCTTTTGGGGCGCATAACATGCCGATCCCGGCGCGCTTTGGCGCGGCGGAGTTCGTCGTCAACTGGGTGCCGTTCCACTACCACTTCAGCCAACCGTTTGATCGCGTGGTTGCGTCGCTGGCGGAAATGGTGGCACTGTACGGCTTCATCACGATGCTCTGTCTGATGGTCGCACGTGCGCGCGGGGCGGCGGTGGCGTTCATGATGACGATCGGCCTGGCAACGCTGATAGAGTCCCTGCGCCTGCTGTTGGGTTCCGGGGTGGCGGACGTAACCGCGCCGCTGTTGGCGTTTGTGGCGTGGTTTCTGACGACGCGCATCTGGAACGCGCTGCTGCCGCGGCGGCAGCCCGGGCGAGAGCGCGCCAGCGAGGCTCTGGCGGCGGAGCTTCCGGCGTCTAATCCCGGGTAGTCCGCGCGGCTGAGGCGCCAGTTTGGCGGTTGCGGCGCGCACATCTCACGTCCTATAATTGCATTTCGTTGCAGCAGACCACCCGACGCTGGATACGTGGGCCGGAAACAAGTCCTGCGCTGAACTGTCACGCTCAAAGTTATGGCCCGTTGTGGCTTAAGTCGGGCCGCCACACTTACCACCCCTGCTGCGGCAACCGATAAAGACTTTGGACCGTCGCCGTCGTCCCGGCTTGCGGCGCGCCGGCGACTGGTATGCATGGATCGTGAT
>CAZYGM010000268.1:0-3977 GCA_964647015.1 uncultured Planctomycetales bacterium | reverse complement strand
CGCAGGCCGAGGTCGCTCAGCTTGCGCTTGACCTCGTTCAGCGAGGTTTTGCCGAAGCTGCGCAGTTGCAGCAGATCATCTTCAGTCAGCCGCACCAGATCAGCCAGCGTGACGATCTTGGCGGCCTCCAGGCAGTTGCTGGCCCGCACGGAGAGCTCCAGATCGGCGATGGACTTCTCGAGCTTGCGGCGCAGCTCCTCGTCGACGGCGGGCGTCACGGGCTCCAGGCGCAAATCGCCGGCGGTCTGGCTCTCGCCCAGCTCGTAATACTGCACAAACGGATTAAGGTGCTTGCGCAGGATCTTGGCGGCCTCGACCAGGGCATCCTCGGGGTGAACCGTACCCTTGGTCCAGACTTCGAGCACGAGGCGATCGTAGTTGACGCGCTGACCGACGCGGGTTTCCTCGGTGCGGTAGCGAACGCGGGTCACTGGTGAGTAGAGCGCGTCAACCGGGATGACGCCGATCTCGGTGTCCTCGTCGATCAGCTCGACGGCCGGGACATAGCCGCGACCGCGATTCACGGTCAGCTCGACGGTGAAGGGCACGTCGTCGGTGAGCGTGGCCACGAGCTGCTCGGGGTTCATGACCATGATCGCTGGGTCGCACTCGAAGTCGCCGGCGCGGACCTCGCCGCGCGCACGGCGCTCGACGCGCATGGTCTTGGGCGTGTCGGCGTCGAGGTCGACGACAATGGACTTGATGTTGAGGATGATGTCCGTGACATCCTCGAGCACGCCGGGCAGCGAGCAGAACTCGTGATCGGCTCCGGCGATGCGTGCGTGCGTGATGGCCGAGCCCTCCAGGCTGGACAACAGGATCCGCCGGAGGCTGTTGCCGACCGTGGTGCCGAAGCCGCGTTCGAACGGCTCGACCGTGAACCGGCCGTACATATCGGTGCTGAGTTCCTCGTCACGAATCACGCGTGAGGGAAGTTCGAGGCCGCGCCATCTGATCCGCATGTTGCTCTTGCCTCCCGAGCCAGCTCCGGTATGACCACCGGCTACGCAAAAAACGTCCTGCGGCTCTACCGCGAGCAGAACTCGACGATGAACTGCTCTTCCACCGGAATCAACACGTCGTCGCGGCTGGGCAACGTAACAACCGTCGCCTCCAGCTTGGCGGGATCCACCTGCAGCCAGCCTTGCGGCGGCGGATTAGGCACGCCTTCCAGAAGCTGCATCTGGGCCTGGGCATACTTGCGCGAGCGGTCGCGCGGGTGAATGGCGATGCGATCGCCTTCCACCACCAAGTAGCCGGGCCGATCCACCTTGCGACCGTTAACGAGAATATGACCGTGCACGATAGCCTGGCGAGCGCCGCGCCGACCAGCGACGAAACGCGTCTTGTAGACGACGTTGTCGAGGCGCCGCTCCAGCAGGCGCAACAGGGCCACGCCCGTGTTCTCGTTAGAGCGCTCGGCCATGCTGAAATAGCGTACGAACTGGCGTTCGAGCACGCCGTAGTGGCGTTTGACCTTCTGCTTCTCGCGCAGGCGAACACCGTACTCGGAAGCCCGACTGCGGCGCCACAGGTGCATGCCGGGCGGGTAGTTCTTGTATTCGCGTTCGAGCGGGTTCTTGCCGCTCTCGTCGCGGATCGGCTTGAGCATCAGGTTGACGCCCTCGCGCCGCGACAACCGCGTGCTAGGTCCGTTCAGGCGAGCCATGCGTTAGACCCTCCGCTTCTTGCGGGGACGACACCCGTTGTGGGGCAACGGGGTCACATCTTCGATTGACTGGATCCGCAGGCCGGCGGCCTGCAGGGCCGTGATGGCCGACTCGCGACCCGAGCCGGGGCCCTTGACGCGCACCTCGATCTCCACGACGCCGAACTTGCGGGCCTCATTGGCCACGTATTGGGCGGCCCGCTGGGCGGCGAAGGGTGTGCTCTTGCGGGCGCCAGAGAACTTCTTCTCGCCGCCCCCCAGGGGCACGGAGCCGGCGGAGGCCCAGCAGAGCGTCTCGCCGTTCATGTCGGTAAGCGTGACGATCGTGTTGTTGAATGAGGCGCGGATGTGCGCGACGGCTTTGGCCACGCTCCGCTTCTGACGACGTTTACCTGACTTGGCCAATTGCACAACTCCCAGCAAGCGTTAACCGCGATGCATTTCCTTGATACCCTTCTTGCCGGCCACGGTCTTGCGAGGGCCCTTGCGGGTGCGGGCGTTGGTCTTGGTGCGCTGGCCGCGCACCGGCAAGCCGCGAATGTGGCGCAACCCGCGGTAGCAGCGGATGTCGCGCAGGCGCGCGATGTTCTGCTGCACCTGGCGGCGCAACTGCCCCTCGACCACGTACTGATCGTCGATCAGGTTCGCGATCCGGCTGACCTCGTCCTCACTGAGCTTGCCGGCCCGGACCGCGGGATCGATCTCGAGCTGCCGGCAAATCTCGCGGGCGCGGTGCGGGCCGACGCCGTAGATGCGCGTCAGGGCCACATCGATCCGCTTCTCGTTGGGAACATCCACACCTGCGATACGTGGCATGTATCAGGCCTCCGCCGCTAACCTTGGCGCTGCTTGTGGCGCGGGTTGGTGCAAATCACGCGCACGATGCCCCGGCGCTTCACAATCTTGCAGTTCTCACATATGCGCTTCACGCTGCTGCGCACTTTCATGATGACACCTTCCGGCCGCCCAGCGCGACCCTAGCTACCGTCCGACAGCACGTCGGCGCCCTGCGCCGTGACGGCCACCATGTCCTCGAAGTGGGCCGCCAGCGAGCCGTCCTTCGTCACGATTACCCAGCGCGACGCGTCGCCGAAAACCGTCTCCGGGCGACCGGCCGTCACCATGGGCTCGATCGCCAGGGTCATGCCCGGCACCAACTCGAAGTCCGCCGCGTGTTGCGAGCGGTCCCAACAGTTCGGGACCTTGGGCTCCTCGTGCATCTCGCGGCCGATGCCGTGCCCGACAAAATCGCGCACCACGCCGAAACCCTGCGACTCGACGCGGCGCTGGACTTGGCGGGCAATCTGGCTCCAGCGCACCCGCGGACGGATCTCACGAACCGCCAGCACCAGGGCTTCACGCGTGACCGCCAGCAGTCGTTCGGCCTCCGCCGAGATCCGCCCAACCGCAAACGTGCGGGCCGCGTCACCACAGTAACCCTTCAACCGCACGCCGCAGTCAATGCTGACAATGTCACCTTCCTGCAACGGGCGGTCATCGGGAATCCCATGAACCACCGCGGCGTTCACCGACGAGCAGATGCTCGCCGGAAACGGGAAACGCGCCTGGCGATTCTCGACACCCTTGAAAAGGGCCGTCGCGCCAGCCGCATCAATCAACTCGGCCGCCCGCTGGTCGAGCCGCCACGTCGTCACGCCCGGTGCAACCATGCGCTCAAGCTCGGCGAGCACACTGTTCACGAGCCGCCCAGCCGCCCGCAGCAAGTCAATTTCCCGCGGCGACTTAAGAACAATCTTACCTGCCGCAGACTTCATCCGGCCGCGCTCAGCGAGTCCACGATCCGCGTGACTTCCGCAGCGACACGATCAGCGCCGACGCTGGCGTCCACGCTGCGCAAGAGTCCCCGCGCAGTGTAGTAACCGATCAGGGGCGCAGTTTGCGCACGGTACGTTTTCAGCCGGGTGGCAACCACGTCCTCGCGGTCGTCACCGCGCTGGATAACCTCACCGCCGCAGCGGTCACACTTACCCGCCACCTTGGGCGGCATGAATTCCGTATTATACGTGGCGGCGCAATCATTGCAAACCCGGCGGGTTACGATCCGCCGGATGATCTCCTGGTCGTCAAGCTGGAAATCCAGCACCGCCCGAAGAGCCAGCCGCCGCTCCGCCAGGCCGGCCTCCAGGGCCTCGGCCTGCGGCACCGTGCGCGGAAAACCGTCAAGGATGAATCCGCCGCCGGCCGGCAACTTGTCCACTGCCGCCAGCATGACGCCGGTGATTACTTCGTCCGGCACCAGTGTGCCAGCCTGCATGTACTCGGCCGCCCGGCGGCCAACCGCACTGCC
>CAZYGM010000267.1:0-4005 GCA_964647015.1 uncultured Planctomycetales bacterium | reverse complement strand
TCTGGCTGAGCGACCGGCGGCGCGGAGTCGCTGGGCCGCCAGCTTGGACGCGCAGACGATCACGTGTGTTCCGGTTGGCGGGCGCCGCTCCAGCTCGCGCAGCAGGCGGCGCAGGGTTGTACCGGCCTCGGCCTCGATTGCCAGCGGCCAGCGGCGGTCGGCGAGTGCGGCGGCCCAGGTGAGAGCCGTCGGCGACCAGACATGCAGTGCGACGGCGCGGCCGTTGCCGGTGTTCAGGGCCGCGACTGCGCGGGCCAGGGCCCGCCGGCGCAGGCAATCCGCAGCCAGCGGCGCGCGGACATGGGCGCAAAGCGGCAGGCGGCGCAGGCGCTCGTCCAGGGGGCCGACGCAGATGACCTTGTGTTCGCAGTCCGCCGTGCCGGTCTGGCACAGCGTCTGCAAAGTGCGCAGCCGGCCGAGGGCGATGTCGGCCGCCACGAGGTGGAGGATGATGGGGTTGTTGGGAGACATTGGTGTCATTCTCGGCTGCGCAGGGGGGCTTGTCGATGCGGCGTCGCATTCCCGGGGGTGTGGCTTGGGCGCTGTCCCGCGTGAGGCTGTGCGACCGGGCCTAGTTCTCGCGCGGGCCGCGGCAGAGGCGGTCCCAGTCGGCGCGCACCAGGTGCAGCCCCCAGACGCAGGTTTCGAAATGGGTACTCAGCTCGTGCAGGAGGGTGGGCGGGGGCTGGTCATCATGGTCCGACAGTCCGCTGGCGATCTCGTAGCCGCGCTGTCCCTGCAAGACGTATTCGCGGAGCCGGTCTGCTCCGAAGTGCCGGCGGGCGCGCAGCGTTTCGGGGTAGAGGCCGGTCCAGAAGAGGGCGAAGTCGCCGATGTAGCGGTTGATGAGGCGTTCGCGGACGGCGGGCGGGACGGCGTGTCCGAGGTTGGCTTCGGCCTGGAGGCGTGAGATATCGCGGATGACGGCGCCATCGACGTCGCGCATGCGGTAGATCTGATCGACGTGCAGGAAATCGAGCAGCATGTCGGCGACGTAGTCCGTCAGTTCCGGCGCGCAGATGCCGACTTCCGCGATGAACGTCTGCTCGACCATTCCGCGGAACATGCGTTGCAGTTCATCTGCCGGGTTGACGGCGTGCATGACCTCACCGGTCCAGTCTCGGCGATACGGCTCCTTCGGGCGGCAGGGCCGCTACCAGTATTGTTCGTAATTGGGTCCCGGTTAGGCCACCCCTGATGTCAGAGATGGCTGCATGTTATTGTTTGGCAAATACTTATGCAATCACAAACAAGGGACCGGTGGGTTCCTACCAGAAGAAATGCCCGTGGAGCAGGCGGGTTTCGGCCTCGCGCATGTCCATGAGGGCCCACTGGCATGCGGATACGAGGACCTGGAGGCCGACCAGGGTGGCCAGCACGGGGCGGCGGGTTTCCGGACTGGTGAACACGCGGAGTCGCAGGGCGGCGCCCGTGAGGAGAAGAGGGACAAAGGGGATCCACAAGCGGGGTGTTTCCATGTTAGTGAAGCCGATTGTCGCGAGGAGCAGTATTGCGCTGCCGACGAGCAGGCCGGTTCCCAGAGGTGCGCCGGCTTGTGGCAGACCGGCGCTGCCGGGGCGTTCGGCTGCCAGCCAGAGCCAAGCGGCCCACAGCGCCGGTCCGGCGAAGAGCAGGAAGAGGGGCAGGCCGAGCATCTGCCAGGCCAGGGGCATGGCGTCGGGCCCGCGTGTGACTTGGGCCTGAGCCTGGGCGGTGGTCGCCGCAGTTGCCAGGACGTCAAGCCCGAGTGCAATACGGAGCGCCAGCGCTGCGAGTACGGCGCCCGCGAGTGCCGGCAGCAAGCCCGACCGCAGCATGCCGATGAGTGCGTGGCGGTCGTGTCGGTGGGACCATAGGCCGGCCGCGACGGCGATTGCGGCGAGCCAGACGTGTATCAGGCTCATCATGCTGGCGCAGAGCCACGCCGCCCCGCTCAGCCCGGCGAGCGACGGCGAACGGCGCTTGAGCGCCAGCAGCCAGAGCCAGAGCGGGACGGTGGCGGTGAAAAGCTGGGCCGGGTCTTTGCCGGGGGTGAACAGCAGTGTCGGCGGGCAGAAGAGCGTGCACAGGCAGAAGGTCAGCGCGGCCGGCGGCGCGAGATACAAGCGGCCGAGGGCGTACAGAAACGGGCCGGCGGCCAACCACAGCGCTGTCAGCACCCAAGTGTACAGCAGCCCGACGGCCGCCTCGTGTCTGAAGGATGCCAGTTCCGGCTCGTCCAGGTCGAATTGTGCGCGCAGATAGTCTCCGAGGGGCGTGTGCCACTCTACGAAACGCCGGACGGCGTAGGCGAGCACGGTTGCGCCGGGGGGATTGCTGATGACGCGGGTGCCGCGCATTTGCTCGGGCGGCAGCGCGGCGCGCTGGGGGAAGTCGGCGAGGTAGTCGCGCAAGTGTTCGAACTGGAAGGCCTCCTTCAGGAACGCGCCGTCGTGGGAGGGTGACTGCATGTTGAAGGTGTGCTGCGTGATGTAGTCGGGCGGGGCGGCGTACGCCCAGACGCCTACGCCGAGGGTTGCCAGCACTACAACTGCGCCGCCCGTCCGGCGTAGTGGTTGGCGGTTGGAGCCCACCAGCCAGACGCCGACCGCCAGTAGTGCGGCCAGCCCGGCGGCGGGCGGCACGGCCGCACAGCGAGCCATGATGACCTCCGGCGGCGAATACAGATATACGAATCGATCGGGTAGGCCCAGCGGTACGCGTAGCCCGCACAGCCACATCGTTACTGCCAGCGGTACTATCGCCGACAGCGCCAATAGTAGCCACGCCCGGCGTGTGGTCGGGTGGGCACTTGAAGGGTGCACCGGCTGCACGGGTTTGGCGTTATTGGCCACGGTCTTCCGCCTGTTCACCCAGTTCCCGCACTTTCGCCATGATAAGCTCGCTGGCTTGCCGCGCCGCGAGGCGGTTGCGTGGCCCGGCGCGCAGGGCGGTTAGATCGACGGGCCGGCCGTAGCGCACGCGGATGTTGTGGGGGCGGAGGTAGGCCAGGGGCAGTCGGGGGGCGGGGCTGGCGCCGCTGATATGGCAGGGAATGACGACTGCGTCCGTACGTAGGGCCAGGACTCCGACGCCGGCCTTGACGTCGTGGGGCTGTTGGCCGGGCACGGGCAGTGCCCCTTCGGGGAAGATGGCTACGCAGCCGCCTTCGTCCAGCCGGCGCAAGCTGGACGAGAGGAAGGACTTGGCCGGGCGAGCGCGGTCAACGGGCAGGCAGGCCAGTTGTTGCTGGAACCAGCCCAGGATCGGGAGCCGGTAGTATTCCTGGGCGACGATGAATCCGGCGAGGCGGTGCCTGCAGGTTGCCAATACGGCCAGGGGGTCCACGCCGGAGGTGTGGTTCAGTGCCAGGATCACCGGTCCTGAGCGTGGCACGGTGCAGGGGCCGACGCGCTTGGCCCGCAGCCAGAGGTCGGCATAGAAGCGGATGAGGAGCAGCAGCACCTGGACGATGGCGGGGTGTTCACTGTCCTGTCGGTAGCGCCACCAAGCCACCCATAGCGCGATTGCCAGTCCGAGGCCGGCCGCGGCCAGCAGCCCGGGCACGTAGGCGTCGATGTAGGGGATTTGCGGCAGACCGAGGAGGCCGGTTGTGAGGACGATGGCGGCCATGGTGCACATGTCCGTCACGCCGAAGACGCGTCCGCGGCGGGAGTCGGGGACGAAGCGTTGGATGGTCGCCATGATGGTGACGAGCAGGCCCGCGCCGGCCACTCCGACGCCGACCAGGCAGATGCCGGCGGGCAATGCGCCCACGCGCCAGGCGCAGATCTGAGCCAGACAGAACAGCCAGAAGACACCGGCAGCCAGCGAGAGCAGCACGGCCAGGGGGATGGGCATGGCGGGTCCGATGACGGTCATGATGGCGGCTCCGGTGGCGAGGCCGATGCCGATCAGGCCGCGGTATATGCCGGCGTCGGCGATGTCGCCGCCGAAGACGTCGCGCACGAGGGCCGGAACGGCCGAGATGACAATGCCGGCGGCGGCCCAGAAGACGGTGCCCAG
>CAZYGM010000266.1:0-4071 GCA_964647015.1 uncultured Planctomycetales bacterium | reverse complement strand
GCTGACCTGAAAGCGTTGCAGAAGGTGCAGCGGCGCACGCAGCGTTGTGGCGGCAGGTGCGGCCCAACAAATGGGGACCGGAGCGCGACGCTCTCGGAAGTGGAAAGCGGCTGACGGATGAATGTTGCACTGCTCGGGGTCGCGCCGCGTGCCGCGCCCGCCGCGATCCGTCCCCTATGCCGTGAGTCGCCGACGGCGGCGGCGGCGCGCGGCGGACGTTGCACGTGGAAGACGCCTTGGAATCTCGTGTCCGCTACGGAGGGCGCAGGCCGCAGCGCGTATTGCGGCTGACTGTAGACGCAAGCGAAGTACAAGCAATGCGCGGCGCGCTGGCAGAAGTCCTGACAGATTACCCACCGGGCCGCGGATATCCCTGGCCGGTGGCGCGCTGAGCCGCGCTGGAGCGGAAGAAGCCCACACATTCGCAGGAGAACATGAATGTCGCAGGAACAAGTCAAGGTAGGCCGTGCGAGCTTGGTGGTAGTAGTTGCGCTGGTGACGACCGCGCTGGCCCAGGCCGGCGCCGGTCCGAACGTATCCAAGCCCGCAGCTACTCCAGCGGCCGCGGGGAGCGCCGCACTGGCCGCAATCGAGCAGGCGGCCGCGGCGGATAAGTACATCTACCTGTTCTGCTATCGTGACGAGGATGAGCACACGCGGGCGGCGCGCGCTACGCTGGACGCGGCGATGGAGAACCTGGCCGATCGCGCCACGTCAATTGCCGTGCACGTTGCCGACCCGCAGGAGCGCCTGCTAGTGGCGAAATACCAGCTTAATCGGGCGCCGCTGCCGTTAGTGCTGGCTGTGGCGCCGACCGGCGCCGTGACGGGGGGATTCCCCGGCACGTTCACCGCGGCCCAGTTGGAGACGGCGCTGGTCAGCCGGGGCGCGCAGGAATGCCTGAAAGCGTTGCAGGATCGCAAACTGGTCCTCCTGTGCATCCAGAACGGTGCCACGCAGCACAACGCCGAGGCGCTGCGGGGAGTGCGGGAGTTCGCCGCGGACCCCCAGTACGCCGCGACCACGGATATTGTCAGCGTTGATCCGACGGACCCCGCGGAAGAGAGCTTGCTGAAGCAGTTCAACGTGGATCCGCAGACCGCGGAGGCGGTTACCGTGTTCCTAGCACCGCCGGGTGCGGTGGTTGCCACCTACACGGGCGCTACTGACAAGGACGTGCTTGTGGCGGCGGCGCGAACCGCAGCCCGCGGCTGCAACCCCGCGAGTGGTTGCTGTGGACCGAGGCAGTCCGCCCGTACGCGCTGAGTCGTAGGGGCACTCCGTCAGGCAGCAACCGGGCGGTACCGGAAAGAAGCCATAGTCTGAGGTAATCTCATGCACTTGCGAAAGCTCGTCTGGCGCGAGATGTTCGAGCGCAAGAACCAGCTTGCCACCAGCTTCCTGGCGATTTTGCTGGGCATAGCGGTCGTCGTCTCCATCAAGAATATCACTTTCTACTCCGAGAAGGCCGTCGCCGCGCAACTCGATGCGCTCGGCGCGAACGTGCTGGTCCTGCCGAAATCGGTGTCGCTCCAGGACTACTACAGCGCCGACATGCAGAACGACGAGTTCCCCGAGGAGTACGTGCAGCGCCTGGCGCTGTCCGACCTGCAGGGGCTCGACAATCTGTCGCCCAAGCTCTCGGTCCCGGTGAAGCTGAAGGAGCGTGGTTTCACGCTCACCGGCATCCTGCCCAAGCGCGAGTTCCAGGCCAAGGCCATGTGGGCGGGCGCGGGCATCTTCGCCCGACCCGCGGAGGGCTGCGGCACCGTCGCGGACGTGCCCGGCGCCTTCCGGCCTTCCGCCAGGGAGACGCTGGTCCGGCAGCGCGTGATCGAGGACCTCAGCGACACCGAAGCGCTGATCGGGGCCGACGTGGCGGGCATCCTCGGTCTGAAAGAAGACGACGTGCTGGAGGTGCTTGGCCACGCCTTCGTGGTCAGCGCCGTGCTGCCGCAGACCGGTACGGTGGACGACTCGCGCATCTTCGCCCACCTGCACACCGTTCAGGAGTTGGCCGGCAAGGGCCCGGTGGTGAACGCTATCGAGATCGTCGGCTGCTGCCAGGAGATCTCGGCCGGCCTGGTGCAGAAGATCAACAAGCTGCTGCCCGAGGCGAAGGTCGTCACGGTCACGCAGGTGGTGGATACGCAGGTCAAGACGAACGGCATGATGGCGCGCCTGTCGCTGATCTTCCTGGGCATCATCGTGCTCGTGGGCGGCGCCGGCATCGCGAACTACATGTACGCGAACGTCTTCGAGCGCCGCCGCGAAATCGGCACACTCATGGCGCTGGGCGCCGGCTCGACCGTGATTCTGAAGATGTTCCTGCTGAAGGCGCTGCTGCTTGGCTCGGCCGGCGGCGTCTGCGGCTATGTTCTCGGCACGGTGCTGGCGGTGGCCCTGGGGCCGCGCCTGGCCGGTATTCCCGTGCTGCCCATGCCGGTGTTGGTGCTCTGGGCGCTCGGCATCTCGATCGTAATCGCCCTGGCGGCCAGCTACTTTCCCGCGCGGCGCGCCGCCCGGCTCGATCCATGTGCGACTCTCCAGGAGGTTTGAGGCGTTATGCGACTAGAGGCAGTCAGTAAGAGCTACTTGCACCGCGGCCGAACGGTCGCGGCCCTGGACAACGCGTCGCTGGAAATCGCAGCCGGCGATTTCGTGGCGGTGGTCGGACCAAGCGGCAGCGGGAAGAGCACGCTGTTGCTCCTGCTGGGTGGGATGCTCTCGCCATCCGCCGGCCGAGTGCATCTCAACGGGTACTCGCTCTACGAGCTCTCCCCGAACCGGCGCGCCGAATTGCGGCGCCAGAAGATCGGGTTCGTCTTCCAGACATTCAACCTCGTGCCTTACTTGACCGCGCTGGAGAACGTCCAGATCCCGCTCTTCCTGGCCGGTCTGGACGAGCGGGCCCAGAGGCAGCGGGCCGCCGAGTTGCTGGAGCGCGTCGGTCTGGGCGACCGCCTGGATCACAAGCCGCCGGAGTTGAGCATCGGCCAGCAGCAGCGCGTCGCGTTGGCGCGCGTCATGGCGAACGATCCGGAAATCATCCTGGCCGACGAGCCGACGGGAAATCTTGACCCCGAGACGGGCCAGCAGATTCTCGATTTGCTCGAGCAGATGAACCGCGAGGGTCGCACGGTGGTCATGGTCACGCACGACCCGCGCGCCGCGGCCCGGGCCAAACGAACGCTACGGTTGCAGGGGGGGCGGATCTCGCCGGGATCAAATTGACGCCCGGACGGCGGACAAGCGCAATGAAAGCAGGAGTACCTCAGTGAGTAATCATCTGAGTGCAAAGGCGGCCTGTCTGGCGATGTGCGGCGGCGTTGTTGTCCTCCTGGCCGGCTGCGCCAGTCCGGGCAGCCTGAGTCCGGAGCGGGAGCTTGTCATCCGCTGGCAGCGGCTCGTGGACAGCGCGGGTGATACGTGCGACCGGTGTGGTGGCACGGAACGCTCGATCGCACAAGCACGACGCACGCTCGCGGCCTCATTGAAGCCGCTCGGGCTGCATGTGCGGGTGATCAAGACACAACTCAGTGCGTCACAGTTCAAGCTGGACCCAGGCGAGTCGAACCGCATTTGGATCGGCGAGGAAACGCTTGAGACGATTCTGGGCGCGAGAACGAGTGCCTCCATTTGCTCCGGTTGCTGCGGCGACAGTCCCTGTCGAACCACTGTGATCGACGGGCAAACCTACGAGACGATTCCGGCCGAGCTAATCGTGCGCGCGGGACTGCGTGCTGCTGCTGACCTCGTCCAACCCAGCACGCCCTCCGCGGCGGGCAGTCGGGCGTCCGATGAGCCCCGCAAGGCCGCCGACGCATACTTGCAACCGATGCCTTGGCTCTCGATCTGCGAGTGAAGGGTGCGCAGATAACCGCGCGTTTCTCATGCTTCAGGCCGACGCCCAGCGTTCTGGTGAGCGTGGCCTTCTGGTGCCAGCGGCGCCGCCCAGGATGCCACGAGCGGCGCTCAGCGCTGACCGCGACGGCGCCTACGTCTTCGGCACGCACACGCAGCTCGAGGCGATCGGCACATCGGCGCGCGACCAGGCCTGCCGCAGTTGTT
>CAZYGM010000265.1:0-4079 GCA_964647015.1 uncultured Planctomycetales bacterium | reverse complement strand
CCGGGCAGCGCCGCCCGCAACTGGCCGTCGCTGTACGCCGAAACCAACTGGGCCACGGCCGGCACATCGTGCCCAACTTGGCGCAGGAACTCCGCCACCTCGACCGTCTCGAACTGGTTGGTGGCCAGGTTAATGACGTCCATGTAGCGCGGCGCGTAACGTACGGTCTCCTCCGGCGTGGCATTGGCGCGCAGCCCCGGCTGCCCCGGGGAGATCAACACCGGGAAATCGTCGCCCAGGCGATCCACGGCGCGCGTGCCCAGGCCGGGCACCAGGCGCACCAGCCCGTCCTTCTGCTTGATGCGGGGTGACCAGCGAAACTCGTTGTTGCTGAAGGCAACGCCGGCAAACGTGGGCAGGAAGTAGTCGCCGATCTGCGTGCCGACCACCTCCTGGATCAGGATGCCCATGCCCTCCTGGAAATCCAGCAGGTTGCGCTCAGCCCGGTATTGCACCGGGTCAGGCCCGAAAGTCGAAGCGTACACTTCGGCAATCGCGTCCATCAGCGCGTCAAGGCGCTCCTGCTTGGTGCCACGGTTGGCCAGGAACAGGCTCTTGTACTTGCCGGAGAAGACCGCCCCAAAGCGGTCCTCCAGCAGGCTGGAGCTGCGCACGATCAGCGGCCGCTCGCCGAGGTCGTCCAGGGCCAGCGACAGGCCCTTGACGATCGACGCCGAGAACTGGGAGTTCTTGAAGACCTGCACGATGTCCGGGTATTCCTGCCGGACCGCGTCGATCTCCTTGTACTTCTGCGAGAAGACGTCCTCGAGGTGGTTGCAGTACACGAAATCGTGCATGCCGTCCGAGGTGAGGTACCACGTCTTGGGCGTCTTGATCTGCGCCAGCAGCTCGTTCTCCGCCCGGTGCCGCCGCACGATCTGCTGCGCCAGGAACAGCCCGGCGCCCTTGCCGCCGGTCTTGCCATGACCGCGCGCCGGGTAGATCAGGCGCTGGATCAACAGGTGAAAGTCGCGGATCTCGACGTAGTCCTTGGCGATGTTGATGTACTCAAGCTGGTCCGAAAGGAACCGCCGCACCAGCGACACCAACAGGCCCTTGCGGGTCGAAGGCGCCAACTCGACCTCGCCGTGGCCCGCATGCTGGTAGCGCTGAATGGCGTCGCTGACCTCGGATATCGAGGTGTGGTAGTTCTCCAGCGCGTTGACCAGGAAGCTGGCGCGGTCCTGCTTGATCCAGTTGTGGACACACGCGACGATCTCCTCGTCACTGAGATGCTTCGCCGCCAACTCGAACACCTGGTCGGCCAGCGCAATGGCCGACGGTGCCGCGTCGCGTCCGCGCGGCTGGTTGGATTCGAAGAACACTTCCGGCTCATCGCCGCCGCGTGGCGGATGAAAGCTCCGCAGCAGGCCCCCGGCCTCCTTCACGCCGCTCCAGCAGAGATGATTGATCATCTTGCGGGCCACCCGCATCAGCAGGCTCTGATCGGTGCGCCGCAGCAGGCCGAGGATGGCGGACCACTCGCGGCCGCGGGCCGAGGCCTGTACGCCCATGCCGCGCATGGCCTCCAGCAGCCGCCGCTGGGTGATGCAGCTCCCGATGCGCTCTGCGACCGTATCCAGGAGCTTCCGTTCCTCCCGCAGGAACGGGCCTTCGGCGGCCGTCGGCATCCGCTCCAGATACGCGACCTCGAGCGTGCCGACCGGTTCGCCGTACACGCGAATTCGGGCGCGCTGCATCCAGGGCGTCTCGCGGAAATCCCCGGACGTGAACGTCCCCTCCTCGCACTGTAGGCGTGCGACGCATACGTCCGGATATTGCCAGGCGGGCGGCACGGCGGCGATCACTTCGCGGAGGACCTCCGCCAGCGTGAGATCCTCCGCGCAGATGACCTCCTCGACGCGATACAGGCAGTTGAGCTCCTTGGCCCGTTCCTGCAGCGATCGAAAAATGTCACTTACCCGCGTCTGCTGATCGGTCATGCGGACACCTCCGTCGCCAGCCAAACCCGGCTGCACCGCGTCATATCGCGGTCCGCCCGCCCGGCTCGCCGCCGCCGCTGACCGTGAGATCCTCGTCCGACTGTTGGAATCGGCGGTCGTATGCCGCAGGCGGGCCGGAGCCTGGTCGTTGCGCTGGCGACCTGTACGCTTAACCGGCCCGCCGGCATCAGCAGCCTACACCCAACCGCGATCCTTGCAGGCCTGTGCCACACGCGCAATGGCGATCGTGTAGGCGGCGTCCCGCATGTAGAGCTTACGCTGGCGGGCCGTGTCGTTTACGGCCCGAAACGCAGCCGTCATCATCGTATCGAGCTTATGCAGTACTTCGTCCTTCTCCCAGAAATAATTCATGTTGCTCTGGACCTGCTCGAAGTAGCTGCACGTCACGCCGCCGGCGTTCGCCAGGAAGTCCGGAATCACGTAGATGCCGCGCTCGTGCAGCACGTGGTCGGCGTCCGGCGTCGTCGGGCCGTTGGCCCCTTCCGCCAGCAGTCTGACCCGCTTGGATATCTTTCCGACATTCTCGCCGGTGATCGAGTTCTCCAGCGCGCACGGGAACAGAATGTCCACGTCCTGCTCGATCCAGGCTTCACCGGGCAGTTGCTCATAGCCGTGCTGGGCGGCCTTCTGCTGGTTGATCCCGCCGAAACGGTCGGTGAACGAGCGCAGCTCCGCCAGGTCAATCCCGTCCTTCTTTCGGAACGTGTAGGGCCGCTGGTCGCCCTGGTCCCAACACGAAACCGCCACGACCCTGCCCCCAAGCTGGGTGTACAGCTCGATGGCGTATTGCGCGACGTTGCCGAAACCCTGTACCGCCGCCACCGTGTCCTGCGGCTTGACGCCCAACTCCTGGAGCGCCTCCCGCACCGTGAAGACCACGCCGTAGCCCGTCGCCTCCGTCCGCCCCAGCGACCCGCCCATGCCGACCGGCTTGCCGGTGATGACGCCCGGGTAGTGCCCGCCGAGAATCTGCTCGTACTCGTCCAGCATCCACAGCATGTGCTGGCCGGACGTCATCACGTCCGGGGCCGGAACGTCGCGCAAGGGGCCGATGTCCCGGGCAATCTGCCGCACGTACGCCCGACAGATATTCTGCTGCTCGTTCATGCTCAGGTGGTGTGGCTCGCAGATTACGCCGCCCTTGCCGCCGCCCAGCGGCAGGTTCGCCACGGCACATTTCCACGTCATCCACATCGACAAGGCCCGCACCGTGTCAACCGTCTCCTGCGGGTGAAAGCGGATGCCGCCCTTGGCCGGGCCGCGCGCGTCGTTGTGCTGCACGCGGAAGCCGCGAAAGACCCGCACGGATCCATCATCCATCCGTACCGGCAGGCTGAAGTGGTACTCGCGCATCGGGTGTCGCAGCAGGTCTTTGGTAGGCTGATCCAGACCAAGGCTGTCGGCCACCTTGTCGAACTGGCTCTGCGCCATCGCGAACGCATTGAACGGCTTGTTACTCATGAACCTGGTCCCTCATATTCGCGGCGCCGCCGGCCGCACTCGCCACACGGGAAGACGCGACGACGAGTACCCCTGCTCCTTCGCAGGTGCGTCTCCTCGTCCACGCAGTTCACCATGCACGATACGTGCCACAGCCCCAAACCGGCGGCGCGGCACCAGTTAGGTCCGCTGGCGAACGTCGGCAACCAGTTCATGACAACACTGCACCAGTACGACCTTCCTCTACCATAACTGATTATACACCAATCTCTTACCGTGGCAGACCGGGCGCGGGCCGACTCATCCTCGGCCCCACTACACACAGCCGGCCGCAACGCTGATGACACGGACGCCCAGGCATGAGACGAAACCAAAGCAGCGGGCCTGCGTGGTTATCCACTCCACCGCACTGCTTTTCTGGTGAACTGCCGGCTTGGCCGCTCCGCGACGCGGGTGCCGCCCCACGCCACTACGCTCCAAGCCACTCACCGCTGATCGCGCGATGGACTGGCCGCGCGCCCCCCAGGATAATGCCGCCGGGCGACGATGCACCCGGCGTCAAGCCGACCAACCCAGGGAGCGAACGTTGAAGCAGCACGGCAAGCCACGGACAGACCGCCGCCCACCGCCCGGATTCCCGCGCGGTGACGTCCTGTTCGTCGCTGCCGTCGCGCT
>CAZYGM010000264.1:0-4115 GCA_964647015.1 uncultured Planctomycetales bacterium | reverse complement strand
AACTTCAATCGCCCCGAAGGCGTCAGCAATCCCGGCGAGGGCGGCGCCGCCAGCGGCTACATCGGCGTGCAGCGCGGCGACGACGGCGCGAAGAACCTGATCCAGATCGGCGGCGGCCAGAACACCTTCGGCGCCTCCGGCGGCATCATGGGCACCAACCCGTACGTCGTCGCCGGCGTGGGGCAGGGCGGCGCCCAGACGCTTGCCTCCGGCTCGTTTCCGGCCCCGGCCACTGCCGGCACCTACACCTTCAAAGTAATGAATGCGCTCGTCAATGTGCTCACCGAGGTCAACGAGCCGCCTGATTACTCGCCCGTAATCGCCGCTATTACCGACGCTTCGGCTGCCGCGTTCACCTTCACGGTGGGCGCCTATGCCATCGGCGACCTGAACTGTGACGGCCTGATCAACGCATTCGATATCGACCCGTTCGTGCTGGCGCTTACCAGCCCGGAGAGCTACGCGCAGAGCTTCCCCCACTGCAACTACATGTTGGCCGACATCAATGGCGACGGCATGGTCAACTCCTTTGACATCGATCCGTTCGTCATCCTGCTGACCAGTGGCGGAAAGTAGCCTCACGCGGACGACAAGCACGTGATCTCCAGCGGGCCGCCGACTATCGGCGGCCCGCTTGCATGTGGTCCGGCCACCGCTGCCTCACTCCACCCGCGTACAATGCCCCCGGGCAAGCGCCCTACTCGCCGATGATCTTGACCAGGGCGCGCTTGCGTCGTCGGCCGTCGAACTCCCCGTAGAAGATCTGCTCCCACGGGCCGAAATCCAGCCGCCCATCCGTTATGGCGACGACAACTTCGCGACCCATCACCTGCCGCTTCAGATGCGCATCACCGTTGTCCTCGCCGGTCCGGTTGTGCTGATAGCGGGAGACGGGCTCGTGCGGGGCAAGCTGCTCGAGCCACACCTCGTAGTCGTGATGCAGCCCGGCCTCGTCGTCGTTGATGAATACGCTCGCCGTGATGTGCATGGCGTTGACGAGCACCAGCCCTTCGCGCACGCCGCTGGCCTTCACCGCCGCCTCGACCTGCGGCGTGATGTTGACAAAGCCACGCCGCGCGGGCACCTCGAACCACAACTCCTGGCGGCAGGACTTCATGTTCTTGCGACTCCTCGCGCCCCAGCGCGCGTCACAGGCTAGTGCGGCCGCTCGCCCCCCCGCCCGCTCAGCGCTGCCGCCGCAGCGTCTCCGACCAATGGACAATGCCGTCAGCCTGGGGACCACCGAACGTCCCATGCTTGTGTAGCACATCGCCCGTGAACTGGAAGAGGTCCACGTAGTTATCCTGGTAGTGAATACGCAGCAGAAACTCCTTGCCGATCTGCATGCCGCTGGCCAGGCGCGCATTCTCCGCGACATCGTCCAGGCTGGGTTCATCTTCGTCGAGCGACAGGCCGAACTGGGCCACGCGGTACAGCGCGACCGTGTCCGCCAGCACGGATTCCTCTTTCTGGAGCACCGCCACCAGGTGCGTACGGTCGCCGTCCAGCTCCTTGGTCTCGCCGCGCAGCGAGACAATCTCCATGCGCACGGCCGGCCGGCCTTCGAATGTCGCCTCTTCAAGCGTCAGGCTCGTCTCGTACGAGCCGTACTCCACTACGTGCTCAGCCGCGTCCTCCTCGTCGTCGCCCCAGCGGTCAAGCACGAACAGCCCCTGCCCTTCCCAGTGCCCCAGTGGAATCTCGGCCGTCCGCGATCCCGCGGCGCAGCCCAGCGCATACGTCAGCAGCATTGCTGCCGCCACCACCTGAACGTGTCTGCTCATGTCTCTGTCCTCCGTTGGCCGGCGCGCCTAGCGCCGCCTAGTCGAAAGTGCATCAGCGGAAGCCGCCAGCACCTGCCCGGCCTGCACCAGCGGATCATGTGCCAGCACAGCCGCAGCCGCCAGGTTCTCGACCGCGGACATGACACCGCGGCCCGGCCCGGCCTTGTCATCCGCTTGCGCGGCTTCCCGCGCGGTCGCGTCAGTCCCCGTTTCATCCTCTCTGACGTAACGCCAGGCCCGCGCGTGCGGGTCCAGGAAGTCGCGGAAGGCCGGCACGGCCCGGCCGCGCCGCCCGTAGTAGTAGTGGATGCCCTTCCAGATCGCCAGGTTGGCTATCCACGAACGCCACTTGAACGGCAGCACCTTGAGGCGCCGCAGCGTCGAGCGCAACGAGAAGAACTCGGCGAACGCCGCCATCTGCGCGTGCCGCAGTTGCTGCGCGGACATCCGCCGCGGCTCAAATACCACCGACGCCCCGTTATAGCGCAGCCAGTCACGCGTGCGAATCCGCCCCTCCCGCTCAAATTGCTCATAGAAAGCGGTGCCGGGATACGGCGTCAGAATCGGATAGCAACTCATCGACAGCTCGCTGCGCTGCGCGAAGCGACAGGCCTGCATGCAGTCCTGCCAGGTGTCCGTGTCGAACCCGAAAATAAACGCGCCCCACAGGTTGATGCCGAAGCTGCGGATCTTGCGGATGCGCTCCGCATAAGTATCGCTGCGGACGAAGCGCTTGCCGGCCACTTGCAGCGTGTCCTGCTTGGGACTCTCCAGGCCCAGGATCAGCCCCACGCAGCCGCTGTCACGCATGGCCCGCAGCAGCCGCTCATTGTTGCTGATCAGTGCGTCGCACTGGCTGGCCCACGAGACCTTCAACGGCCGCAGCGCTTCACACAACTCGAGCGCCCACTTGTGGTTTCCGCCGAAATTGTCGTCCGCGAAAATGTAGCACCAGGCCCGCTGCTGCTCTTTCGCCGCCCGGATCTCCTCGACAATACTGCCGATATCACGCTGCCGAAAACGCCGCCCGAACACCGCCGGCGTCGTGCAGAAATTGCAGTTGTGCGGACAGCCGCGCGTCGTCTGCAAGGGGTTCGCCACCAGGTAATCGCGCGGGTCGTAAATGTCCTTGCGCGGCGTGGCAATCGGCGCCGGCTCGAACGCGGCCCAGTCATAAATCTGCCGCAACTGCGTGCGCGGCTCCAGGCCCCGGTCGGCGGCTGCCTCCCAGTCCGCGATGACGTGCGGCAAGGTGGACTCCGCGTCACCCTTGCAGACCGCGTCGCAGTGTTGTAGGGCCTCGGCCGGCAACGCGCTCGGGTGAATCCCACCCAGCACCACGGTGACGCCCAGCGCGCGGTACGCGTCGGCCAACTCGTACGCCCGCGGCGCCTGCGTCGTCATGGCGGATATGCCCACTACGTCCACGTTCGGCCGCGCAACGTGGGGCTGGTCGAGCGTGCATTCGTCCACCAGCTCAACGGCCCAGTGCCGCGGGATGACCGCCGCCGCCACCGCCAGGCCCGTCGGCGCGAACAGCGCCTTGCGCGTGAAGGTCATCGTGCGGATGATCTCCGGCATCGTGATGTTCGACAGCGGGGAGTTCGGGTTGATGAGCCGAATCCGCCGCTGACGAGCCGGTGTGGCGCTGACCATGCTGAACCGCCGTTGCAGTACCGCGCGGACACGTACGAGAACGCCCGACAGGCCATTGTTGCCCAGCCGGCCCGCCCCGTCCACCATCCGACCCGGGCCGCCGGTCCGGCACTGCTATCGCCGACCGGTACCGAATTGGCGCGTGCGATTTCCGCCGGCCCGGCGTATACTTACTCTGTCCGGTGCGGCCGTCTGCCGCTTGGCGGCTGGGTCGCTTCGATCTGACGATCTTTGAAAACGAGCGGCGTTTTCTGGGGGCGAATGGCTTCGACCGGGCAGGTTGAGGTCTGGGTGGCGTGTCGAGGTTGTCAGGAGGCCTCGTAAAACACCTGGCAATAAACCTTTACATGCCAATGATGGCTACCGTTTGGCTGCCTAACTAAGGCAACCCGTCGGTCCGCGACGCCTGCTAGCGGGTACCGACGCCGACAGCAGGCTGGCGTAGCCGTTCCTGGCCGGCGGCGGCTCCGTGAGACTCAGCCAGCCTCGGCGCGCGGATGACCAGTCGGTTGGTCTGCCAAGGGCCTAAACACAAAACAGCCGACTACACACGTAGAAGCCCAGGCTGAAATGCACCGGCACGGGGGTTCGATTCCCCCCGCCTCCATCGAAACGCCCCGCTACGTGCGGGCCTTCTTCTTTGAGCCGGAGAGCAGTGGACCGGAGCGCGGCTCA
>CAZYGM010000263.1:0-4128 GCA_964647015.1 uncultured Planctomycetales bacterium | reverse complement strand
TCATCGAGGCGCTGGCCGCCGGATATACCCATGTGCGAGGCATTCAGCTCGCCCAGGAGCATATTGAAGATCTCGTTGAACTCGGTGACGGTGTTGGTTTGCAGGGCGAGGTCGCGGTACTTGGTGGCGAGGGTCGGCCAGTCCAGGCCTTTAAGGGTGGCATCGTAGAAGCCGTTGGCGATGGCGCGCGCGCCGTCGTCGAACTTCTGGCGTGCCCGGGCGGGGTAGTCGATGGCGAACTTGGCGCTGAAGGCGTGCCGTTTGGCATCTGAGCCGCGCGCGGTGCAGGAGTTTGGCACGCCGCCCCTGATGTAGAAGAGGCGCTTGCCGGTGAGGTCCCAGTGCAGGCCGCCGACGCCGCCGGCCTGGATGCGGTTGCGGTCCTGCCCGTTCCATTTGATGGAGAAGAGGGCCGGGTTGCCCTCGTGCCGGGAGGTAAACACGACCAGGTCGCCGGCCGGTGCAAGCGCGAAGTGCCGTTGGTCGTCGGGCAGGCGGGTGACGCTGCGAATGCGCCGGTAGGCGGTCTTGAGGTCATACTCGTAGTGCTTGGGCTGCTCTTCCTCTGTCTTCTTCTTCCTTTCGGGTTTCTTTGGTTTGGCGGGCTTCTGGCGGATCTTCTCCAGCAGGGACTGGAGCTGGGCGGCCAGCGGCCGGGCGGCGGCAGGTTCTGACGCGGCCGGCTCCGTTGCGGGGGCCGGGGAGTCCGCTGCGGTGGCGGTCGCGGGCGCGGCGTCGGTGGGTTCGGCGGGCTGAGTCTCGGCTGTCTCGCCCTCGGCCGGCTCGGCGGGTTCGGTTTCGGGTTTTTCGCCGGCCAGGCGGATCTTGCCGCTGGCGACGGCGGATTCGAGCGGCTTGCGCTTGCCGACGGCCTTGTTCTGCTCTTCGAAGTACTCGTCGCGGTCCACCGTCGAGAGCTCGTCCAGTTCCGGCGAGAGGAAGACGAGGTAGACGTCGGTGTCGAAGCCGTGGCGGCGGGAGGCGAAGGTCAGGATCTGCCCGTCGGAGGACCACTGCGGGTCGCCGTCGTAGTCGGGGTGCTTGGAGATATTCACCGCGGGCTCGCTGCCATCGGCCGGGACGACCCAGACGTCGGAATTGTGTTCGATGTCTTCGACGGCGTAGGCGATCCACTTGGAGTCGGGCGACCAGCGAAACTGGGGGCGAGCCCACGACTCCAGCAGGACATTCTCGTCGCCGCTGGCCAGGTCGCGGATTACCAGGTCGCCCCAGCGGCGCACGTAAGCCAGTTGTCGGCCGTCGGGCGCGAGCGCCGGCGCATAGCTGGGGTAGGCGTTGTCGGTGACCTGCTCGACGCGGAAGCGCAGCGAGGCGGAGAGGGCCTTGGCGGGCTCTTCGGCAGAGACGGCGCGGTAGATCTGCTCGCTGCCGCCGCGGTCGGAGACGAAGAAGAGGGCTTTGCCGTCGGGCGACCAGGTGACCTGCCAGTCGCGCCAGGGCGAGTCGGTGACGCGGCGCGTGGGCTTGTTCTCGGCCGTCTGGATAACGAAGATCTCGCCCTGCACAACGAGCGCGATCTCCTTGCCGTCTGGGGAGACCTCGGCTTCATCGGCACCGTCGCGGAGCGTGCGCAGCTCGATGTCTCTGAAGGGGGAGTCGGCGCCGGCTGTTACGGTCAGCCGCACGGGTTGGCCGTCCGGCAGCGACATCACGTACAGGCCGTCCCAATGGGTGAAAGCGAGGGTGCGGCCGTCGGCCGAGATGGTGAGATCGCGCACGTCGTCTTCGGTAATGTGCGTGATTTGGCGGGTGGAGCCATCGGCGATGGTCTGGTACCAGACGTTGACGTTTCCGCCGCGTTCGGAGAGGAAGTAGATTCCGTGGCCGTCGGCGTCCCAGACGGGCAGGCGGTCGGTGCCGTCGAAATCGGTGAGGCGGCGGAATTCGCCCGTGGGCAGGTGACAGAGCCAGATGTCGTAGTTGGCGCTGCCGCGGTAGTGGCGGCGCCACCAGTTGGAGCCGCCGCGGACAAAGGCGAGGTGCGTGCCGTCGGGGCTCAGGCGGGCGTCGGCCGCGAAGCAGTCCAGGGCGCGCCACGGCTGGCCGCCGGCGGTGGGCAACAGGTAGAGCATGGGCTCGCGGAAGACCTGGCCTTCGCGGTGGGAATGGAAGTACACGTGCTGGTCGTCAAGCGACCAGTCGGAGGGTGCGGCGGAGCGATCGTCGAAGGTCAGGCGGGTCAGGTTGCGGCCGTCACGGTCCATCATGAAGACGTTGGCGGCGCCATGACGGGTGGAATAGAAGGCGAGGCGCTGGCCGTCGCGGGACCAGACCGGGCGGCTGTCATGGGCCGGGTGCACGGTCAGGCGGCTGGCGTGACCGCCGGTGACGGGCACCGTCCAGATGTCGCCGGCCCAGGAGAAGGCCAGCGTGTGTCCGTCGGGCGCGAGGGCCAGGTGGCGGGCGAAGACGACTTCGTCGGCCAGGATCTGGGGGGTGGTGTGCAAGATGATGGCGGCCAGCAGGGCGGCGACAGTCCGGGGCGCGAACCGACGGTGCATTGGGGCTGATCCTCCTTGGGGTTGTCGTCGTCGGCCGTCACGGGGCCGAGCATCAGATTGTACGGCGAAGCCGGTCGGAGCCAACCGCGAAAGCAGCGGGCGGGTCGCTCGGCCGGCGTCGGTCTGAGCGGCCCGCCCGGGGGGCTGTTCCGTGGAGCGTGGCTGCTCAGCGTGGCAGGAACACCTGCGGCATGAAGCAGCCGGCGCGCTCCTGCTGGAAGATCAAGAGGTTGCGCATGTCGCGCAGGATCGTGCCGACGTGCTCCGGGGCCAATTGGCGGAGCAGCGGGAGCAGGGCGTGCAGAAGCGGTTGGCTCTCGGCACTCCAGCGCAGCGCGATCTCGAATTCGTCTTCCATATCCTGGCCGGTGAGTTCGGCGATCATCTGCTCGAACACGTCGCGGGGCTCGGGCAGGAGGTAGACCTCGTACTTGGCGCCAAGGCCGGCTTTCTGGGCGACGTAGGCGATGGCGTCCGACAGGCCGCCGATGCGGTCGACCAGACCTTTCTCGAGTGCCTGGCGGCCGGTGTAGACGCGGCCGCCGGCCAGGTCTTCGAGGTTGCCCTTGAGGCGGTCGCCGCGCGAAGCCAGCACGCGGCCCTTGAACTGTTCGTAGATGTCGTCGAGGAAGCTTTGCATGAAGGCGCGTTCCTGGTCGGTCCAGGGGCGGTTCATGCTCATGAGGCCGGCCTGCCGGCCGCGGTGGAACTCGGTGGTGGTCAGGCCGAGCTTGTCTTCCATGAGGCCCTGCCAGACCAGCTTGCCGCCCAGGACGCCGATGGAGCCGGTGATGGTGGTTTCTTCGGCGAAGATGAGGTCGCCGGGGATGGCGACATAGTAGCCGCCGCTGCCGGCCACGCCGCCCATGCTGACGACGAGGGGTTTCTCGGCTTTCAGTCGAGTGGCAGCTTCCCACATGATGTCGCTGGAGAGGGCGGAGCCGCCGGGTGAGTTCACGCGCACTACGACGGCCTTGATGCTGTCGTCGGCGCGGGCCTGTTCGAAGGCGGCGCGGATGGTGTCGCAGCCGGCCGAAGTGCCGCTGCCCAGGAAGTCGGGCTCGCTGCGGCCCATGGTGATGGTACCTTCGATGTAGATTACGGCGACGCCGGGCTTAGCGGGCTCGTCCACGCGTTCCAGGAGCTCCTGGAAGAGGTTCACGAACCAGAACGGGTTGCCGAAGTCGATCTTGGGCTTGTCGGTCTCCAGCTTCTTGACGACCTCGACGTCCTGGCCGAACTCCTTGCGGATGCGTTGCTTGAAGGCTGGGAAGGAGGAGACCTCATCGACGAGTCGCAGCTTGAGGGCCCGGTCCGCCATGAGCGGGGCCTGGTCAACGGCGGCGCGCAGCTCGGCGGCGGTCAGGCCGCGGCCGGCGGCCAGCAGGTTGAGCCAGCGCTCGAAGAGCCCGTCCAGCAGCCAGTTGACATTCTCGGCCGCCTCGGGACTGGGCGCCGTGCGGGTGAAGGGCTCAACCGCGCTCTTGTAGGCGCCGCAGTGCAGCATGTCGGGTTGGATGCCGAGCTTGTCGAACAACCCCTTGTAGTACCACATGACGGCGCTGAAGCCGTTGATGTCGAGAACGCTGTACTCGGCCAGCGTGAT
>CAZYGM010000262.1:0-4156 GCA_964647015.1 uncultured Planctomycetales bacterium | reverse complement strand
AACGTGCCGCGACGAACCTTGGCAACCTCGGGCATCTGCGTCAGGGCGATACCCACGCTCTTGGCCAGGGTCTTGTTCTGCGTCTTGTAGCCGGTCTTCATGACAGCGGCCGTAATGTCCTTGACGGCCATCGCCCCCTTGCCAGCCAGGACCGAGGCAATCCTGTCCTTCAGGGAGCCGGGCCGGCGGCCGCCGCGCCGACCGCGACCGGTGGGGCGCTGGGCGGCGCGGGCCGAGATCTTGGCACGCGGGCTGGCTCCGCCCAAGTCCGTCAGGGCGCGCTCAATCACCGCGATTTGCCCGTCGAGCGCATCGCGCTGGGTTACCAGATGGTTGCGGGCCTCAGTCAAGCTGGCGAGGGCGCTCGTCATCGGGGGGGCAGCCGGCTTGCGCCTGCCTTTCGCACGCTTGGGCGCGGTCGCGGCACGCGGCTTGGCGACCTTAATACGACGGCGTCTTCCTTTAGCCATGGCGCATCTCCAATCAATATTCAGGTGAGTAAGCAACAGCCGTCGACGACCATAGTACCCAGCCGACGGCTGATGGAATACTAAAGCTTGCGCGCAGCACGCGTCAAGCGCCAAACTCTACCTCGCGGACAAAATGATGATAACGACACCTCGCGGTTGCACGCGTCTCGCCATGCGCTCAGACCGCTGGTGTGCGCGGGCCAAACGAGATCACCTGATGAAGTCCAGCGAAATAGCGCGTTCACAGATGAGTGTGGTCGCAGTCTGAAGTGTGCCCTTCTGCCCCACCACACGAGTATCACGCACGGCAGCAGAAACACGGCAGGGTCATAACAGGATGCACATGGTTCGCACTTGGCGTATGAACGTCACTCCTGCTTCTGATGGTTGTGCCGGCGGGGGTGCAGGCTCGTAAGGGATGTAGAAGACTAAAACCGGTCCGCAAGCCCACAATATCTACAGTTCATCGGAGAAGGCGGCAGCACTGCCCGGCGACGCCGCCATGCACTCCCTTGCTGCTGGGAAATGCCGCACAACCATGTGCAGTTAGTCTTTCCTGGCGGTTCGGCATATGTTAGGATCTCGGCAGTATGCGGCGCTGCGAATTTTGGGAGGTCCTGGCCGTGACTGGTCGGCGACAACTGTGCATTCATATTCCGCGGCTATCTATCGAGCGGGCCCAGCGGGAGCGCGTCGATGCCGCCGCGCCGGCCGGGCGGCCGCTCGTGCTGACGCGCTGTGCCGGCGGCAGCGCTGTGGTCGTGTCCGCGGACAGCCGGGCTGAGCGGCTCGGCGTGCGGCCCGGCATGACGTCGGCGCAGGCCGCAGCCCTGGCACCGCAGGTGTTGTTGGTACCTGATGATCCCGTTGGTGATCGGCGCGTTTTGGAGCAACTGGCGGACTGGGCGACGCGTTTCGGGCCGCAAGTTGAGGCGGTTGAGCCGGATGTTCTGCTGGTTGACGTAACCGGTTGTGATCGACTGTTTCGCGGCGAGGAGAACCTGGCTCGGCAGGCGGTGGTGGGGCTGGCGCGGCAGGGTCTTGGCGCGCGGGCGGCGATTGCGGACACGGTCGGAGCGGCCTGGGCGCTGGCGCACGCCGGCAATAAGGACGTAACGATCGTGCCGCCGGGGCAGACGCGCCGGTGGTTGGCGCCGTTGCCGCCGGCGGCGCTGCGTCTGGATGGGGCGGCGGCGGCGCGGCTGAGTGCGTTGGGCATTCGCACGGTTGGCGGGCTGCTGGAGGTGCCGCGGGCGGGGTTGGTGGGGCGCTGCGGGCGGCAACCGGTGCGGCGTTTGCAGCAGGCGTTGGGGGAGGTTTTTGAGGGTGTTGGCACACGCATTCCGGAAGAGGTAGTACAGGCGCGCTGCGAGTTTGAGCAGCCGGTGCTGACGCACGCGGTGGTCGAAGCGGCGGCCAAGCGTTTGCTGGGGGAGGTGTTTGCGCGGCTGCAAGCGTCCGGGCAGGCACTGTGGCGTCTGGAGTGCGTGCTGTATTGCGAACAGGCGCCGCCACTGACGCTGGCCATCAGGCTGACACGGCCGACGCGTGCGCCGGAACACGTGGCTGGCTTGTTGTCCGCGCGTCTGGAAGGCGTGGACATGTCGGCGGGCGTGTGTGGCGTGGTGGTTGTGGCGCGCCAGACGACACGTTGGCGGCCCGGGCAGGGGCAATTGTTCGAGCAGGCCGCGGCTGAGCCGACGGAGGAGTTCAGCCAGTTGGTCGACCGGTTGATCGGGCGGCTGGGCGGGGCTGCTGTGCTCCGGGCGCTGGCGATGGACGACTTTCAGCCTGAGCGGGCGTTTCGGTACGCATCGGCCGACGATTTGGGTGAAGTGCGCAGCGAATCGGCGAATGTGGCGGTGTCGGGGCCGGCGCGGCCGGTGCGGCTTTTCAGCCGGCCGCTCCCGCTGCGCGTGATTGCGCTGGTGCCGGACGGCCCGCCGACGTGGCTGGCATGTCGCGGGCGCGAGTATGTCGTAGCGGGGGCGCGCGGGCCGGAGCGGCTGGAGACGGGTTGGTGGCGCGGGCCGGATGTGCGGCGTGATTACTTCCGCGTGAGCGTCGAAACCGGCGAGCAACTCTGGGTGTTTCACGACTTCGGCGAGCGGCGCTGGTATCTGCACGGCGTATTTGCGTGAGGCGGCTGGGCGCCGCCATGGAAGCCGACGTGCCGCCGTGTCAGCCGAGCCATCAACGCGCCAGGCGGCTTTGGAGCACGCCGGCGAAGACCTGCGAGAACAGGGCGTGGATCTCATCCGCGGCGGCGTTGCCCCGAGCCCCCATGCGCCAGACAACGGTGCCTTCGCCGCAGGCCTCGGCGTAGGCCTGGCGCAGTTGCAGGGCGTGATGCGCGACGGGAAAGCCGTACTTGAGGATGGCGGTAGCGGCCACGCGGGCCAGGCGCGTGCGCGGCTGGACGCGGTTGAACACGACGAAGGCGTGCGGTCGGCCCTGGCGACCGGGTGTGAAGCGCAGCCGGTAGATCAGCCGCGCGGTGTGGTAGGAAGCGCTGACGTCCATCATTGACGGGCCGACGGGCATGAGGACCAGGTCGGCGAGGCTGGCGATGGTGACCGTCTCGGTGTTAAGCGCCGCGGGCCCGTCGATCAGCACGACGTCATAAAGTGCTCGCAGGCGTGGAATCCGATCTAGGATGTCCTTGGAGTTCGGGCAGCGTTCGACGCGCAGCTCGGGCTCGGCGCGGCGCAGCCATTCGGCCGTGCTGGCCTGGGCATCGGCATCGATGGCCGCGACCAGCAGGCCCTGGGCGCGCAGCCAAGCGGCGGCATGGACCGCCACGGTCGATTTTCCGACGCCGCCTTTGCTGTTGATGACACCAACGATCAAACGCACGGGCCACTTCTCCTGGTGCGGCGGGCGCTGGAGACGGGCGCGCGGGTATCAGGTGCGCGTCAGACTCACCGCACTTCCTTGATGGCTGCCTGCAGGCCGGGCAGGGCGCGCTCGATGGTCTGGCGGTCGACGCAAAACGCCAGACGCATGTAGCCGGGCCGGCCGAAGCCGCGCCCCGGGACTGCGAGGATGCGGTGCTTCAGCAGCACGGTTGCGAATTGGGCGTCATCCGGATCGGGGGTCTTGGGAAACGCGTACAGGGCCCCGCCTGGGACGTTGAGCTCGTAGCCGAAGTCGCGCAGCGCATTGCAGAGCAGGTCGCGATTCTCGCGGTAGAAGCGCAAATCGCACATGGCGCTGGCGCAGCGCGCGATGATGCGTTGCATGACGGCCGAAGCGTTCACGAAACCCAGCGTGCGGTTGAGCATGGTCAGCGCGCCCAGCACTTGCCCACGGTCCTGCACGCCCGGCGGCACGGCGATGTAGCCGGCCCGCTCGCCGGCAATGCTCAGGTCCTTCGAGTAGCTGGAGACGATGATCGTGCGGTCGTAGTGCTCAGCCGGCGTCGGGCAGCGGTCCAGCTCGTAGATGATGCGCCGGTAGGGATCGTCCAGCAGAATGTAGATGGGGTTTTGCGGCCCGTCATGCTTGCGAAGCAACTCCGCCAGCGCCCGGCAGCGTTCTTCCGAGTAGACCGCCCCGGAGGGATTGTTGGGGGAGTTGATGATTATCGCCCGCGTGCGCTTCGTCAGCGCGGCGGCGATGGCCGCCAGGTCCGGCTCGAACTGCTCATCCGTCTGCACGATGACCGGTTTGGCGTTGGCCTGCTG
>CAZYGM010000261.1:1277-4170 GCA_964647015.1 uncultured Planctomycetales bacterium | reverse complement strand
CGGCGTCGCCCATGAAGATGCGGGCGGGCGGGAAGTTGAACACCAGGAATCCGCCAATGGCCCCCAGGCACACGCACGCCAGCGCCGGCACGAAAACCTGCCCGGCCATGAGTCCGCAGATGGCGAAGAACGCCAGGCAGACACCGGCCACGCCCGCGCTGAGCCCGTCCATGTTGTCGAGGAAGTTGAAGGCGTTGATGATCACGATGAACCAGGCGACGGTGAGACTGAGGGAGACCGCGGTGCCCCACATCTCGCCGATGCGGATGCCACCTGCGCCGGCGGTCAGCAGCGCGGCGGCGATGATAACTATTAGTTTGGGCCAGGCGCCCAAGGCGCGCCGGTCGTCGATCAGGCCGAGCACGTGCAGGACGGCCGCCCCCGCCAGGATAACCAGTGCCTGTCCGGCGCGCTCGCGCAAACCGCCCAGATAGGGCAGCAATTCGTCGCCGAAGTTCGCGGCGAACCAGCTTGCCGGCACGAACTTGACGAGCATGACGGCGGTCAGGACGGGTAGGCCGGCGGCCAGGAAGATCGCGCTGCCGCCGCCGTATGGCACCGGTTCGCGGTGCGACTTGTGGCCGCCGGGCCGGTCCACAAAACCGATGCGTCGGGCCAGGCGCGCTGCCAGCACAGTCGCGAGCAGAGAGAGCAGCAGTGCGGCGCAGCCGGTGGCCGCCAGCAGGCCGATGAGGGCGGCGCGGCTCATGCGTGGTCTCCGTCGGCCGGCGCGGGCCACTGGGGCAAGGCTTGGCGCTGGATGCGGTAGGCGCTGCGCACGCGGTCAAAGAAGGCGTGGTACTCCGGCTGCCGATAGTCGGGGTAGGTCCAGGGCCAGGGTTGCCAGGCGCCGCCGGCATAGCGGAGCGTCACCTCGGCATAGATGCCCTGGTCGAGGTAGACGCGGTGGCCGTGGTCCTTGGTGGTGGCCAGGATGAGCTTGGCCAGGTCGAGGTAGCCGGGGTCGATGTTCACGGGGCGAGCGCACTCCGGCGACAGGCATTCGTCGGCCAGCCGCTGCTCGAGCGCGTTGGTGCAGAGCTTGATTTCGGGCAGGCGGGCCGGCGCGATCAGCCGCTCGAAGCTGAGGAAGCAGCGTTGCAGGTGCGGGCCCATCTCGGCGGTGTAGTAATCCGTGTGGGTGAATGGCCAGATGTCACTGGCCAGATCGACCGGCCCGAACTCGCGGCTGAGCAGTTGCCGGGCGCGCGCCAGCAGGTCGGTATCACCGCTGAGTAATCCGGCGAGCAGCTTGACCGGCATGGCAACACGGGCTCTGGCCATCGCCAAGAGTTTACCGTCTGGTTACGATGCGAGCGACCGCGGCGGATCGGCAGTTGTGGCTCGGCGGGCGCCGCGGACAGGGCCTGGCGCCGGGCTGCGGTGGTGACAGGAATGAACATCGGCTTGTTTGAGGATCGTGGCTACCGGGACTTGCTGCCTTTGACCTGGCTGCGGCCGGCCTGCGAGCTGCGCTGCGGCACGGACCGGCTGATTGACAAGGTGCGCACACATCTGGGGGGCCGCGTGGCGCGCCTGTGGCTGCGCGAGCTGCTGCGGGAGACAGTGGCGGAGCGGCTGACGCTGGACGCGCCGGCGCCGGAGGCCGACTGGTGCCTCGTGAACGCGCGGGCGATGGTCACGGTCGACGTCCGGCCGCCGGAGGTCGGCACGGCGTGGCTGCAGGGCGGCACGCTGGTGGCGGTGAGCGTCCGGCGGGAGGACGTTGACCTGCTGACGCCGGAGCTGTTCCTGGACGAGGACGCTCTACAGAACTGGCTGCACGCGCGCGGCTTTCGGCCGGGGCACGCCCCCGATCCGATCTGCCTGGTCAGCTATCCCTGGGACCTGGTGCTGGCCAACCGGAACGAGTTGCTGCGGCAGTGCCGCTTTGGTGGGGAGCAGGGCGGGCGGATTTACCCGGGTGCGCATTTGCTGAACGAGCGGGAGATTTACGTTGCACCCGGGGCCCGGGTCAAGCCAGGCGTGGTGCTGGATGCCGAGGAGGGGCCGATTCACATCGACCGGGAGGCGTGCATTCAGCCGAACGCCGTGCTGGTGGGGCCGTGCTATATCGGTGCGGGTACGCTGATTCGGCCGGGCGCGGTGATTCGTGAGAACACGACCATCGGGCCGGTCTGCAAGGTGGGCGGCGAGGTCGAGGACAGCATCATCCAGGGCTACAGCAACAAGCAGCACGACGGCTTCCTGGGGCACAGCTACGTGGCCGAGTGGGTGAACCTGGGGGCGGACACGATAACGTCGGACTTGAAGAATACGTACGGCACGGTACGGGTCTATGTGAACGGCGTGGGGGTTGAGTCGGGCCAACACTTCATCGGCGCGATCATTGGCGACCACACCAAGACGGGCATCGGCACGATTCTGCCGACCGGCGGCGTGCTGGGCGTGGCGGCCAACGTGTTCACGCAGGCGGCGGTGCCGAGGTTCGTGCCGAGCTTCGCGTGGTTGACGGATGCGGGCCTGACCACCTGCCGCGTTGACAAAGCGGTACATATTGCCCAAGTCGTGATGGCCCGCCGGGACGTGCATCTGAGTGATGCGCAGGTCACGCTGCTGCGGCAGGTGGCGGAGCTGGCCCGCGACGTGGAGGCGGCCGGCTGGGCGTAGGCGCGGGGCGCGGGGCCTTGCCGGGCGGCTTTGAACGGCTAAACTGTCACGCGCTGGCCCGCTTGTGGCCGGCCGGCGGCGGTTCCAAGGAGCGGATCCGCCAGGGCTGTCAGGTTCTGTCAGCAAGAAGGGATTGCCATGTACAAGTATCTGATAACGGGCGGCGCACTGTGCGCAACCATCATGTTCATGGTCGGCTGCAGCGCTTCGAGCGCGGGCAGCACCAGCTTCAACATCGGCCGCAACCTGGCCCGCAAGGACA
>CAZYGM010000261.1:0-1177 GCA_964647015.1 uncultured Planctomycetales bacterium | reverse complement strand
TCGAGCGCGGGCAGCACCAGCTTCAACATCGGCCGCAACCTGGCCCGCAAGGACACCAACCTGCGCGTGTATCTCGACGGCGAGGAGGCCAAGCAGAGCTCCCTGAAGAAGGGCCTGACCGGCTACGCCGCGTTCAAGATCAAGAATGAGGTCAGCGGCGCGCCGGTCTTCAAGTACGAGATCATCGAGCCCAAGAAGTTCGGCTTCATCAAGCACGTCTCGATGCAGATCCACCAGAAGTTCGAGGCGGACTTCTCCGATATGGCCGACTACGTGATTCATCCGCGCGCGATGAACGATCCGGAGCAGAACATGAAGCCCGGCGTCGAGTATGACCTGGGCGCGCTGGGGCCGCAGTTCCACATTCTCGACAAGTACGACAAGGAGGTCGCCGGCGTGGACTTCCGGCCCGGCATGGAATACCTCCTGGTCTTCACGATCAGCGCCGACAAGAGCGAGACGATTCAGATATACTTCAAGACCAAGTAGCGCCACGGCGGACAGCCGCCGTTTGACAACAACGTCTGGGGCGGTCGGGTCGTACCGGCCGCCCCGCGTCGCGCGCCGGCGGTTGAACGGTTGTTCGATGCAACCTGACTTGCGAGCCGGCGTGGTCCATAGTATTAGGCAGGTCGCGTGGGCGAGTTCGTGGTGCTTTGAAGGGGACCAGGATGTCGGAACAGCGTGTTCTTATTACACGACGCACGCCGCCGCCCGGCGTTGAGCTGCTGCGCGCGGCCGGGTACGCGGTTGACCAGATTGACCAGGTGGAGCCGCCGACGCGCGAGGAATTCCTGCGGCGGCTGGGCGGCGTCGCGGGCGCGATCACGATGCTCAGCGACCGGGTTGATGTGGAGGCGCTCGATGCGGGCGGACCGCAGCTCAAGGTCGTCGCGAATTTCGCCGTCGGCTACGACAACGTCGATCTGGCGGCGTGCCGGGAGCGCGGCGTGCGCGTGACCAATACGCCGGGCGTGCTGACTGACGCCACGGCCGATTTGGCCTGGGCGCTGATCCTGGGGGCGGCGCGGCACGTGGTGGCCGGCGACCGGCTGGTGCGCGACGGGCAGTGGCGGGGCTGGGCGCCGACGCAACTGCTGGGTCTGCAATTGGCCGGCAGCACCTTGGGGTTGCTCGGGGCCGGCCGGATCGGCAGTGCCGTGGCACGCCGGGCGGT
>CAZYGM010000260.1:0-4174 GCA_964647015.1 uncultured Planctomycetales bacterium | reverse complement strand
ATTACTGCAACTACTACGGCCGCGAGATGATCCGCATCAGCGAGAATCGCCGCACACGCGATATCCCCGGTGAGACCAACCACTACTTCTATGCCCCCCGCGGCGTCGTCGCGGTGATCAGCCCATGGAATTTCCCCCTGGCCATTCCCGCGGGCCAAGTGGCCGCCGCGCTCGTCACCGGCAACACCGTCGTGTTCAAGCCGGCCAGTCCGGCGGCGGTGGTTGGCGCCAAGCTGGTGGGGCTGTGCGTTGAAGCGGGCCTGCCGGCGGGTGTGATTAACTTCGTCCCCGGGCCGGGCGATAAGGTCGGCGTGGCGCTGACCAAACACCCGGACGTGGCCACCATTGCGTTCACCGGCTCGCGCGAGGTCGGCTGCGCGGTGAACCGGCTGGCGGCCGAGGTCACTACCGCGCGGCCGGGGCTCAAGCGCGTCATTGCGGAACTGGGCGGCAAGAATGCCCTGATCGTCGATTCCGACGCCGACCTGGACGAGGCGATCAAGGCCATCATGCAGGGCGCCTTCGCCTATGCCGGGCAGAAGTGCTCGGCGTTGTCGCGCGTGATTGTGCTGTCTGCGGCGCATGACCGCCTGGTCGAGCGGCTGGTGGAGACCGTGCGGCACGCCAGTCTCGGCCCGGCCGAGGAACCCACGACGTCCGTGCCGCCGGTCATCAACGAGGCGGCGCGCGAGGCGATCCGCAAGTACATCGAGATCGGCAAACGCGAGGCCGACTGCGTGCTGGAAGTTGATGCGCAGAAGGCCATCAGCGAGCACGGCGGCTACTTCGTCGGCCCGGTTATCTTTGACAATGTGCCGCCCGCCGCGCGCATCGCCCAGGAGGAGATCTTCGGGCCGGTGCTCTCTGTGATTCGGGCCGCCGATATCGACGAGGCGATTGAGATATTCAACGGAACGCCTTATGCCCTGACCGGCGGCATTTTCTCACGCAGCCCGGCCAACATCGAAAGGGCCCGTAACGAGTGCGAGTGCGGCAACTTCTACATCAACCGCCGGATGACCGGCTCACGCCCGGACCTTCAGCCCTACGGCGGCCTCAAGATGTCCGGCTTTGGCGCCCGCGTCGGCGGACCGGACTACCTCATCCAGTTCTGCGAGCCGCGCACCGTGACGGAGAACACGTTGCGGCGTGGCTTCGCCCCGAGCGAGGACGTCATCGAGTCGCTGAGTTGAGCCGGGGCGCACGCGTGTGAGCCCGGGTCGGTCCCGGACGGCGGCTATTGCTGCCGTCTGCGCCAAACACCGCGCGGCGTCTGCTTTGAGCGGATCCGCCGCACATTACCAAGCGCACTGCTGCTGACTGCTATCGCTCACGTCCGGAAAAAGTGCCACATACGGTGTCGCTTCCCGTGATCACTCCGGCGCTAGCGCGACAACTGTCGCGCTCTTTTGCACCGTCCAGAAAATGCTGTTACGCGTGGCGCACTACAGGATATACTCTTGGGTACAGTGCAACCCGCGTCAGCATTGCCGCTGTCGCCGAGAGGAGAGAGAAGCCATGTTGCGACGTTCCCACTGCGCGCTCGGTCTATGTCTAATATGGGCGATTGCATCCGCGCGCGCGGACCTGATTGTGGACTACATTCATGACGCCGGCGGCAGCAGCTCCGCGCCGCTCAACGGCTTGGCCGCGCGCGCCACGTTTGGGATCGAAGGTACGCAGTTGTCGATTCTCCTGGAGAACACGAGCACTGGTGTTCCGGATGGGTTCGCGGTGGCCGACTCCCTGCTCGTGTCCATCGGCTTCAACCTGCCGGACGGCGTGTGGATTGCCCAGGGCAATGCCGCTCTGATCGGTCCGGGCTCTGTCGGCCTGGGCCTGTGGTCGAGCCGCACGGCGGGAGACAGCGTTGGTGAGGAGTGGATCTGGACCAACGGCTCCGGCGGCGACCTGTTGCAGAATTATGCGCAGGTAATCAGCACGAGCGCCGGGCACGGCGGCGGCCCGGTGACACGCTTTGACGGCGGTAGCGGCACGGTAGGGGGGCCGTTTGGCGGAATCGCGGCCAATCCTCCGCTGCTGCAAGTTCCCGGCACCCAGCCCGCAGTCAGCAATGCGATTTCCTTTGACCTGACGCTCAACGCGGCGCTGAGCGAGACCGAGTTGCTGGCCGTCGCACACACAGGGATCGTGGAGTTCGGATCGAACGCGCGCTATCTGGTGCCGGAACCGACCAGCCTGTTCGCGCTGCTTCTGGGGATTGCTGTCGTGTCGAGACGCTGGCAGCGCGCCGCACCGGCAGCGTGACTGCCACGCACCGCCAGCCGCCTTCCAACGTTCACTGTGCATCGGGTCGTGGGGGCTGAGTTGGTGCCCGAGCACTGGTTCCGTTGATGTGCGCGCCGCCGAGCCGCGGGCACGGCCGTACTACAGGGCGGCGCGGACGTGTGCAGCGGGGGTGCGGAGCGGGGCTCCGGGGGAGCTTGCAGCATGGTTTCGCCGGCCGCAACTCTATTCCTGAGTTATACTTAACTCAGAGAGAGCAGGAGGAGCAGCCATGAATCTCGATCTGACGGCGGAGCAGCGCGAGCTGCTCCTGCGCTTGGTGAACGCGGCCCTGCGCGATATCGGGCCGGAGATTCGCCACACTATGACCAGCACGTACAAGGACGACCTGAAGGCGGAACGCCGCGACTTGCAGGGTGTGCGCGACCTCCTGATATCCCGGGCGCCCTCCGTTCATGTCGCCGCACCCGGACTCTACGGCACGCCTTAGGCCCCCAGCGCGGGCTGGGATCTGGGAGGAGGGGCGTTCGGAACGTGCGGCTGGCCGCCGACGCGGCGCGGGCCACGTCAATGGGCGGCATTCAGGATCACGGTAGTCGTATACGCCACGTAACCCGCCAGGAATGCCCAGCCTTCCCAGCGGTCGATCCGGCGCGCAGTGTAGAAGATGGGCAGGCAAGCCACGGCCACCAGGATCATCACGGGCATGTCGAAGCGCAGCGCCGCGGAAGAGACGCCGACGCCCTCGTCGCCAACCGTCGCGGCGACACCCAGTACGGCCAGGATGTTGAAGATATTGCTGCCGACGACGTTGCCGACCGCGATGTCCCGCTCGCCGCGGACGGCAGCGACAATCGAGGTGGCGACCTCGGGGAGCGAAGTTCCGGCGGCCACGATAGTAAGCCCGATAACTAGCTCGCTGACGCCGAACGCGGTCGCGATGCCTGCCGCGCCCTGCACCAACCACCGCGCGCCCAGCACCAGCATGCCCAGGCCGAGCAGGACGAAGCCTATGGAAGTTGCCAGGCTCGTCAGTCCAGCGGCCACTTGGCTGCCGTGAGGCTTCTCCGCAGTGGTCGAAACAACGGTCTCGCAGGCATCATTTGGACCGTGCAGGCTGCCCGTGGGCTTGCCTTGCAGGGCGGCGGCCTCCCGGCGGCTACGCCAAATTGACCAGACCGTGTACGCAATCGCACCGGTCACCAGCATGACGCCATCAAGCCGGCTGATGCGGCCGTCCGCGGCAAGCAGATAGCTGACGGCGGAGACGACCAGCATTATCCACAGGTCGAACCGCAGCAACTGGCGGTGGACGAGCAGGGGGGTAATCGCGGCCGAGACCCCCAGGATAAGCAGCACGTTGAAGATGTTGCTGCCGACCACGTTGCCGAGCGCGAGGTCGGGCTGGCCGGCGAGCGCGGCCTTCATGCTCACGGCCAACTCAGGCGCACTGGTCCCGTACGCGACGACGGTCAGGCCGATCACGAGCGGCGAGACGCCCGCCGCCGCAGCTAGGCGTGAAGCGCCGCGCACAAGCGACTCAGCGCCGATGATCAGGAGGACTAACCCCAGGCTGAACAGCAGGACGGTAGTGAACACGCGCGGTGCTCCGAGAGCAAGTTCCCAATAGCGCCAGGCTGGCAGGCAGGGCCGTGCCGCCCACGGCCGCCGTCGGCCCAGGTGCGGCATCGTACGACACAGTTGGCAAGACGGCCGGTATAAACCGGGGTGTTTTCTGGAGGCGGCGCACACAGCGGCGCGAACGACCAGAATCGCCTGGAACCGTGCGCCCGCGCGCAAGCAAAAACGCCGAAGACCCTCAGGCACGAGGGCAATCGGCGTTCTGCTGTCACCGCTGCGGGTGACAATACGCCCCCACGGGGACTCGAACCCCGGTCTCCAGGATGAGAACCTGATATCCTAGGCC
>CAZYGM010000259.1:0-4227 GCA_964647015.1 uncultured Planctomycetales bacterium | reverse complement strand
TCAACGGCAACGGCGTCCCCGACGAGTGCGAGACCGACTGCAACGAAAACGGCATCCCGGACTGCTGGGAAATCCTGCAGGGCCTCGCTCCGGACTGTAATGGCAACGGCATCCCCGACGAATGCGACATCGCCTCGGGCTTCAGCGCGGACTGCAACGAGAACGGCGTCCCCGACGAGTGTGATATCGCCTCAGGCGACAGTGAGGACTGCAACGAGAACGGCATCCCCGACGAGTGCGAACTCGACAGCGACGGCGACGGTATCATCGACGACTGTGACAACTGCCCCGATGTGTTCAACCCCGACCAGGCCGACAGCGACAACAACGGCATCGGCGACGCCTGCGACGAGCCGGCCGGCCGACCTGAACCGCCCGCTTCGTGCCTGATGCGCTGCCTGATAGCCGTGGCCGACGGCGCGATCGCGCCGGAACTGGAAGCCGAATGCGATTGTGTCGCCATCCTCGGAAGCCTCGCGGACGGATTGGACGGCCGGTTATCCGGTTTCGAGTTCCCCGACGCCGCGGATCAACCCGGCCGTAGCGTCGCCGACATCACCGGCAATGACACGGACGACACCGGTGCCGACGCCCCCGCTGTACCGATAACCGGCCTGTGCCCCGCGACTGCGACGCTGATGTTGGCGCTCTCGCTGGCCGGCATCTGTCATGGCCGGCGCCGCATGCGCCAGCCGGGATAGAACGCGTAACGACCATCCGCGGCGCTGCGCAAACGCCGCCCTGAGCGTCCGAATAGCGGTAACCCCGTTGTCGCGGCGCCCGCGGCGGCGATAATCACACATCATGCTGCGCGGCTTCCGCCACACGCTGTTTCTCCTGCTCCAACTCGGCATCGTCCTGAGCGGCGTGATCGCCTGGTTGGTCCAGCCCGATGCCTGGCGCGCCATCGCCATCTGCATGACTGGCGGCATGATCGTCGTATGGATCTGCGAGCGCCTGGCCCGCCGCTGGCTGCGCAGCACGGTCGGACGCCTCCGGCGCGTCGCCGATGACATCGGCCACGGCCGCCCAACCGAGACCCTGCCCGCCAGCCCCGGCGAAGACCTGTACAAGCTCGCCTCCGCCATCAACCTCCTCGCCACGCGCCTGGAGGAGTCCACCAAGGAGGAGAAACGCCTCCAGGAGCAACTCCGCCGAACCGAACGCCTTGCTCTCCTCGGCGAACTGGCCGCCAGCGTCGCCCACGAGGTCAACAATCCCCTCGACGGGATTCAGAGCTGCACTCGAATCTTGCGACGATCCACGGGAGACCCCGAACGTACCCGCCAGATGCTGGACCTCATCGACAGCGGCCTGGCCCGCATCGACCTCATCGTCCGGCGGCTGCTTACGCTGGCGCGCGAGCACGTCATCCGCCCCGCCGAAGCACGCGTCGCCGACATCCTGGAAGCCGCCATTACGGCCCTCGGACGCCGCATCGAGTCCCGTGCAGTCCGCCTGGTGCGCGACTACCAGACCCAGGACGATCGCGTAATGGCCGACGCGCTGCTCCTCGAGCAGGTCTTCGTCAATCTGATGCTGAACGCGGTCGACAGCATGCCCGACGGCGGCGAACTCACCCTGCGAATCCGCCGGCAAACCACCGCCACCGCTGACAGCGACCAGTACCAGGGCGCCCAGACCATCCGCGTGGACGTGGCGGACACCGGCGGCGGCATCCCCCCGGATGTCCTCCCGCACATCTTCGAGCCCTTCTACACGACCAAAACCGTCGGCAAGGGCACCGGCCTGGGGCTGCCCATCGCCGCCCGCATCGTTGACGCTCACCAAGGCTCCATATCCGTCGAACCGCGGCCCGACGGCACCGTCTTCACGGTCCTGATACCGGCCCTGCGGGCCGGCCGTCGGCCGGTTCCGGTCCAGATACCCCAGACGGCCGCCGCCATCAGTAAACAAACCCTCGCGGGGCCCGAATGAGCACACCACCGGGAACCTTTCGGCAACACCCCCGGTATACTGTGGCTGATTTTTTCTGCCTTTGTTATAGGACCACGCAGAGCGGGCCCCGCAGACCCCGACCACGACCAAACGTCGGCCCCCAAACCGTGTCCAACCACTGTAGAGCAGGTGAATGAGTGGAGTGGCGACGCTCGAGCAATACGCCGCCGAGCGATGATGAGCTCGTCCGGCACACGCTGGCCGGACATCGCGACGCGTTCGACGAGTTGATCGAGCGTTACCAGCGCCGGGCGACGTCGGTCGCCTGTCGGCTGCTCGGCAACCTGCACGACGCCCTGGAAGTGTGCCAGGAGGCATTTGTCCGGGCCTTTCAGAGTCTCGATACTCTTGAGAATCAAGGACGGTTTGGATCGTGGCTGCTGCGTATTGTGACCAACCTCTCGCTCAACTTCCGTCGGGCCCGCGGGTCCGGCGCACGCAAGCTGTCCTTCGAAGACTGCTTGCGCAACGGCGAGTGGCCACGTGCCGAGCAGGTCGCCGCCCCCGCTTATTCGGACGAACAGCCCGGGGCCCGGACGGCGGCCGCGGATTTGGCCCAGATCGTCCAGGCGGCGATTACGGAGTTGCCCGACCTGCAGCGCACCGCGCTCGTGCTGTTCAGCATCGAGCAGTTGCCGCAGAAAGAGGTTGCCCAGATCATGGGTTGCAGCGTCGAAGCGGTTAAGTGGCATGTCTTCCAGGCGCGCAAACGCCTGAAGACCAGCCTGAGTGAGTACCTTTGAACGGATCAGGTAACGTGGTGTCCGAGCAGTTCGAACAACTCGTCAATGCTTGGCTAGATGAGCCGCAGCGGGCTGATTTGCGGGCCGCAGTGGCCGCCGAGTGCGCGCGCGATCCGCGCAGCGCGCGGCTACGTGACGAATACGTCCGAGTCGCCGCCTTGATCGAGTGCGCCGCCCGCCCGCCGGCCGTCAACTGGGACACCCTGCACACCCGCATCGGCGCGCGCATTGACCAGGCCGCGGCCGCGAACGAGTCCACCGACGTGCTGGACGGGCGGTTGCGCGCCCTATTGCCCGAGGTCGAGTCGCGGGTGAATTGGCCGGCCTTCCACGCGCGCCTTTCGCAGTCCGTGCGGGACCGGTCGCAACGGTCCGCGCCGCTCCGGCTGCGGCGCTGGCGCACCGGCGCCGTCGCCAGCTTGCTGGCCGCGGCGGCCGTCCTGCTGCTCTACGTTGGCCTGCCAACGGTTCCCGGCCCCACGCTGCAACCGGCGCCCGCGCCGGCGCTGGCCCAGCTTGTCGTGCTGCCGCCCGCGGGCGCGACGCCTGGGCCGACCGCGCGCGTCATTGAGATCTCGATCTGCGCCGACGCCGACGCAGACGCCCCGCTGATCGCCCTTTCCGAACCGGTCGAGGTCCGGCCGGCCAACTCGTCCGCCCCGGAGATCTACTTCATGCTGGAGCCGCCTGGACCGACTGTGACGATGGCGTCCGCCGGCTGGTAAGGCTCGCCTCAAGGTGCAGGCTATGCAGAACATCGGAATGAAACGCGCCGGCCGCGCGATCATCACCATGCTGGCGCTGGCTGTCTGGGCCGCCGCACCGGCGCCGGCACACGAGCTTCAGGACCTCGTCGAGGAAGCCCTCGATCAGCGCCTGGCAGACGTGCGCATCGAGCAAACGCCCCTGCGGACCGCCCTGACAGAGCTGAGCGAACGCACCGGCCTGCGCTTCGCGCTCGACCCGCAGACGGCCGGCCTGATGCCCTACGGCGAACGCACGCGCGTTTCAATCACGCTCGCCGGCGTCACGCTGCGCGAGGGCCTGCAGCACCTGCTCGACGGGCTCGGTCTGGCCATGCGCGTCGAGGGCGATCGCCTGGTCATAGAGCCCGCTCCGGTGCTGGACCGCTTGGGCCGCCGTCTGCGCATAGCCGAAGTGCAACTCCTCCAGAAGCTCGCGGCCAACCAGTGGTCCGAGCTGGACGAGGACACCCGCACCGTGCAGTTCCGCAACGTATACGGCCCCAAACCGCAGGAAACGCTCGAAGAGACTCTGCGTCAGGTGCGCGAGCCAAACGCCCTGCGCCAGCTCGAAAGCGCCACGCAGATGCTCTCCTGGTATTGGCGGCCGCATGAGGACATCATCCTCATCTACAGCCGAACCGAGGACGTCTGGCTGCGCCTCGAACGGCCCGTCTCGCTCGACTACCGCGGCATGCGCCTCGACGACGTCCTGATCGACCTGGGGCGGCGCGTCGGCACCACCGTCCTGTTCGAGGGCGGCGTGCTCGAGCGCATCCAGG
>CAZYGM010000258.1:0-4227 GCA_964647015.1 uncultured Planctomycetales bacterium | reverse complement strand
TCGGCTACCTGAAGCCCGCACCGGAGGTGGTTCCATGAGAATCAGTCGCCGTGATTTTCTGAAGGCCGCCGCGGCTGCGGTCGTGGCCGGCAAGCTGGCCCCCGCCGCGCTGGCCCGGCTGCAAGAAGTGCTGCGCGCCCCCGGCGGGCCGCGCGTGATTTGGCTGCAAGGCGCCGGCTGTGACGGCTGTGCCATCTCCTTCCTCAACAGCGTCCATTACGACACGGTTGACAACCTCCTGCTGAATACGCTGGACGTGCAGTTCCAGAGCAACCTGATGGCGGCCGCCGGCGATTTGGCCATTTCCGCCGCCCAAGCGGCCGGCACCGAACCCGGCTACATCCTGGTGATTGAGGGCGCCATCCCCGTCGGGGCGGCGGGCAACTATTGCCGGCTCTGGCCGGGCATGACCATGGCCGACGCCGTGACGCAGTTCGCCGCCAACGCCGGCTTCATCCTCGCGCTCGGCGCTTGTGCCTGCTACGGCGGGGTGAGCGGCGGCGCCCCGAACCCCACCGAGGCCAAGGGTGTTGGCGAGTTCCTGGGCGGCGATAGCCGACTGGTCAACGTTCCCGGCTGCCCGGCTCATCCCGATTGGCTTATCGGGACAGTCACGTACATTCTCACGGCCGGGCACCTGCCGCCTCTTGACGAGCACCGCCGGCCGCTGCAGTACTTCGGCGAGCGCATTCACGAGAACTGCTACAAGCGCCACCAGAACTGCGGCGAGCCGAACTTCGCGGAGCAGCTTGGCGAAGAAGGCTGCCTTGAGTATCTGGGCTGCAAGGGCAAGCACACCTACTCCGACTGCCCGATCCGCAAGTGGAACAGCCGCGGCAAGGATGAGTACGGCGTGAACTGGTGTATCGGCTCGGGCAGCCCGTGCCTGGGCTGCGTGAACCCGACGTTCCCGGATGGGATGTCGCCCTTCTACGTGTACCTGCCGGCCCCGCGCGAAGCGGTCGAGGAGGGCGCGGAGCGGCCGCCCGCCAAGGGCAAGCTGGAAGTCCGAAGTGTGCACAACCCGGGCTAGGCGCCGGCCACTGCGAGGAAAGTACTGATGGCAACTACGATTACGATCGACCCGCTGACTCGCATCGAAGGGCACCTCGAAATCGAGGTCACCGTTGACACGGTGCGCGGCGTTCAGCAGGTCGTCAACGCCCGCGCCGCCGGCAAGATGTTCCGCGGCTTCGAGGTCATCCTGGCCGGTCGCGACCCGCGCGACGCCCCGATGTACACGCAACGCATCTGCGGCGTCTGCCCCGTCTCGCACGCCATGGCCTCCTCGCTGAATCTCGACCAGGCCTTCGCGGTCACGCCGCCGGACAACGCCCGCATTTTGCGCAACCTCGTGCTGGCCGCGAATTTCATCCAGTCGCACGTGCTGCACTTCTACCATCTGTCAGCACTCGACTACATCGATACCACCGGCCTGCTCGACATGGCGCCCTGGACACCCCGGTTCGTCACGCCGGACATGGCGACGGGGACCACGGCCAGCACGCTCGTGAGCCACTACGTCGGCGCGCTCGAGATGCGCCGCAAGGCCCACCAGGCCGGCGCCGTTTTCGGCGGCAAGCTGCCCTGCCTGAGCTCGTTCGTTGTGGGCGGTGTGACGCAGACGGTTACGGTCGAGAAGATCGTCGAGTTCCGCGCCCTGCTGAACGAGTTGCGCGCGTTCATCGACAACGTCTATGTCCCCGACGCCCAAACGCTGGGAAGCCTCTTCCCCGCTTATTACGGCCTGGGTGTCGGCAACAGCAATCTGATGGCCTTCGGCGTCTTCGACCTCAACGCCGCCGGCACCAGCAAGCTATTCGGCCCGGGCCGCTACACGGATGGTACGGCGTATGCACTCGATCCGGCCGAGATCACCGAGCACGTGACGCATGCGTGGTACACGCCCGAGTCCGGCGGCACGCATCCGGCCGACGCCACGACCGTTGCGGACGCTGATAAGCCGGGGGCCTACTCGTGGCTGAAGGCGCCGCGGCTGCAAGGCCAGGCGCACGAGGCCGGCCCGCTGGCGCGCATGTGGATCAGCGGCCGCTACACGAACGGCATCTCGGCGATGGATCGGATCGTGGCCCGCGCGTTGGAGACGCAGTTATTGGCGAACACCATGGACACCTGGCTGGACGAGCTCGTGCCGGGCGCGCCGGTGTACGTGCCCAGCGCTATTCCGGCCAGCGGCGTCGGCGCCGGGCTGACGGAGGCCCCGCGCGGCGCCCTGGGCCACTGGATGACCATCGCGGATTCGACCATCAGCCGCTACCAGGTCATCACGCCGACCACCTGGAACGCGTCGCCGCGCGACGATGCCGACCAGCCGGGGCCGATCGAGACGGCCCTGATCGGCGTGCCCGTGGCTGACTTGAATCAGCCGATCGAAGTGCTGCGCGTCGTGCACACGTTTGACCCGTGCCTGGCCTGCGCGGTTCATATGGTGCGACCGAACGACCGTCGAGGTGGAGCCCGCGTCCTGCTCCGCCCGAGCGTAGGCTGAGGAAAGACTGGAGATTGCCCGGAATGCCCCCGCCGGAGCAGTCCCGCCTGCAGCCGGCCCGCACGCCGAACCTCGTGCTGGGCCTGGGCAACATCCTCTTGCGGGACGAGGGCGTGGGCGTACGGGTTGTGCAGGCCATGCAGGGCATGGACCTGCCGGCGGACGTGGAAGTATTCGACGGCGCCACCGCCGGCCTCGATCTGCTGGATGTCCTGGCAGACCGGCGGAAGGTCGTCGTGATTGATGCCCTCGCGGGCGAAACGCAGCCCGCAACCATCCTGCGCCTCGAAACGCAGGATCTGGCTCCGCCGGAGTCCGGCGGCGTGTCGCTCCACGAGATTGGATTGCTCGAAACGCTCGCCGCGGCCCGGCTGCTCGGCAGCGCGCCGCGAGAGCTTGTGATCATCGGCGTCGCGCCCCGCAGTATCGACTGGGGCCTCGAGTTGACGCCCGAGATCGCCCGCCTGGTGCCGCGGATCATTGAGTTGGCGCTGGCGGAGTTCGCTGGTTCCGCAGTGCGCTGACGACGCTGCGGTGTCCGTAAAGAAGGGAAGGCGAACCATGAAGTGTGTCGCATTAGTGCCCGTCGTCCTGCTGTTGGGCCTGGGCCAGACAGCCTACGCCGAGCCCGCCTGGGGCGCCAGTTGCCTCAGTTGCCACGGGCAGTGGCAGCCTGAATTGCTGTTCATCTTCGGCCACGACACACTAGCTGACCCGGACGAATCCGCCACCGGCGCGCCCGACCGCGGCCCGCTGCCGGTCTTCCAGACCTATCCGGGCGGTACCGGCGTGCTGCACGTGGAGGTGACCGGCCTGCAGGCCGACGACACCTACGCTGTCACGCTCAAACGCCTGCGTTTTCCCGGGGTCGTGTCCGGCGGGCAACTCAGCTACTCAGGCGACTGCGACTGGGCCGAGTGGGGCGCGGCCGCCAACTACTACTCCGACCCCGCTCAGGGCTACCGCTGGGGCAGCGGGCCGACCTCGTTCACCTTCGATCTCAACGTCGGTACCGATGCCGGCAAGGACTACTACGACCTGGTGTTGTCGGTTGCCGGCCGCTTTGGCGACACGCGCGACCTGTTCTGCGGCGAGCAACATTTGTACGTCCAGGTCCGGACGCGCCCCGGCGACACCAATTGCGACGGGCTCATCAACGTCTTCGATATCGACCCCTTCGTGCTGGCCCTGACGGACCCCTCCGACTACGCGGAGATCTACGACAACTGCGACATCATGAGCGCTGACGTCGATGGCAATGGAGTCATTAACGTCTTCGACATCGACCCCTTCGTGCAGTTGCTGACGGGCGGCGGTTAGCGGCAGCGACAACAACAGGGCGACACTGGACGACCGACCCGCGCAGCCTGCCGGGGTGGTCGTCCGGTTGCTTATGGCCGGGGAATGAACCAACCCTGGCGATCCGTCGGCTGCTCGGGCGGCATGGCCGCGTCGCCGGATTGCACCTGCTGGCGCGCCGCCGCCTTGCCACTCTGCGCCAGCGCGTACGCTGCCGCGCGCAGCTCGCGCAGCGGATCAGCTCCCAAGGGCGGCAGCTCATCGTCGAGGTGGCCGAACATCTCGTAGCCGATCACGATGCTGTCGTCGGCCGCATCCCGCCATATCTCAATCAGCCGGCCCTCCTGCGGCGCATCGAGCGTGGAGCACGTCTCAATCTCCAGGTAGCCGCCGCGGTCCACCACGCGGTTGATGTGCCG
>CAZYGM010000257.1:0-4245 GCA_964647015.1 uncultured Planctomycetales bacterium | reverse complement strand
AACATGGCGGGCGAGAAACTCCGGCACTCGTGAGCCGCGGACGCGCAGGACCGCAATGGCAGCCGGCCCAGTCCCGGTCAGCACCTCGAACGCCGATATGTCGGGGCTGGAAGAGTCAGCCATGCTTGGCCTCGCGCGGACGTTGGGGCGCGGCGGCCTGCCAGCGGGGCGCTTCGGTCGCGGCTCAGCTTTGCCCGGCCGCCTTGCGGTAAGTCAGCGCAACGCCCATCAGGCAGAGGTCCGGGACGACCGAATCGACGAAGTCCGCCAGTCGGCAGATGAGCGGAGCGTTTCCGCCGGTGACAACCAGTTGCGGCCACTCGCGCAGCTCGGTCGCAAAGCGCTCGACGATTTCGCGCAACGCTCCGACCGCCGCGTAGCACACGCCGTTGATGATCGCGTCACGCGTGTTGCGGCCGAACGGGCCGACCGGATCGGTGGGGCGCACGTGCGGCAGCAGGGCGGTGCGCTCATGGAGGACGTCGCAGGATAGCTCCAGGCCGGGCAGAATCGTCCCGCCCAGAAAGCGTCCCGTGCGCGAGACGCAATCGATCGTCGTGGCCGTGCCGAGGGACGCCACCGCGCAGGCCCCCGCAATGTGTTCATAGGCCGCGGCGGCACAGCACACGCGGTCCACGCCCACTTCGTCCGGATTCTCCACGTCCAGCGGCATGGGCAGCGGCAGGTCCGCGCGGATGCAGAACGGGTCCTGGTCGGACACGTCCCGGATCATTGGCACAAGTCGGTCGGTGTGCTGCGGACTGACGCTGCCCAGCACAATCCGCCGCTGTTTGCCGTGGCGGGTTGCCTGCCAGACCTTGGACAGGGTGCCGGGCCAAGACTCCGGCTCGGCGACCGCCACGCGCTGCACGTCGTGCAAGCCGTCCTGGTCCCACACGCCCAGGCCGATGCGCGTGTTGCCTACGTCGATCGCCAGGAGCGTGTCAGCGGGTGTGGGCGGATGGTCCATCAGGCTTCACCTTCGGCCGCGGATTCGGGCGGTTCCGTTTCAGTGTCGTCCTCGGGCAGCGGCTCGTCAATTGCCTCGTCGTCATCCTCCGCGGCGCCCAAGTCGATGAGTTCCGGCTCGCGCTCGCGTTCCGCCTGGCGGGCTTCTTCGACTGCCGACCACATTGCCTCGATCAACTCGCGCAGGCCCTGGCCGGTGACGGCCGAGATGCCGAACACGGGAACGTCCAGTTCCTGCCGCAGTTCGGCCAGCGTGTCGGCGGCCTCCGTGATGTCAAGCTTGTTGCCCACGACGATTTCAGCGCGCTGGGCGAGGGTCGGGCTGTATTTCTCCAGTTCGCCGCGCACGACGTGGTAGGCCTCTAGCGGCGGCGGGCTGCCCTCCGGCGGATACAGATCGACCAGGTGTACGAGCACGCGCGTACGCTCGATATGGCGAAGGAAGGCGTCACCCAGGCCGACGCCCTCGTGCGCGCCGGCAATGAGGCCGGGAATGTCCGCCAGCACCAAGCGGCGGTAGCCGGGCAGCTCAGTGATGCCGAGTTGGGGCTCGAGCGTGGTGAAGGGATACGCGGCGATCTTGGGCCGGGCCCGCGTGGTGCGCGAAAGCAGCGTGCTCTTGCCGGCGTTGGGCAGGCCGACGAGGCCGACGTCGGCGATCAGCTTGAGTTCAAGTCGCAGCGTGCGTTCCTGGCCGGGTCGGCCGGGGGTGGATTCGCGCGGCGCCTGGTGGGTGGGGGAGACGAAGCGCAGGTTCCCATAACCGCCCCGGCCGCCCATGGCCACACGCACCTGCTGGCCGTCCTCGGTCAGGTCCTTCAGCAGTCGGCCGGAGTCAGCGTCGTAGACCAGCGTGCCGGCCGGAGCATCCACATACATATCTTTGCCGTTTCGGCCATGGCAGTTCGCCCCCCCGCCGGGTCGGCCGTTTTCGGCCCGATAATGGTGCCGGCCGGCCAGCTCCAGCAATGTGTTCAGGCCGGCCCGGGCCACGAGGTAGACGGAGCCGCCTTTGCCGCCGTCGCCGCCGTCCGGCCCGCCTTTGGGCACGTACTTCTCCCGGCGAAAGCTGACGCAGCCGTCACCGCCGCGGCCGCCGCGGACCATGATGGTGACCTCGTCAACGAAGAGTCGTGTTGTGCCAGTGCTGCGCGGCATAGTATTGCCTGGGGGTCTGACGCCCGGTTGCCAATCTGACTGGTCGCCGGCGCACGGGGCCGGCGGCGCGACCCGCTTCCGCCGGGGCGCTGATAGCGATGGGTCATTGTACCAGCTTCGGCAAACGCTGCGCGGCGGGCGCAGGGGTTGCGGGCCGGACGTCACTGGCGCGGGCCGGGCGGTGCAGCCGCGCCAGAATCTCTCTCGTGCGCAAGTCTGTTCCTCAGCGAGCACTTAGCGCAGGCGGGCTCGTTCGGGGGCTTGCTGCGCGCCGGTTCTGGCACACCCGCTGCATTACCGGGGGCCAACAAGTGCTTCGCGGACGGCTCGCACGGATGGCGGCGTGCGCGGCACTTACTGGTCAAGGAGTCGTGCCATGCCACGGAGAATGTGTGATGCCGTGGAGTTGGCGAAGTGCCAGGTGCGTCGGTCCTGCGGGCCGGACGCCCCGATTTCGCCGGCCGTCGACTCCGAGCCGCGGGATTGGAGTGAGTTGGGGCGGCGGGTGCTGGCTGAAGCGCTGCGGAGAGCCACGGATGAGCTCAAACGCCGTAACGCTGCGCTGCCGGCATCCGTCGTTCCGCCTCCCGCTCGGGAGGGACAGTCGTGATCTACGGGCTGTATCACTCCGCCGCCGGCATGATGACCAGCGAATACCGGCAGAATGTCATTGCCAACAACCTGGCGAATGCTGAGACCGTCGGCTTCAAGCAGGAGTTGGCTCTGTTCGCGGAACGTCTGCCGGCCCGCGAGGCCGGTGTGAGAAACGGGCCGAGCGATCCCGGCATGGCCGGCTTGTCCGGCGGACTGTGGCTGGGCCGCACGTGCACTGACTACAGCCAGAGCTCATTGCTGGCAACCGGCAACCCCACCGACCTCGCGCTGGAAGGCCCCGGCTTCCTGGCCGTCGAGGTGGCCGGGCAGACGCAGTACACGCGCGACGGACGCTTCGTCATGGCGGCCGACGGCCAACTGCGGGCCGTCTCAGATGGGGCCCCGGCCCTTGACGTGACCGGGCGCCCGATCTGGTTGGACCCGCGCGGCGGCGCGCCGCAGTTCGACGAGGACGGCCGCGTGCTGCAGGACGGCATGGCGCGGGGGCGGTTGGCACTGGTTGACTTCGAAGACTACCAGGCGCTGCGCAAGGTCGGCGCCTCTCGTTTCGAGGCCGGCGAAGCTCCGGCTACAGGGTCTGTGGCCCGCGTACTGAGCGGCCACCTGGAAAGCTCGGGCGTCGAGCCGGTTCGGGAACTGGTTGCGATGCTTGAGACCACGCGCGCCCACGAGGTCAACGCGCGGATGCTCGGCATGCAGGATCAGTCATTGTCGCGGCTGATATCCGTGGTTGGCCGCTAGCGTCGCGGGTCGGCCCCGTATTCCGTCGGTCGCCGCACTGTTTGGAGGTTGCTGACATATGGCCATCACCGCCCTGCATACGGCCGCCACGGGCATGCAGGCCCTGTCCACCAAGATCGACGTCATCGCGCACAACATCGCGAACGCCGATACGCACGGCTACAAAGCCTCGCGGGCCAACTTCAAGGACCTGCTCTACCAGATCTACGACCAGCCCGGCACACAGACCAGCGCCGAGACCTCCTCGCCGCTCGGCACGCAGATCGGGCTGGGAGTCGGCCTGGCCAACACCCAGATCATATTCCAGCAAGGCTCGGCCCAATCCACCAAGCGCTCGCTCGACGCGATGATTAACGGTGACGGCTTCTTCCGGGTCGAGTTGCCCGGCGGCGGCACGGCTTACACGCGCTACGGCAACTTCGTGCGCAACGCGGATGGCGAGCTGGTGCTGGGCAATGACTTCGGCCACCGCCTGGCCGACGGCATTACGATCGACACTGAGATCCCGGCCGACAAGATCTCCATCGGGGCCAACGGCGAGATCACCTTCATCGACGAGAACGGTACGCCGCAGATCGCCGGACAGTTGCAGCTCGCACGCTTCGCGAACCCGGAGGGGCTGCTGCAATACGGCTCGAACCTGTATGTGCAGAGCGCCTCCTCAGGCGAGCCGCTCGAGGGCAATCCCGCCGAGGAGGGCTTCGGCTACATCACCGGGGCCCACCTGGAGAGCAGCACGGTCGAGCCGGTCAATGAGTTGGT
>CAZYGM010000256.1:0-4267 GCA_964647015.1 uncultured Planctomycetales bacterium | reverse complement strand
TCTTCATTCGGCCCGCAGTGTTTCCATTCTGTCTGTTTATCGGCCAAAAAGGAAGGCGCGACAAGGAGAAACCCGCATCCGGTGCGCAGGGAATGGGGTTCGTCCGCCATCAGAACCGCCTCACCCCCTCCGGGAACACCACCCTCTTTTCGCCACGGCGTTGTGTACGGCAGCGCCACACGCCCTCACGGACGCCCTGAGAATGGACAGGGGCTTTGCGCGTGCAACTCGGGAGCGAGCCTGTTCATTGCCGTCTTGACCTTTGGCTCCGATAACTCGTCACGCCAGTCTCGCAGGGTGTGCACCGCACACCGCATCCCGGAATAGAACGGGGCCCATGCCGCGTTGGCATGGGCCCCATAGCAATCCACACACCTTTCGCCTGCCGTCAATGGCGGGCGGTGACGCTGTTACAGCAGACCGGCCAGCGCGGCAACCTCGTCGGCCGACAGCGCTCTGTCGTAGATACGAACTTCGTCCATCAGGCCGGGCATCTCGCGCTCGAGGGCGCCAGCGTTGTTCCAGGCGCCCAGAGCCGCACCGCCAAGAACCACGCTCAGCGGCGCTGCGAGGGGTCGGCTGTCCTCCAGTTGGCCGTTCAGATACAGGGCTACTTCGGTCTCGGAGATCGTCAGGGCCATGTGGCTCCACACCGCCGGCATGACCGGCGTGACACCCTGGAGGTCCTGCTCCAGGCCGTTGATCCCGGCGTTGACCGCCGCGTAGCTGAGCTTGAAGTGCACGGCGCCGTCCGTCCAGTCGTTCGTGTTCATGCCGCCGGCGAACTGCACGCCGGTCAGGTCTGCGGCCGCAAAGACCCACATCGAGTAGCTGCCCTGGCTGAAGACCGCGCCTTCTCCACCCATGCGGGGGATAGCGACCGCGTCGTCATCGCCGTCCAGGACCAGGACGTCGTCCATGATCGTGGCGTCGCCGAGAAGGGTCCCGTCGTAGCCGTTGCCCGTGGCATCGGCGGCATCCGCATCGAAGGGATAGTGGGCCAGGAGACCCACGGCCAGCGGATCGGCCGGCTCTTCCGGCTCTTCCGGCTCGATGAGCATGTACGCGACCGCGTTCAGGAACATCTGCGCGCCGTCGGCATACAGGTCGAACATGCCCGCCGTCTCGGAGTTGATGCCGTCGGCTTCGCGACCGCCGGTCAGGAACAGCAGCCGGCGATTGCCCAGCACGTCGTTGCCCGCCCCGCCGTCATGCGTCAGCGTGGCGCCGGCCGGGTACTCCGCGATCATCACGGCCCCGGCAGGAACACTGCCCGAGTCCGCCGAAAGCATAGCCAGAACCGTGGCCTCGTCGTCCACCGGCTCGGTGACCACCGAGATGCCCCGCGCCAGAGTCCCGTCGGCATAGGAGACCACGCCGGCATACGGATTGGCCATGACGCCGTCCACCAGTGCGATTCCCGCGAAGATCGGGTGCTCTGGGGCGGCGACCGCCAGCGCGATGTCCCCGGCGATGTCCGGGATCGTGCTGCCGGTGTAGTAACCCGTGCGGTTCTTCCTGGCGGCGTAACCGTTCAGCATGATCATCGGCGCCGTCACCGTGTTCCACGTCGTGGCGGCATCATTCTGGAAGCTGCCGCTGGCGACCGAACGGCTGATGATCACCAGATCGGCCGCGTTGACCACGTCCAGGTCGGGCGTGCCCGTCTGCACGTAGCGCACCACGTCGTAGCCGGCGCCCTTGAGCAGATCGGTATACCCCTTGTCGGCTGCCTCGGTGAAGCCGGCGCCGGCCGCTCCGGCCGACGGCGCATCATCCGCGCCATGGAAGGTAACCCAGACCACTGTTCCCTTGGAAGGAACCGGCACGCCGATCAGCTCGACCTCGGCGATCTGCATGCTGTTGGCCGAAGCCGCGTCGCGCACGGCCGGGAACAGGATTTGATAGTGCTTGTACACGACCGCGTTGTCGAACGCGATCGGCGTTGCATTCATGGTGAACCGCGGCCAGGCATCGACCTGGTTGAAATCGGCCACTTCGCCGGCGGCGATCAGCTCGTACGGCCCATCGATCGTCCCGTTAGAGCCGTAAAGCTCGAACTGGATCGGGTCGCGCTCGATCGCGTCGTTGGCGGTGGTCAGCGTCAGGCCCGTGACCAGCGTCGCGCCGAGGGCCGGCGTGACTTGGAACCCGGTCGGCTGGGTCGCGCCTTTGAAGTGCAGGTACTTCGTGGCCACGTTGTCGTCGACCGCCAGATTCGGCGTCTCGGCGCCGGGCCAATCCCCGTCGTTCGGCACGCCTTGGACCACGTCGCCGGCGCCGGTGATGTCCGACGGTCCTTTCAGGGCGTAGGCGTCGGCGTTCAGACGGATCTCGCCCAAGGTCAGGGCGCGATCGTAGATCGCCACGCCGAAGATCTCGCCGTCAAAATCATCGAAGAAGGGATCCGCGTCCGCGCGATCCTGGGCGCCGTAGCCGATACCGACCATGCCCGACAGCAGGATCGCCGCATCGACGCTCGCCTGATAGACGCCGTTGACATAGAGGGCCGTCGTTCCGGCGGCTTCGCTGGCGACGAAAACCAGATGAGTGGCCACACCCGGATCGGTGGCGACGCCGAAGTCATAGTCGGCCACGCCGAAGGCGGTCGCACCGTAGGTGCCGGTGTTGTTCCACTGCTCGTACTTCAGACCCATCTGGGTGTCGCCGAAGTCTCTGCGGCCGATCAGGCACATGCTGGCCTGCGTCTCGTCCGGATTGCTCTGGACGACGAACTCGTAGGTCATCTCGCCGCCGAAGGCGCCGATATCGTAGACGCCGTCCGCGACGTTGGTCGCGAGGTAACCCGGCTCGGCTGCCGTGGCGGCATTTTCCCAGGCCGCCAGCGCCGCGGCGGCAGGGCCGCCCATGATCGCCACGATCTCATCGGCTGCCAGGGCCCGGCTGAAGAACGAGACATCGTCCAACGAGCCGTTCATGCGCCGGCTCACCCACGAATCGGTGCCGTCGCCGCCCAGGTAGACCGCGCCTTCCCACACGGCGGGCTCGTGCGCGGCAACGTTCTCATCTTTCGCTTCGCCGTTGATGTAGAACGTCGCCTTGTCGGGCGCCACCGTCAGGGCGCAGAACGTCCACTCGGTGGCCGAGTAGTTGGCCGCCGGACGGAAGCTCCAGGTCGCAGACGAATCGTTCCAGTGATAGGCCAGCCCGCCGGTTGCCAGCAGGTTGAAGCCGTGGGCAATCACCGGCTCTTCGCCGAAGCGGTGCATCATGATCGACGCCCAGTCCGGCTGCGCGCCGTCGGGCAATACCCAGCCGGCCATCGTCGCTTCCGCAAGCGTCAGACCCATCGGCTGAATCTCCACCAGCGTCGGGCCGACCAGCGTCACGGCACTGCCATGGACGCCCGTCGTCCAGGCCGGATCGCCGGCGAAGAAAGCCCCGTCGTTACCGTTGGCGGACGAATCGGCGACCACCGCGCCTTCGCCCTCATCGCAGGCCCACCAGCCGATCAGGGCCTCATCCGCCAGGAAATTCCACGCGCCGAGCGCGCTGCCCTGAACCAGGGCCAATACCACCAGACTGACAAAGCAAGCACATCGTCTCCACATAACACACCTCCGTCGCACAGGAATGCTACCAAGGCGATCCGACCACACGTCGGAACCCGCGTCCCTCCCCATAAACTTTGCCGTTCTTTTCATTGCCGCCCCTTCAATAGACAGACTTCGAGCTGGAACGCTGATAAGTCGGCCCTTACCTCCGGCGTATCACCTCCTTTCCTCGGGTGGGATGCTTCAGACATGCTGCGTGGGGTCTGCGACGGGCGTATCCATGGTGCAAAGCCGTCGGGACCGCATGTTCCACCCTGCCTTACCGTCGGACAATACCTTGCTGCGAGGGGGAGAGTAAAGAATTGAGACGCAGGCGGGCCCATCCTGTGCCCATGCTGTTCGATCCGCACGGGCAGGACCTGCCCAGCCTACCTTTTTCCCACCTCACAGAGCGCACAAACCTGGAAACCTCGCTCTATTATAGGATCATGCCCACCCCAAAGCAAGCCCTATATTCCCCCGATCCCCCCAGATTCCAAAATTCCCGCCCCCGACGCCCCCGGCGGGGCGTCTGAAGGGTGAGAACGTTTGAAGGGTGTGAAGGGCCGAACGCGGGGGGGCGCCCTGCCGTTCCCTATCCTGCGCGTACGGCGAATGCTCCTGCCCGCGGGCCCTCCTGCCGGTCGCGGGCTCTGCCGGGGTCAGCCGTTCAGCGTCCAGCCTTTGCGATACTCCTTGCGGATGTACTGGTC
>CAZYGM010000255.1:0-4286 GCA_964647015.1 uncultured Planctomycetales bacterium | reverse complement strand
GGCGACTACGTCGAGGCCATGTGGCTGATGTTGCAGGAGGATCAGCCCGACGATTATGTCATCGCCACTGGCACGGCCCACAGCGTGGGCGAGTTCGTCGAGGAGGCATTTGCCTGTGCCGGGCTCGATTGGCGCCAGCATGTGCGCATCGACGAGCGCTATCTGCGCCCCACCGAGGTGGATCACCTGTGCGGCGACGCGACCAAGGCCCGGCAACAGCTTGGCTGGCAGCCGCGCGTCAGCTTCCGCGAGCTCGTGCGCATGATGGTGGAGCACGACCTGGAACTGGCCCGCCAGGAGCAGACGCTGCGCGGCGCCGGCCACGCCTTCACCGTGCGCGGAGCCGCGGGTGGATAAGCACGAGCGCATCTACGTCGCGGGACACGCCGGCCTGGTCGGCGCGGCCATTCTGCGCCGCCTGCAGGCCGAGGGCTGCACCAATCTGCTCACGCGGCCGCGTGCGGATCTGGATCTCACACGCCGCGAACACGTGGATGAGTTCTTCGCGCGCGAGCGGCCCGCGTACGTGTTCCTGGCGGCGGCCCGGGTCGGCGGCATTCTCGCCAATGATACGTATCCGGCCGATTTCATCCGGGAGAACCTGCTTATCCAGACGCACGTGATCGACGCGGCCTGGCGGCACGGCGCCCGCAAGCTGCTGTTCCTCGGGTCGTCCTGCATCTACCCGAAGCTGGCGCCGCAGCCGATGCCGGAGGAGTGCCTGCTCACCGGGCCGCTGGAGCCGACCAATTCGGCCTATGCCATCGCCAAGATCGCCGGCCTGGAGATGTGCGCCGCCTATCGCCGGCAACACAGCTTCAACGCCATTGCGCTCATGCCGACCAACCTGTACGGTCCCGGCGACAGCTTCGACCTGCAGAACGCCCACGTGCTGCCGGCCCTGCTGCGCAAGATGCACGCGGCCAAGACCGGCGGCGCGGCTCAGGTGGAGGTCTGGGGCAGCGGCCGCCCGCGCCGCGAGTTCCTGTACGTGGATGACCTGGCCGACGCGGCCGTGTTCCTGATGCGCAACTACGACGCGGGGACGCTCATCAACGTCGGCGTGGGAACAGACGTCTCGATTCGCGAACTGGCGGAGCTGATTCGCGAGGTGGTGGGCTATCAGGGCGAGTTGCGCTTCGACGCCGGCAAGCCGGACGGCACGCCGCGCAAGCTGCTGGATGTGTCGCGACTGAGCGCTCTCGGCTGGCAGGCCCACACGCCGCTACGGGCCGGCATCGAGCAGACCTACGCCTGGTACCTGAAGCATGGGGCCGCGCGCGACGCCGCGCCGACCGGGCAGCCTGCTTAGCGCGGCGCCGGCCGCGCTACCGCACCGCTCTACCAAGTACTGTGCTGCTCAGCGGCCGTCGTTGGGAATGACCTGCACGCCCACCAGCGTGAGATCATCCGACTGTTCGGCCAGGCCCACGAACCGCCGCACGTCCCAGAGCACGTTCCGCAGCACCTGGTCAATGGGGAGGCCGCCGTACTGGGTCAGCGTATCCAGCAGCCGGGCGCGGCCGAACAGCTCGTCGGAGAAGTTCATCGCGTCAACCACGCCGTCGCTGTACAGCAGCAGCGTGTCGCCCACCTCCAGCGCGAGCGTGTGCTCGTGGTAAACCTCGTCCGGCTGGAGCCCCAGCACCAGGTCGCCCTGGTCCAGGACCTGCACGCGGCCGGCGCGCCACAACAACAGGGGCTCATGTCCGGCACTGGCGTAGCCCAGCCGCAGGTTCGCCCGGTCAATCGCCAGCACGCCCAGCGTGGTGAACTCGGACGGCTGCGTCTCCGCGCAGATCTGTCGGTTGAGCTGCGCGAGCAGGGGCCCCAGGTCGTCACAGAAGTCCGACGCGGCCGACAGGGCGCCGCGGACCGACGCGCTCAGGATCGAGGCGGGGATGCCCTTGCCAACGACGTCGGCCACGACCGCCAACAGCCGGCCGTCGCGCAGCAAGAGGATGTCACAGAAGTCTCCGCCCAGGTGCGAGCTGGGTTGATAAATGGAGGCGGTCGCCAGACCGGGCTGCCGGGGCGGGGCAATCCGCATCATGCGGCCCTGAATCTCGCCGGCCAGGGCCAGTTGGCGCTCAATCTGGGCACTGTGCAGCCGCTGCTCCATGAGCTGGGCGTGCACGATGGCGATGGCCGCCTGGTGGGCCACGGCGCGCAGCAGGCTCTGCTGCGTGCGCCGAAAGCGCCGGCGATGGTCGGTGTACACGCGGATCACGCCGATTGGTCGCCCGCGATAGAGCAGCCCCGCCGTCAACAAGCTGACGATGCCCTCAGCCCGCATCTGCTCGACGTAGCGCACGCGCGGGTCGCTGGTGACGTCCTCGACATAGACCAGCCGGCCGCTGAGGGCTTCCGCGTCGATCGAGTTCTCCGTGCGCATCACCGCGCCCTTGCTCAGGTAGTGCGGCGACAGGTTGTGTACGGCCTTGATGCGCAGCTCGTTCGTGTTCGGATCGTAGAGCCGCAGGCTGCAGCGCTCACAGCGCATGACCCGCGCCGTGTCGGCCACGATGCGGTCCAGGATGGCCTGCAATTCCTCCCGACCGGTCAGCAGTTCGGCGATGTCGCCGACCAGCGCCGTTTCCTCGGTCGCGGCCATCAGCCGCGCTTCACGCCGACACCATTCCGACAGAAGCCGCGCTCCCCAGCGTGCGGCCACCACGATATGCGAGCTGCCGCTGCGGCTGAGCACCGGCAAGCGGCGCCAGGTGGCCGCAATCTCACCCGGCGTCTCGCCGGCGGCCACGCCCGCCGCCACCCAGTCCGGATGCGGCTCGCCTTCCTCGCGGAACTCGCCCACGGCCACCCAGCCGGCCCGCTCGTCCTCCAGGTAAACCGGGGCCGCGACGTACCACGCCCCGCGCTCCTCGACAAACGCCACGCTGTCCGGCGGGTCATGGGCCGGCACCGGCGTGAGCGTCTGTCCGGCCGGAATTTCCGTCATCAGGCAACTACTGCGCTGCCCGAATTCGGCCAGCGGGTCGCCGGCGACTACCAGGCTCCCGTGGGCCCCGTACACGCTGACGCGCAGACCGATGCTACGCGCCAGCCCGCGCGCGAAGTCCTCCAGCACGGCGATATCGATCAGTTCGCGGAGCATCAGCCACCGACGTGTGGGTCGCGCCCGCCCGGTTCGCCGGCCCCGAGCGCTCACACGTGGGGCACCTTACTGCCTGCCCGCCGCACTGGCAAACCTGGGCAATTCACGTGTTAAGGCGGCGCTGGCAGGCGCCCGGCCATATGGGTAAACTCCCCGTTTGCCGTGCGCGCCGTCAGCGCGGCTCGGACGTAGCGCGGAGTTTGCAAGCGATGAAAGTACACGAGTACCAGGCCCGGGCGCTGCTACAGCAGGCCGGGATTCCCGTTCCCAAGTCCGAAGTCATTGACGAGGCCGACCAGGCCGGGGCGGCCTTCAGTCGGCTGGCGGCCCAGCAGGTAGTCGTCAAGGCCCAGGTCCACGCCGGTGGGCGCGGCAAGGCCGGGTACGTCAAGCTGGTTGACAGCGCCCGGGAGGCCACGCAACACGCCCGCCGCATGTTTGCCGAACCGATGGTCTCCAAGCAGACCGGCCCGCAGGGTGTGCAGGTTCGCAAGATCCTGCTGGCGACGGCCGTCGACATCGCCAAGGAATACTACCTGGGCATCGTCGTTGACCGGGCGCGGCGCACGCCGGTGATGATGGTCAGCGCCGAGGGCGGCGTGGAAATTGAGGAAGTGGCGGCCCGCAACCCGGACGCCATCAAGAAGGCCTGGTTCCACCCGCACCTGGGCTTGCAGGCCTTCCAGGCCAACGTGTTGGCGGCGGAAATCGGGCTGTCGGGCACGCAGGCCAAGGCGGCCACGCAAATCATGGTGCGGCTGGCACGTTTGTTCATCGAGAAGGGCTGCTCGCTGGCGGAGATCAACCCACTGATCGAAACGCCCGCAGGCGAGATTCTCGCCATCGACGCCAAGTTCAACTTCGACGACAACGCGCTCTTCCGTCATCCTGATGTCGCGGCCCTGTTCGATCCGTCCGAGGAGAACCCCGCCGAACTGCGGGCCAATGCGCACAACCTCAACTACATCGCGCTGGATGGCAACATCGGCTGCCTGGTCAACGGGGCCGGCCTGGCCATGTCCACCATGGACATCATCAAGCTGCACGGCGGCGAGCCGGCCAACTTCCTCGATGTCGGCGGCAGCGTGACGCCCGAGGACGCCGTCGAGGCCTTCCGCATCATCCTCTCCGATGAGAAGGTCAAGGCGGTGTTGGTGAACATCTTCGGCGG
>CAZYGM010000254.1:0-4288 GCA_964647015.1 uncultured Planctomycetales bacterium | reverse complement strand
CGATTCGAATTCCGCGCGCACGCGCCGGCTGTTCGCCTGGCTGCGTTGCCGATTCCGCCGCACCAGCATTAGGGAGAAGAATGTCAGCAGGACGACGCCGGCCAGCAGCATCAGGTTGCTTGCCATGCTCCCGCTAGCGCTTAGGATCATCACCCTGAGCCCGGCTCCGCAGAGCCTCCTGCTGAACCACCTGGAGGGGCACGCCGCAGCGCTGCGCGGCCGCCGCGCAGTCTTCGTATTCCGGCCAGGCGTTAACGTGCCGGTCGCCGCGGCGGCCGATTTTGAGGCGAATCGGTCCGAAGCGGGTTTCGACCGTCACGGTTTCGCGGGCCAGCTTGGTCCGCTGGGCCGCGTGGCGTCGGACGCCGAGCGTGGTGGTCTCGTCGAACAGGATGCGTTCGAGCGTCTCGACGTCTTCCGGACGAGACAAGACGGTCAACACCTGGGCCGGCCGACCCTTCTTCATGATTATCGGCACTATGTGTGCATCGAGCGCACCGGCGGCCAGCAGGCGTTCGCAGGCGTACGCCACGGCCTGGCCGGTCGCGTCATCCACGGCGGCCTCGAGCACTACGACCTGGTCGTGCTCGGCGGCGGGGGCGTCGGTCGCCTCGCCGACCAGGAGGCGCAGCATGTTTGGGCGGGTCCGGCCAGCGCGGGTGCCGGCGCCGTATCCGACCGATGCGATCCGCATTGGTGGCAGGGGGCCGAAGTCGTCAGCCAGAGTGACCAGGATGGCGGCGCCGGTGGGGGTTGTGAGCTCCATCGGCTCATCGCAGTCGGCCAGGGGCACGCCCTTGAGGAGTTCGGCGGTGGCGGGTGCGGGTACGGGCATGACGCCGTGGTCGCAGGTTACCGTCCCATAACCCGTGGGAATGTGTGAGCAGACAATGCGATCCAGTTCCAGGAGTTGTAGTCCCGCGCAGGCTCCCACTATGTCCACGATTGCATCAGCGGCGCCGACCTCGTGGAAATGGATGGCGTCCACGCTCGTGCCGTGGACGGCGGCTTCGGCCTCGGCCAGGCGTTTGAAGACGGCGGTTGCCCGTTCGGTGACTCGGGTGGCGAGGTCGGCCGCACTTATGATCGACAGGATTTCGGGCAAGTGCCGGTGCGACTTGGGGTCCCCGGCTTCCACGCGAACGCGTGTCGCGGCGAGGCCGCCTTGTTGCACGCGCTGTGCCCGGAGTGTAACGCCGGGCAGACGCAGGCGCTCAACCACGTCCTGCAATGCGGCCAGAGGACAGCCGGCGTGGATGAGCGCGGCGAGGATCATGTCGCCGGCAGCGCCGCTGAAACAGTCGAAGTACCCGATGCGCACGAGCTACCCTCGCTCAGGTTCCAGAGAGTGGAATGGCCGGCGCCGGGAGGGCGCCACAACGCAGTTGCCGAGGGGCACGAGGGGCCGGCGTTATTCCCGCAGGGAATTGTCCGCCAATCTGCCTGGCACCGGGAGCCTACACCGCAGTATCCGAGTTCACCGGCTGCGGCGGCATCTCCGCCGAGGATTCCACCCGTTCGGCGTCCACCTCGGCCTCGGCCATGACTTCCGTGTCGTCCCAACCGACCTTGGTAGGTGAAAGGACCATCACCATGTTCCGCCCGTCCATGGATGGTGGCCGGTCGATGCGCACGCGCGGCCCGAAGCTCTCCGCGATTTCGCGCAGGATGGTGAAGGCAATCTCACGATGGGCACGTTCACGCCCACGGAAGCGCATCGTGAATTGCACCTTATGGCCGGCCTTGAAGAACCTGATGGCCTGATTCACCTTGATGGAACGATCATGATCGTCCGTCTTGGGGCGCAGGCGAACTTCCTTCAAGACCTGCTCGTGGCTCTTCTTCACCTTCTTCTTCTGGTTGTACTTCCACTTTCCGTAATCCATGATGCGGCAGACCGGGGGGCGAACGTTGGCCGCTACTTCGACCAAGTCCATCCCCGCCTCCTGCGCCATCCGCAGCGCCTCGTCGGTCGGGAACACGCCCAACTGCTCGTTCGTGTCAGAAATGAGCCGCACCGGCGATATGCGGATCTGTTCGTTCCGTCGCATCTCTTGAGCGATGGGGGTCTACCTCCTTTCAGGCAGCCGAGAATTGGCTAGCCCGTAGCCGCGCCCTGGCCACACGCGGCCGGCGTTTGCACGCCTCGGTTCGCAATCTCAATCGCACACGCCGCCAGGAACTCGGGCAACCCGTGGCTGCCCTGTTGCACCCCGTCACGCGTGCGTACGTTCACCTGCTGGGCCGCGGCCTCCTGTTCCCCGAGAACAAGAATGTACGGCACCTTCAACATCGTTGCCCGTCTGATCTTTGCGCCGATCCGGTCATTGCCGTTGTCAAGCTCGACCCGCAGGCCGGCCTGACGGCACTGCTGGAAGACACGCTGGGCATACTCGGCCGACTTCTCGCTCACGCTGCAAACCGTCACCTGGAGCGGCGCCAGCCACAGCGGGAACTTACCGGCGTAATGCTCGATCAGAATGCCGACGAAGCGCTCCATGCTACCGAACAGCGTGCGGTGCACCATGATCGGGCGGTGCTCCGTGTTGTCATCGCCGATGTACTTCAGCTCGAAGCGCTCCGGGAGGTTGTAGTCGCACTGCACCGTGCCGAGCTGCCACTCGCGGCCGATGCAATCGCGCGCCACGAAGTCGATCTTCGGGCCGTAGAACGCGGCCTCGCCCAGCTCCTCCGAGTAGCGCAGCCCCGAGGCATGCACCACGCTGCGCAGGGCATCCTCCGCCAGGCGCCAGTTCTCCGGGGAACCGACGTACTTGTTGCTTTCCGGATCGCGCAGCCCGATGCGCACGCGGTAGTCCGTGAGCTGCACCATCTCCAACACGTACTTCGACAGCTCCACGCACTGCTCGATTTCGCCCGGAAGCTGCGCAGGCGTGCAGAAGATGTGGGCGTCGTCCTGGCAGAAGCCGCGCGCCCGCGTAAGGCCGTTGACCTCGCCCGACTGCTCGAACCGATACACCTGTCCAAACTCGGCCAGCTTCACCGGCAGGTCCCGGTAGCTGCGCGCATCGGATCCGTAGATCTGGATGTGGTGGGGGCAGTTCATCGGCTTGAGCAAATAGCCGTCTTCCTGGGCCAGCCAGCCGCGCACGCGCCGGCGGCGCGCCTCCGGCGACGCATTCGCCGGATACCCGGTATTGCGAATATCCGCGTGCTCCTCCGCCAGTTGCTCAAACAATGCCAACTCGGCCGGCGCGGCCGCCCCGTCGGTCTCGCCCGCCAGCTCCCACAACTCGTTCAACCGCCGGGCGCGCTCGGACTCGAAGAGGGCCGGATACTGCGCATCCTTGTAGTAGGGGAAATGCCCGCTGGTGCGGTACAGGTCCAGGCCGCCGATGTGCGGGGTGTAGACCATCTGATACCCACAGGACAGCAGCTTGCGCCGCAGCTCTTCCTCCAGGATGTGGCGAATCACGGCGCCGCGCGGCTTCCACAGAACGAGCCCGGTCCCGACCAGCGGACTGATCGTGAACAGGCCGAGTTCCTGGCCGAGGCGGCGATGGTCGCGCTTCTTGGCCTCCTCCAGCATCTGCAAGTGCTGGCGCAGGGCTTTCTTGTCGGGCCAAGTGGTTCCGTAGATGCGCTGCAGCATCTTCCTGCTGGCGTCACCGTGATGGTAGGCGCCGGCGACCTGCATCACCTTGAACGCCCCCACCCGCCCGGTGCTCGGCACGTGCGGCCCGCGGCAAAGGTCCTCGAAGCGGCCGCTGCCCGGCTCGCCGGTGACATAGAAGCTCAGCGTGTCGCCGGTGGCGCGCTGGGCATTGTCGATCTTGTACTCATTCCCCTCGGCGGCCAGCTTCTCCATGGCCACGGTCCGGGGCATCTCGTAACGGCGGAACGGCCGGTCCTCCTGCACGATCTGGGCCATCTTGGCCTCGATCTGCTCGAAGTCTTCGGGCGTCAGAGAATGATCCAGGTCGATGTCGTAATAGAAGCCCGAATCTACCGGGGGACCGTAGACGAGCTTGGTTTGGGGCCAGAGCGTGCAGATGGCTTCGGCCATGACATGCGCGCAACTGTGCCGGGCCACCTCGAGTCCATCGGGGTCGGCGATGTCCAGCGCCACGAGCTCGACATACGGCTCGGTCAGCGGCGCGGACAACTCCGCGATCTGGCCGTTGACCTTGGCCGCGACGGACTTGTCGGCCAGGCGCGGACTGACGGCGCGCAGCACCTCCGCTACCGTGACTCCGTCGGAATGTTCAACGACGGTTCCGTCGGGCAACTGCACCTTCACCATGTGGATTGATTCCTCATGGGAGCG
>CAZYGM010000253.1:0-4302 GCA_964647015.1 uncultured Planctomycetales bacterium | reverse complement strand
CCGCCCAGTCGAGGTAGTCGATGTAGCACTGGCGCCAGGCCTGCCAGTCAACCAGCGTGATGCCGCCGTCGCCGTCATAGTCAGCGGCCGGCAGCCAGGCCGGGTCACCAACCTGCGAGCCGAACGCCATGTACAGCATGTTCAGGTCGGCCGAATCGACAAGCATGTCGCCGTTCAGGTCGCACCACCACGTGCCGCAGGCGTTGCATAACACCACGAGCGACGGAGTGCCCGTGCTGAAGTGACCGTCGATGACCGTGCCTTCGGCCACCGTGGTAATCTGATCCAGGTAGCTGGTGTCGTAGGAGGACACGCCGGTATGCCACAGCATGCCATCGCCGACGTACGAGCCGGAGGCAAAGCTCGTGCTCGTCGTCAGCACCGGGCAGCAGTCCGTCATGATGCGGCCTTCCAGATAGTTGCCCTGGTCGCTCTGCTTGGTCCACTGACCCAGAATGACCTTGCCACCCGCATCCGCGAACTCCGCCAGGCGGTTGCCCATGGCGACACTGTCGGCATACGGGTAGTTGCACCAGGTCATCACGGCCGAGTACTGAATCAGCAGATCCATCGACGGAACGCCCGTGCGGGCGTCGAAGTAGTCGACGTCCCAGCCAATAATGGCCGATACCGCGGCGCGGAATGACGGGTTATCAGCCTGGCTCGGAGCGTACAGCAGTCCGCCATGATATGGCGGTCCGCACGGTGGAGAAAACGGATCCGGATCGCATGGCACGCCCGAGATGAAGCGGTTTGGACGCGGGCACAGCAGCCGGAACACGGGGGACTCGCACATGGCTGCCCCATCATCGCAGCAGGCCCCCGGATCACCGCACGGCGGGTCGAGCTCGGCGCACTGTTCGGCACCGAAGTGTTGCAGCGGCGGCAGGCACTCCTGCCAACCGACGTCGTCAACACACTCGCCCGTGTACGGGTCGCAGCACGCACCCGGCTCGCCGCAGTAGCCGGCCACAGTGATGCCGGTCGGGTCCACACCACCCACGCCGTCGCAACCTAACTCGCGGCCAGTGACGGCATAGATGCAGTACGAACTCTCATACGGCCAGCCACCGGGCGTCCAGACTGTGGTGATCTCGTCGCCGGTCGCGGCCTGAAAATAGACGAAGCCGGGGCCCGCGCCGCTGGCCAGCGTCACGCCGGCGGCCTCGAGCGCGCCGTCAACATAGATGTCAATGTAGCCACCGTTCCAGCCGTCGCCGTAGTCGTCCCACATGGTGACGCTGTGCTCGCAAACCAGGTACTCACCGCACGGCGCCGGCGGATCGAAGGCCTCAGCCACGCACGCCGTGCCGGTCACACCGGACAGGTGCCGACCGTCGCAGAAGACCGCCAGTGTCTCGAACGGCACCGGGCTGACGTAGTCCTCGCAGCAGCAACCGGGGTTACCGCACGGCGGGCTGAGCTCACCGCACTGCTCCTGCCAGTGGAAGTGGAGCGGAGGTTGGCAGTCCTGGAGGTCAACGTCATCCTCGCAGTCACCAGTGTAGATGTCGCAGCAAGCGCCGATGGCCTCGCCACCCGGGCACGAGCACAGGTTAACGGTGAACTGCGCCCAATCACCGGTGCTGTAGAGCAAACCGGTGTTGCCGGCGCTGTAGGTCACGCCCTTGTCCAGGCGCCAGGCGGCAACCGCCTTGCCGGTCGCCCACGTGCCGGAGCCCCAGAACGGGCCGGGCCGCAGGCTGACCTGGTCGCAGTAGGTCGCCTGCAACGTCGAGACACCGGTGTACTCGCAGCCCACGCCGTCGCCGGTGTAGGTCGTGCCACTGGTGATATAGCTCGTACCCGTGACCGGCAGGTAAGGCGCCGTCATGATGCGGCCTTCGAGCCAGTTGGTCTGCGTTGTGTGCAGGCACCACTGACCCAGAATGACATGGCCACCGATGTCAACGTAGTCGGCCAGGCGGTTACCCATCAATTCCTTGTTGGCGTAGGCGTAGTTCACCCACGTCAGGACGCAGGCGTATTCCAGCACCATATCCAGCGAAGGCGTGCCCACGCGCGCGTCGAAGTAGTCGCACGGCGCGCCGGTAATGGCGCTCACCGCGCTGCGGAACGTCGAGTTGTCAGCCTCGGTCGGGCAATACAGGATGCCCACCGGTATCCACTCGCCACACGGCGGATCGAAAGCGTCGATAGCGCAGTCCTCGCCGGTCACACCCACCGCAAAGCGCCTGGCACAATTCGCGGCGAACTCCTCGTAAGCCACCCCCGCGTCCTCATCGCAGCAGCAACCGGGGTTGCCACACGCCGGGCTCAGTTCCTCGCACTGCTCCTGCCAGAGGAACTGCAGCGGCGGCTGGCAGTCCAAGACTGGGACGTCGTTCTGGCACACGCCGGTGTAGATGTCGCAGCAGGCCCCGAAGACGTCGTCCGCGGCCACGAACACGCCATAATCCTCAGCCTCGCCCCAGGTGTAGGTGGCGCACGGATTGGTCTCCGCGCTGAAGTAGCGCTCGACGACGCGCATGCGCGTCATGCCCGGCAGCGCTGTCGGCGACACCGTAATGTCCAGCGTCAGCGTGGCGTCAATGCCGCCACCAAGCTGGTACATCTCCTCAGCCTCGAAGACCCGGTTTTGGTTCCAGTCGATCCAGACCGTAACGTACTGGACCCAACTGCCTCGCGAGCAGAAGCTCACCGTCAGCGGGTAAGTCGCCCCCCGGGATACATTGGCAACGAGATCCGTGTAGTCCCCATAGCTGCACGGGCAGCCTTCCGGACCCGTCTCGTTGTCAATGCCGGCAAAGATCACGTGCGTGATCCAGTCGTTGGGAACACCGCCGCTGCCATCACCGCAGTTGGTGTAGCAAATCTCGCAATACCCGCCAATGTCGTTCTGTTTGGCGCCAGCCGGGCGCAACCACTCCCCCGCCGGCTCAGCCTGCTTCAGCTCAGCCGACGAAAGCGGCACATTTAGCTGATCCGCTGCCGGCTCGGCCTTGCTCAACCCCGCTGACCAAGCCGGCACGTTCGCCTCCGCCGTCCGCTCCACCGCCGGCACATTCGATTTTGCCGGCGCCAGGTTGGACCCCGCCGGCGGCTGCGCCGCCAGCGCGAACGCCAAGTGCAAAACCGCACCAACATTCAGCAAACTAAGTACGCCGCTCATCTCCAAACCTCCGGCTTGTGCCATTGAGTTGAACCCCCACACCACCCGGCCACCCGGCTAAGCGCGCACGTCCGGCACGCCAGCCCGCTGACCTTCAGCGCCAGACAGCGCCAATCGCCGACCAGTCGAAGTCGCGGCCGGCGGCTGCCGCTTGGCGCCAGCCGGCGCCAGGCAGCAGCAAACCACGCCCCAGCCCCGTCCATCGCCGCAGCTTCGCGAACCCCGTCCATTGCTGGACCTTCCACCGAGCCCCAAAAAGTGAGCCGCGTCCCACCAACGCCGCTGTTGCGCCTGTCGGCGGGCGCGATATGTCGGCGGTTCGACAACCCAACCCCGCCCGGCATAGCCGGACACGGCCCGGCCGCCAAGCCAGCCCCGTCCTATAGCCCGACTATACCGAACCAGAGGGTCAAATCGCAACACTGAGAACGCAGATTATCCGGCAACCTGCGCGTACGGCCAACGAAACGCGGCGCACGTGGCCGTGGTCGCGGTGTATTCGGCGGATAAATGTGGCCGCCGCAGGCCGGCAGGTGTTCTCATGAAGGAGAGCCTCGTAGTCCGCATTATCGCGCATTCCCGTTGAGCTTGGGCTGGCCGTTCTGGTACACTGGTAGCTGAGCGAGCCGCAGGACAACGGGCGCTGTGGATGGTGGAGGGTTCGCGGACAGCCAGGAACGGCGACCGCCAAGCGCCATTCGTCGCTTATGTTGTGCAGTGCTAACGTTGGATGTCTGCCCAGAGAGAAGATGATCTAAAGGAGAGCTTAATGCGAGTTCCCGTGAGGCCCCTTGGACGGACAGTGTCCGCCGTTGGCTTGCTGGCTGCAATAGCAGCGTACCTGGCCGTCCCAGCCCCAGCCGCCGAGCGCGTCGTACTGGGCGAGAATTTCACGCAGGTGGGCTGAGGCTTCTGCTTATACGCCGGTCAGGCGTTTGGCACACTTCTGAACACCTACCCCGATACGTTCGCCGGCTTGCAGATCCACATCGGCGACTCGTACGCGACCACCTGGGGGAATACCCGCAAGACCTTCTACGGCGTCACTGGCACGCCGACCACTTGGTTCGACGGCGTGTTGGAGCGGGTGGGCGGGTCGGCCGGCATGAGCTACGTGCCGCAATACACCTCCCGCCGAGCGGCCGCCACGGACGTGACGATGCAGGTGG
>CAZYGM010000252.1:0-4335 GCA_964647015.1 uncultured Planctomycetales bacterium | reverse complement strand
ACCGGCGATTGGGCCCAGTTCACGGTCAACCTGTGCTCGTGCCCGCTCGAGCCGGCGTACGGCGCCTGCTGTGACCCGTACACGGGCATCTGCACGGACGACGTTGAGGTGATGGAGTGCCAGCCGCCGCTGCAATTCACCTGGGAAGCGCTTTGTGCGGAACTCATTCCGCCGTGCGGTGACCCGGGTGCCTGCTGCGACATCTACACCGGTGAGTGCCATGATCCGGTGTTGCGGCTCAACTGCCAGTACGCCCGCTTCGAGTCGGGCGGTCAGTGTGCGGAACTCGACCCGCCGTGCGGTACGCCGGGTTGCTGCTGCATCGATGCGGATGTCGATGTCAGCGTTGAGTTCCGGGCCAACTGTTTCGGCCGGTTCCTGCCGGGCGTGCTCGGCGAGGCCTGCGACGTCGACGTGTTCGATCCGCCGTGCGGCGAATGGGAATGCGCGGGTTTGCTGTATGCCCCGACCGAGGCGGACAACGCGACGTTCCGTAACGTGTTGGCGGCGCTGCTGGGTCAGCCGGTGGACTACTTCGACGCCCGCGTGGCTACGCCGACGCTGGATGAAATCAAGGATTACTGCGCTATCCTGACGTGGGTCAACTACGCCTACGCCGACAAGGTTGCCATGGGCGACGTCTTGGCGGACTTCGTTGACGCCAACGGCAAGGTGATCCTGGGTCAGTGGTGCCTGCCGACCGCCGGCAACTACCTGTCCGGCCGCATCATGACCGCGGCTTACTGCCCGGGTACTGCCAGCAGTTACGCCAGCGGCACCTACATGCTTGACGGTCAGGACTGCGTCCACCTGCTTGGCCCGGTGGGCGCTTACGGCGGCACGTACAACGACGTCGTCACGCCGCGTGCCGGCGCCAGTTGGGACGGCACTGTGTCCCACGGCGGCAAGGCAGTGGTCTGGCGGCCTGATCGCCGCGTGTACTGCAACTCCGGTAACACCGGTCTGCACTACACCACCGGCGACTGGGTCCGGTTGACGTACAACATGATCATCTGCACCGACGAGCCGCTGTACGGCGCCTGCTGCGATTCGTACACGGGCGCGTGCGAGGACGACGTCGATTCCTCGGACTGCGCGGCGCCGCTGAAGTTCTACTTCCAGGAGCAGTGCGGTGAGCTCGACCCGCCGTGCGGCGATCCTGGTTGCTGCTGCGATCGGCCGGAGTCGGGTGCGGTCACGGAGCCGCACTTCGCGTACGCGATCGAGTGCGAAGGTCGCTTCCTGTCGGGCGTGCTCGGCGATGATTGCGAGGCCGCGGCGTTCACGCCGGTGTGCGGTCTGTACCTGGCCTGCGAGCATTCCATCGCGATGTGGGATGACTACGGCGACGGCTGGAACGACGGCTTCATCGACGTCTACGTCCGTGGCGAGCTGGTCCTGTCGGGCCTGACGCTTTCCAGCGGTGCCGGGCCCGGCTATGCGTACTTCGACGCCGGCCAGGGCGAAGAGATCACCACGGTCTGGACGCCGGGCGGCTGGCCGTACGAGGCGTCATATTGCATCTACGGCTTCGATGGCGGCGAGATCGGCTGCGATGGACTCGACGGCGTTGATCCCACCGGCATCATGGTCTACGGCTCGTGCCTGGCGCCCGTGTGCGGCAACGGCATCTGCCAGCCGAGCGAGAACTGCGTGACGTGTCCTGAGGATTGCGGCGAGTGCGAGTGCATCTCGCAGTTGCCGAACCAGTCCAACGGCATCTTCTCGGATATCGACTGCGACTTCTGCTCTGGCGATATCCAGATCGTGGCCGAGCAGTTCATTATGTGGGAAGACACCACGGTCGTTGGCGTGAACTGTTGGGGCGGCTACTACCCCGAAAATATCCCGACGGCCGAGGACGCGTTTACGCTCATCTTCCGCAATAACTCCGGCGGCCTGCCGGGCGCCGAGATCGCGAAGTTCGGTCCGCTGGTGGGAAGCCGCGCGCAGACCGGCGTGGTGCTCTTCGGCGTGCACGAGTACCTGCACGAGCTGCCGGTCAACCTGCAGCTTGCGGCCGGCACGTACTGGATTGAGCTGTTCAACGACACTTCCGGAAGCTCAGTAACGTGGTTCTGGGAGGCCGGCGATCTCGATCCGGCCTACGACGTTCCGGGTTCGGTGTGGACGACCTCCCCGTATCCGTTGGAGTCCTGGAGCTTCGACGGCGGCACGGACATGGCGTTCGAGTTGATTTGCGAGTGAGCAGTACGCCAAACCGCGGCCGGCGTTAGCCGCGGACCTGTTCCCGGCTTGCCTGGCAGGCGGCCGCCGGCGTGTCCGGCCGCAGGCCGCCCTGCGAGGTGTGGTTTTCGGGTGCCGCGCGGCGTTCGACGACCGGCGAACGGTGGCAGAGGTAGCGTCCGAGTGAGCGGATGGCTTGGTCACAGGAGCGGAAAACGGGCACGCCCGCGGCCCGAATGCCCTGGACGAGCGCGTCGTAGTGCGGGCCGGAGTCAATGCTCACCACGACCGGTTTGCTCGCATCGGCGAACAGCTTCGGAAGCCGCTCGACCAGTGAGCCGGGTTTGCGAATCTCGTCGGGGGTCGTGAGCATGGCGGGCGTAAGCGGCACCAGCGAGGCGAGGACGGCGTCCACTTCCGGGCTTTCGAGCAGGACGCGCACGCATTGCGCGTAGGCCTCGTCAGTCGCCATGGGCGTCACGTCGAGCGGGTTGCGCGCGTTGACGAGCTTGTCGAGCTTGAAGCCGGCGAGCGCGTCGGCGAGGCGCTGGAGCGTGTCGTCCGATAACGTTGCCATCTCGATGTGGTGTCGATCGCCGACGATGTTGTCCGCCATTCCGACGGTTTCGTAGCCGGCGTTGCTTATGGCCGCGACCCGGCGGCCGGCAACCGGCTTGCCGTGTAGGGCGGCGGCCAACTCGAGGACCTGCTCGAATTCGGCGAAGCTCTCGGTCACGATGGCGCCGGCGTTCTCAACGGCCGCCTGGCACACGTCGTAATCGCCCGCGACCGAGGCCGTATGGCCGGCCGCAGCGGAACGGCCCGAAGAAGTGCGGCCGGCTTTGTAGAAGACGACGGTTTTGCCGGCGGTCGTGGCGGCCGATACGGCCCGGATGAACTCATAGCCGCCCGCGTTGGCGAAACCCTCGGCATAGACGCCGATGGCGTCGATGTCAGTGCGGGCTCCGACGACGTGCATCAGGTCGGCGAGGGTGAGGTCGATCTGGTTGCCGAGCGAGAGCGCCAGGGCCGGATCGAGGGCGCCGAGATTGCTGAGGCGCGTGATGATGAACGCGCCGCTCTGGGAGATGAGCGCGACGCGCCGCGGCGGGGCTGACCAGCGCGTGTCCAGCTTCTCCGGCGGAATGAAGAACGTGTCGTAGTGTCCGGGGCGCGACTGGATGCCCATGCAGTTCGGGCCGAGGAACACGGGGCCGCCATCAGATCTGGCGCGGCCGCGGGCGATGGCCTCTTCCACCTGGCGCTGAATGTCGCTTGAGCCCTCCGTTTCGCCGAGCCCGCCGGGGATCATGATGGCCGCCCCGACTTTGCCGCTGGCGACAACTTCATCGACGATGCCGGGCATGGCGTTGGCCGGCGCGGCGATGACCAGCAGGTCGACCGGCTCGGGCAGGTCGGCGACGGTTGGGACGCAGCGCACGCCGTCCACTTCCTGTTCGTCTTCCTTGATGACGTACAGGTGCTCCGAGGGGAAGCCGCAGCGCTGCATGTTGTTAAGGATGAGCCGGCCGAAGTTGGTGGCGGACTTTTTCGAGACGCCCAGCACCGCGGCGGCCCTGGGCTCCAGCAGGCCGGCGACCTTGGCGAGCGGGCGCGGCGGTCGGGCCTTGGCGGCCGGGCCGAGGCGGCCGCGGCCATCCAGGGGGATCATGCGCTGTTGCCGGAAGGCGAAGGGGTTGACCTCGAGCTCGGCGATGTCCGGGCCCTCGGCGCCGCGGTCGATGCAGAACCGGCGGGCGATCGAGATGAACGCCCGGAAGCAGCGCAGCAATTCGCCGTCGGAGACGATGCGACGATGGCCGCGTGTACGGCCGGCAAGGACGTCGTAGGCGGCGGTGCGGCGGAAGAGTTCGAGGAAATCCTCGGCGCTGGTGTCCAGGGCGCAGGCCTTGGCGACGGCGATTCCGGGGCGCATCTTGGCGGCCAGGTACTCGGTGTTAACGCCGCCCAGCCCGGCGGCAATGACGGGGCCGAATTCGCGTGTGGCGCGCACGCCGACGAAGAGCTCGTTGCCGAAGCCGGGCTCGATGCGCTCGACGCACTCGACCACGAGCACGCCGTGCACGTCGGCGGTTTCGCTGTGCCGGGCGACCAGGCGATCGATCTCGCGTTTGACCGTGGAGAAAT
>CAZYGM010000251.1:0-4368 GCA_964647015.1 uncultured Planctomycetales bacterium | reverse complement strand
GACCGTCTTGATGTTGAGCTTGCTGCGGTCCACCTCCGGCAGGTCCAGGAAGAAGTGGTAGTTCTCGCGCTCACTCTCCCGCAAGGGCGGCTGGAACTCCATGTTGATGGCCTTGAGCCGAGCCTCCTGCTTGTTCTTCGCCGGGCAGACTTCGATGCACACGCCGCAGCCGGTGCAATCCTCCGGGGCCACCTGAACCGTCGTGACGTAATCGGTGAATTCGCGGCCCTTGTAGGGCGCGTGCTTGAACGTCGCGGGGGCCCGTTCGAGCTGACGCTGGTCGTAGACCTTCATGCGAATGGCCGCGTGCGGACAGACGATCGCGCACTTGCCGCACTGGATGCAAACCTCCGGATCCCAGACCGGAATCTCCAGCGCGATGTTGCGCTTCTCCCACTGCGTCGTGTTCGTGGGGAAGGTGCCGTCGGCCGGCAGCTTGCTGGTCGGCAGGTCGTCGCCGCGGAAGACAATCATCGGACCCAGCACTTCCTTGACGAACTCGGGCGCTTCCTCCGGCACCGGCGGCCGCATCTCGATCCTGCTGGTCGCCTGCGCCGGTACCGGAATCTCGTACATGTTGGCCAGCGTTTGATCCACGGCCACCCAGTTCTTCTTGACGATCTCCTCGCCCTTGCGGCCATACTCCTTCTTGATCGAGTCCTTGATGCGCTGAATCGCCTCCTCGCGCGGCAGCACGCCCGAGATCGCGAAGAAACAGGTCTGCATGATCGTGTTGACGCGCTGACCCATGCCGGTTTCTTTCGCGACCTTGAAAGCATTGATCGCATAAACCTTGAGCCGCTTGTCAATGATCTGCTGCTGCACCGCCCGCGGCAGCCGCTCCCAGGTCTCTTCCTGCGGGAACGGACTGTTCAGCAGGAACGTCGCCCCGTCTACCGCCGTGCTGAGCATGTCATAGCGCTCGAGGAACGCCCAGTTGTGGCAGGCGACGAAGTTGGCCGCCGTGATCAGATACGTGGAGCGAATCGGCTTGGGGCCGAAGCGCAGGTGCGAGACGGTCATCGAGCCGGCCTTCTTCGAGTCGTACACAAAGTAGCCCTGCGCGAAGTTGTCCGTTTCCTCGCCAATGATCTTGATCGAGTTCTTGTTGGCGCCGACCGTGCCGTCGGCCCCCAGGCCGTAGAACATCGCCCGCACGACGTCCTTGTCTTCGGTCACGAAGTTCGGGTCGCATTCCAGGCTGGTGTTCGTCACGTCCTCGGTGATGCCGACCGTGAAGTGGTTCTTGGGCTTCGCGGCGGCCAGGTTGTCGAACACGGCCTTGACCATCGCCGGCGTGAATTCCTTGCTCGACAGCCCGTAACGCCCGCCCATGATCGTGCGGACGGCCGGGGGCCGTTCGCCGGCGGCACAGGCCTCGCCGAACGCGGTCATCACGTCCTTGTACATCGGCTCGCCGGCCGCCCCGGGCTCCTTGGTCCGGTCGAGGATGGCCAGCGCCCGCGCCGTCTCCGGCAACGCCCGGAAGAACGCCTCACGCACGAAGGGCCGGTACAGCCGCACCTTGATCATGCCGACCTTCTCGCCGTGCGCGTTCAGGTAATCAACGGCTTCGTGGGCGGCCTCGGCACCCGAGCCCATGACGACAACCACGCGCTCGGCATCCGGCGCCCCGATGTAGTCGAACAAGTGGTACTGCCGGCCCACGACCTTGGCGAAGCGGTCCATGACCCCCTGCACGATACCCGGACAGGCGTCATAGAACGGGTTCACCGTCTCGCGCGCCTGGAAGAACACATCCGGGTTCTGCGCCGTGCCGCGCAGCATCGGCCGGTCGGGCGTCAGGGCCCGCGCGCGGTGGGCCGCCACGGCCTCCGCATCCAGCATCGCCCGCATGTCGTCCAGCGTCAGCTCCTCGATCTTGCCCACCTCGTGCGAGCTGCGGAAGCCGTCGAAGAAGTGCATGAACGGCACACGGCTCTCGAGCGTCGCCGCGTGCGCGACCAGCGCCATGTCCATGATTTCCTGGATCGAGCCGGACGCCAGCATGGCGAACCCGGTCGAGCGGCAGGCCATCACGTCGCTATGGTCGCCGAAGATGCTCAACGCGTGCGCGGCTACCGTACGCGCCGACACGTGGTACACCGTCGGCAACAGCTCGCCGGCCATCTTGAACATCGTCGGGATCATCAGCAGCAGGCCCTGCGACGCCGTAAACGTCGTCGTGAACGCGCCCGTCATGGCCGCCCCGTGCACCGCCGCACAGGCCCCGCCTTCACTCTGCATCTCGACCACGTGCGGTATCGTGCCCCAGATGTTCGGCTGACCCGCCGCCGACCACTCATCCGCCCACTCGCCCATCGGTGACGAGGGCGTAATCGGATAGATGGCGATGACTTCGCTGACCTTGTGGGCGACATGGGCCGCCGCCTGATTGCCGTCAATGGTTACCATTCGCCGGTTGCTCATCGATAACTCACTCCGCTTTGGGGGGGTCGCCCCGGCGGGCCCGCCAGTGCGGCTGGTCGTCAGGCCGGACCGTGACGAAAGGCTGGCAGCGTACTCATACCACCGGTGGCATGTCAAACGCCGCGCCGCCTAGCCAAGGACGATGTGCAAGTATCGTTCCGCAGTGTGAGATTGCTAAGTATCGGCCAGACAGCGATTTCGCTTTCTTGCACCTCCTGGCATGCGGATTTCCGCGCAGGCCCGTGCGTGGTCTGCCGAGATAGGAGCGGGTCCGCTCGCATCGGAGTGCCGCTGTGGCCTCCGCAGTCGCTCGCTGGGCGGATTCGTAAACGTCCCATAATCACGCGGCGCGAGTGGCTCAACTCCCTAGCGCGTCCGGCTGGCCGGCGTCCAGCAGGCCCACCACGCTGCCGAGGGCGTCACGGACGTAATGCAAGACCTCCTCCGATCCGGCCGCCACGTCGCCGGCCGCCGTCGAGTCTCAGTCTGCCGTCACGAGCGGGCCTCTGCACCGTGTCACGCGGCGGAACAGAAGCAGAATGTCCCGGAGCTCCAGTATACCGCATGGCGCCACTCGCGGCTAACAATGATCCGTCCGCGTGGTTGTGTCGGTGGTGTTGAGATACTCGACAATCTTCTCGGCTAGCATGCGGGCAGCGCTACGCTCCACCCTGAAACAGAAACCGCATGTGGTACGCCAGCAATACTCGGCGTCACCAAGCGCCACGTGCGGCTTGATCACAACGAACAGTGCTCCTCGCGGCGTGTCGTCTTCCTGCATTTGGTGATTATGCCTGGAAGATACCTCCACAGTGAGCGGTGTGTCGCTGCCAGGCTCAGGTAAGTTCGCACCTGCATCGACATCCTCATCCTTCAATCGAGCTATAGTATGTTCACGCAACTCACACGCGGCCTTTCTGAGGTTCTTCGGTAATACAGGAAATGATCCGTCTGGAAGAAGCGCATCAAAACGTGCAATAGCCTGCATCGCCGCGCAATAGGCATCATGCACATCGTCGACAGTTTCGGCCCTAAGAATCGCAACGATAAACCTGGCTGCCGTATCATATGCCTTGGCGATGTCTTCCAGTAATACATTATTCAACGGGCCAGGCAGATGCAAGCGTGCCTGTATCTTTAATGTGTCGAGTATCAGTCGAGGCTGATTGTTCTCATCCTCATCCCCTGTGCTCGTTGTTTCGTCGGTGGTTTCGAGGAACTCGATGATTCTCGCGGCCACCATGCGAGCCACGCTGTTCTCCATGCTGAAACAGAAGCCGTCTGTGGTGTCCCAGCGGTACTCGGCATCGGCGCGCTTCATGTCTGGCTCAACCACCACATACAGCACGCCACGCGGTATGCCGTCCTTTAGCCGCTCCTGGGCCTGACTAATAAGCACCTCGGCCATGTGTCACCACCATAACCACAGTGAATACTTCGCAAATCGCGTTCTTGTCCTCACACGCCGACGCAGGCCGTCCTCGAAACGCTCTCAGAACTCCTGCAGCAAGCCAGCGCCACACCCGACACCGTATCCAGCCGGCCCGTCAGGCTGCCGAGGGCGTCACGGACGTGGTGCAAAACCTCCTCCGATCCGGCGTCAATCTCCCCGGCCGCCATGTCGCCAGCCGCCACCGCCCCGGCCGCCACGACGCCCGCCTCCTCCGATCCGGCCGCCACGTCGCCGGCCGCCGTCCAGTCTACCATCACCAGCGGCTCCGGGAAGCGCGCGCCCCAGATGAACTCGCGGGCGAGCGTCCAGGTGCACGGCTCGGGGCCTGTCGGCGTGCGGCGGCACCCCGGTTCCACAGTCTTGAAATCTCGGATGCAATCTCCGAGATCTCTGGTAGAATCTACGGCATGATCACGCGCGAACGACACTTGGCCGCCGTCCGGCGACTCCTCCAGCAGTTCCCCGTCGTGGCCATCCTCGGGGCG
>CAZYGM010000250.1:0-4380 GCA_964647015.1 uncultured Planctomycetales bacterium | reverse complement strand
GTGACTTTGGCCGGGCAGCTACGTCGCCGCCAGGCAGTCGGGCAACTCTTCTGGCTGGCCGAGCAGCAGGCCGACGGTGTGCTCATCGACACGCGGGCCTTCGCGGGTGCGCCAGTGCTAATCGTGGCGTGGTCGGCATATGACGATGGCGCGCGCCGGTGCGTGCTGGCGGTCGAGGAGTGCCGGCGGGCCAACCCCGAAACGCAGGTGGTCGGCGTCAACCTGGACGTCAGCAAGGCGGTCATCGCCGCAGCCTGTGCAGAGTTGGGGGTCGAGTGGCCGCAATTCAATGACGGCCTGGGCCGGGCGAACGTCTTCGCACGGCGCTGGGGCGTGGAGCGCGTGCCGCACGTCTTCGTCATCGACCGGCGCGGCCGGCTATGCGGATCGGCACAGGACGATACCTGGCAGGAACTTGCGGCGCGCGCCCTCGCCGAGTAGCGGGTCGGGGCGGCCGCGGCGGCCGGATTGACAGCCGACCGGCTGCCGGTTACACAGCGTTAACCGCTAAGGGTTTACCGGCGTCCGGGTCCGCGGCGGGTGGGCGCGGGGGACTCCGGGTCTGGGCGGTGCTATGTAACCATGGAGCAGAGCTTTGAGACTGCCCTTCATCATCGGTGTCGTAATCACGGTAGTGGTTGTGGCGGCCGGCATCGTGGCACCACACCTGCGTTCCAGTGAAGCGAAGGAAGCGGACCAGGCCCGGCAGGACGCCCTGCTGGCGGAGCGCCTGCTGCACCGCTACGACACGCGGCTGCCGAACGTCGCCCGGCTGGCGTCCACAGACATCCTCAGACAAACCGACGGCGAGGCGCTGGTGGCTTTGACGCGCCCGGATCCAACGCGGGAAGAGCCCCAGACCGTCGCCGAACGCCTGGTCGCGTTGCAGCAGGAAAGCAGCCGGCGATTGCGCGACTTGCAGGCTGTGGCGGAGCGCGAGGGGCTGCCCGCGGTGGACGTGCAGCCGCTGTCGCCCGGCGCTGGCGGGTTGAACCGGGCTTTGGCCGAATTCGACCGGGCGGTTCGTGACAACGAGGCCCTGTTGCAGGAGGCCCGGCAGCAGGCTAACCGGGCCCGCGCCGGCGCGGGCCGCAACGTCCTGGGCGTGACGCAGACGGCCGGAATGGTGGAGTACACCCAGGCGGCCGAATTGCTGGCCGAAGCGCATCGGCTGCGCATGGAACACCGCGCCCGGCAGGCCCGCTTGCTGCTTGCGCGCGCTAGCGCCAGTGCCTATGCAGCGACCGCCGACTACCACGACAGCGTGGATGTCGCCCCGACTGTCGCCCAGTTGCAGGCCGGACTGGCGGAGGTGCGGGCGCGCGCCCAGGCCGCCGACCAGGAGACTGCCGGGCTGCAAGCCCAGGTGGCCGCGCTGCGGGAAGAGCTGGCAGCGCTTGATGCGCAGATGAAAGCCGCGCGGGAGGAGTTGCTGACGCTGGAGCACAGCGGCTTCGTCGCGGGGGATGACCAGTCGTTTGACCAATACCGCGCGAGTTACCTCGCCGTCAGTGAGCACTTGCGCGAGTTGCAGGAGCGCGAACAACTGCTGCGTTACGGTGGGCGCGCGGGCGCCCAGTTCGCCGGCGATGATCTGGAAACCGCCCCCCTCGAAGGTGGCGAGCCGCGCCCGGGTCTGGAGCACCTTGAACCGCTCGCCGCGCTGGCGGCTGAAACGGCACGCCGCCTGCACAGCGCAGAGGCGGCGCTGGAGGCGCACCTGGACGTGGTCGAGCAGTTGGAAGCGACGGCGTCCGACGCCGCACAACGCTACGCGGAGCTCTCCGGCGGCGCGGCTGGCGTGCAGGCGCCGCTGCTCAACGAAATCATGGAGTTGGCCCAGGCCGCCCACGAGAAGGAAGAGCAGGCCCTGCGCGCCGCCAGCGCGGCCGTCACGGCTTTCGCCAACTCGCAGCAGGCTGCCCGCAGTTGGGTCAACGCGGCGAGCACGCTGCAGCGCGAGAAAGACACCGAGCGCACGAATGAGCGCCTGCGGATCATCGTGGCGGATAAGTCGATTGTGAACATGGGCGCCAGCGCCCAGGCCGCCGCGCTAATGCTCGTGGGACGCATCTACGTCCAGCGGATTGAGGCGAACGCTGCCATCCTCCATGACCTTGAGCTCTTCGCCGAGATGGGCGGCAGTGTGGACTTTCCGCTCGACGAGCTGGACGATCAGATCGCCGCAGCCGAGACGGCTGCATTCGAGCAATTGCAGAAAGTGATCGAGCTTTATCAGGGGCTGATCGACAAGGTACCCCCCGAGATCAACTGGATCCCGCGCGCCGGTCTGGCCGGCGTCTATCACCTCCTGGCGCGCGTCATGCCCGACCAAGCCGATGGCTATCTCGCCCAGGCCGCGGAGCAGGCCGGCCTGGCCACTGGCGGCCGTGAGCAAAGCCCCTATCTCCGCGAGCACGTGCGCTTCCGCGACCACCTGCGTGCGCTGAGCCCGGACGCGCTGCAACCCGCAGCGGAGTCCGAGCCGGCAGCGGAAGAACCTGCTGAGCCGGAGCCTGAGGAGGGCGACTGATCCGGCGCCTGAGTAGTATCTCCCCCAGCGCTTTCGGTACGTGACGGCGCCTAACGCGCTCGGAACAGACGTGCGCTGGTTCCGTACGGGCTCACACGCAGCCGAACCATGCGCATGCAATTCGGACAGCGGCCGACGTAGTAGCGTTGATCCGGTCGCCGATATACACGCGTGTATACGCCGCAACACTCGAACAGAATGCCGACATAAGGCCGGCCGCGTACGGTGGACGACTGCTCGTCCACTTCGGGCTTCTCGTAGTTGTCGTGCTGGTTATCGGACATCTGCCTGGGTACTGAAAGCCGTTTGGACTGGCGCGCCCTGTATCGGGCGGACTGTCATTCCTTCTTTATAGCCGAGAGAGGCGCCGCGTATTCCTTACGCCAAATGCGCCTGCTCGACAAACCGCCGCAGGACCGCGTGGTCCTTCACCCCCGGCCGGTTTTCGACGCCGCGCGCCACGTCCACGCCGTCAAACGGCCCGCACGCCAAGGCGGCGCGGACGTTTTCGGGCGTTAGGCCACCGGCGCAAAAAATGCGTGTTCCGGCGTGCCGACAGCGGCGTGCAACCTCGCCCAAGCAGGCGAAGCCGGGGTGTGGCTCACCTTTGGGAGTGTCGAGAATGACAGCCTCCAGGAGTAGGTTGACATGCTTCGCTGCCGCCAGATACTCGGACAGTCCGTCGGCGGCGTCCGGGCCGCGCACTTCCCAGGCCTTGATCAAGCGCAGGCCGGCACAGCGGCCCAGCAGATCTCCAATGTACGTGACCGACTCGGCCCCATGCAGTTGCACGCAATTAATGCCGGTGGCGGTGACGCCGGCGACTACTTCCGCGGCCGGTGCGTCCCGATAGAGCAACACGGGCCGTGTGTGCGGCGGCAGTCCTTCGGCGATTGCGCGGGCGACGTCCAGCGTGACTTGCCGGGGGCTGGCCGCGCGGATCAGCCCGACGAAGTCGGCGCCGGCGGCGGCCGCGGCCTGGGCGTCCGCCCGGGTCGTGATGCCGCAGATCTTCACTAGCATGGCCGGCTTCCGTTTCGGCGGCGGCGCTCGTGGCGCCGCTGAAGCCGCCGCGGCTTTGGCGTATGATCCTCTGATATGTTCCTGGCCGTCGTCGCCATCCTCTCTATCGTACTGGCCTTCGCGCAGCCGGTATATCGGTGGGTTACGCCACCGGGGTTGGTCGTAGCAACAGTGGCGGGTGCAACGCTGCTGCCGGCACTCCTGGCCGGCACGGTGGGGGCCTACGCGCTGCGGCTGCTGGAGCGTTATCCGCATGAGCCGCGGCGTGGGCAGGTGCCGATGGGCTGGGCCAGTCATCTGGTCCCGCCGGTGCTGACGGCGTGCCATGCCTTCGTGCTGCTGTGCACGGACTGGACGGTGCTGGTCCGCAGCACGCCGATCGTGGGCACGTGGCCGGTGCTGCCAGGCTTGCTCAGCATCGTGCCGTTCCTGATTGCGGTCGTGCTGGTGTGGGTGGTGTCGTATCCGGCGGAGCGGGCCGTACGGCAGATCGCCGTCGAGACATTCATATTCCGGCAGCGCCCGGTCCGGCCGGTGTGGACGCTGGGGCAGTATTTGGTGAACAACCTGCGGCACCAGGTGCTGTTCATACTGATACCCATGCTGCTGATACTCGCGGCCCGTGACGTGATCATGAGGTACGACCGCGAGCTGCGTGAGCTTTCGGGCCATCCGTTCCTGGCCGATGTGTTGCTGGGCGGTACGGCGATTCTGGTCGCCCTGATCGCCCCGGAGATCCTGCGGCACGTCTGGTCCACGCGGCGACTGCCGGATGGGCCGCTGCGCGATCGCTTGCAGGCGGTCTGTCGCCGCCTGAAGCTGCG
>CAZYGM010000249.1:0-4395 GCA_964647015.1 uncultured Planctomycetales bacterium | reverse complement strand
TTCATGACTCTGGCCCCGGAAATGCCACCAAAATCCACCAGTTACCGCCATTATAACACAATCGCCGCCAACTCCGAACCACATTTCCCACCTCCGCCTTCAACCACGTGACAGGCGGCAGCCCTGGAGGCAGGGCCCGTGAACGACCCGGACGAGCAGGCGCGAACGCAACGAAACGCCGTCAGCGCTGCGCCGCGGCGTCGCCGCGTAGGCTGCGCGCTGCGGCGGGCGGCCAGGTTTGAACGCCGGTCAGCCGCCTATGTCCCCCTTAAGCGCGAGGCGTGGTCTGGCCGTCGGCGACGTTGGCCGTCAACAAGCGCGCAGCGCCGAAGCGCGCAGCCTCTGGCCCGGTATAGCCTGGGGGCGGTGGGGGAGGAATGCCGAACGCCGGGGACGCCGCGCGAATTCGTGGCTGCCAGTTGCTGCGGTTGGCAGCCTCGCAGAGAGCGTCCTGTCCCGCTCTGCGCCGGACGGGCATATTCGCGTTCTTCATGTCCACCCCCATGACACCCAGAGAAGCCAGCGAGAAGATGCGACTTGTCGAGCATACGCGAGCGGGGTTGCGGAGAAGCGTATCCTAATTGGTGGTTATCGGGCTGATGGCAGTTGACATCAGTGAGATGCTTGGCATATAAAACAGGTGGTAAGCATGGCGAGCACGTGCTTGCGATGGAGATGGAACGGCAAAGCAGGCGGCTGAAAGAGCGTGCGGGAACAGGCGACAGGTGGGACGAACGACCAGGCCGGCCGAAAGGTGCCGCTGCCTGTCCCCTTGGTCATTGATTCCGCGTGCCTGTTTGCCGGAAGGAAGGAGATTCAGATCCGCCACCAAGGCATGCTTTATCGCCTGCTGATTACCAAGAATGGGAAGCTGATACTGAACAGATAGTTGCGACCCCGAAGCTCTGAACCCAGCCAGCCGCGAGCCAGCCAGGGAGTTGCCGAGCCATACCAGGCCCGGTGCTCCCTTTTTCTTTTGAGGATCGGTCGTGTTGCTAAGGCGGGAAGCCGCCGGAGCAGAGGTGTAATCGCATTCAACGTGTGCGTGAATGCAGAACCGTTTGAAAGGAGCAGACACGTGAGAAGAAGCATCATGACAGTTGTTCTGGTCGCATTGGCATTGGCGGGCTCGCCCGTGCTGGCCGAGGTCATCGACGGGTTCAGCTGGGCCGACGAGGTCTTCGAGTACAGCGCGAACATCCAGAGTTACGGCGGCGAGTTGTTGGGGCCGTCCACGGAATGGTGGCTGACGGGGCCGCCCGACGCCGACGTCGATGGCGACGGCTACGCCTGGGGCATGGGTGACCAGGACACGGTGGCCGGTTGGCGGTCTGCCGCGCCCGACGAGTACATCACGATGTACTGGGAGGCCGGCATTCCCGATCTGCTGGGCGACGACCTGTTCATCCACCTCTACAGCGGCCCCGGCGCCGGTGCGGCCGTGTTCGCCAGCGTTGATGGCGCTGGATTCGATCTGGTCGGCACGATCGGCGGCGGCACGGCCGGCTATCTGCGCAGCGAGGCCTTCGACTTCGACGGCCTCTTCGAGACGGACGTGCATTACGTGAAGGTTGTGCGGACGGCCAGCGGGCCGCAGACCGGGCTGTTCTTCGACGCGTTCGGCGGCAACGTGCCCGAGCCCGGCAGCATTCTGCTGCTGTCGCTGGCGGCGTTGGGGCTGCGGCGTCGTCACGCCTGAGTCGGTGTACCGATTGCACGGAGCGGCCGCGTGGGGAGTGCCTCGCCCGCGGCCGGCTCCGTCCGGGGCAGCTTCGCGGAGGTGCCTGGTGTCCAAGCGTGCTTTCTCGCTGGTTGAACTGCTGGTCGTGGTGGCGGTCGTGGCGCTTTTGGTCAGCATGTTGCTGCCGGCGCTCTCGGTGGCGCGCCAAGCGGGTCGCCAGGCCGTGTGTTCGGCGAATCTGCGCAGCGTGCTGCTGGGAGTTCAGCTTTACACGCAGGAGAGCAAGGACTGGCTGCCCGCCGCCGAGCCGCCGCTGCGTGAGTTTCCTGACACCCGCCACTGGTTCATGAATGCGGCCCTGATGCGGCAGATGGCTATTGATATCCCGTTGGATCAGGAAGGTCTGCCGGTCGGACCACCAAAGGCGGGATCGGTACTCGTATGCCCGAGCCAGACTTGGCCCGACCGCTGGCGCGACGGGACTGAGCTGCGTTATGCGCTCTCCTACGGCGTGAATGGCACCTGGGGCCTGGGCGGCCGGCCAGATCACACGGAATTCCGGCGGCTCTTTGAATTTACGCACCCGGCGAAGGTCCTGGCCTTCACTGACGCGTGCGGCATTGCGCTCGCCCCGGGTGTCGTGCTGTACCAGGGCTGCCCGCGCGACAACTTCGACTTCCGGCATCGCGGGCGGGCGAACGCGGCCTGGCTCGACGGCCACGTGACGCCGATCGTTGAGGCCGACGTCCCGTTCGGCATGCAGCAGCGTTACGAGGATTTCTGGAGCAGCAAGGAACCGCAACTCGCCAAGTAGGAGCCGCACGCATGAGCAGCCAGACGCAGCCTCGGGACAGGTGGAACGGGCGGGCATTCACGTCAGTGCTGATGACAACCATGTTTCTGCTATTGGGCGCGTCCGGTTGTGTGTGCTACTTCGCGCCGCGCTGCCGTGACGCCAACTGGGCCGGCTGGAATGTCGGCGGTCTGGGCAAGGATGAATGGGTCGCCCTGCACATGGCGTCGGCGGTGATCTTCCTCGTCGTTTCCGTCGTGCATATCGTGCTCAACTGGCACGTCCTGCTGAGCTACCTGCAACTGCATCGGACCAACGGTCTGCGTTACGTGCGCGAATGCATCAGCGCGGTCGGCATTGCGGCGGCGGTGTTGGTCCTGGCGGCGATGTTGCTGCCGCCGGTAAGCTTGCTGGAGGCGTTCGCCGAGCAGCGTAAGGAGCAGTTCGCGGAGGTACTGCGGCCGTCGGCACCCTGGCGCCACGCGGAGGAAACGCCGCTGGCCGAGTTTGCGGACCGGCTGGATGTCCCACTGAAAGCGGTTCTTGCGGCGCTGAATACCGGCGGCTCGCCGGCCAGCGCAGAAGATACCCTGCGGACCGTCGCGCACCGGCGCGGCACAACACCTCGGCAACTGTACCAACAACTCCGCCAGGGCTTGGGCAGGTGTACCGGGGGCAGCCAAGGCTGCCGCGGCGGCCGCTAGCCAGGGGCCGACGCGGCGCTGGCCGCCCACCTCGGCCGATCTGCCGGTGCGACCCGATTATTCCGCTTACTCGCAGATCAGCTCATACGCCATGTCCGTGCTGCCGTCGAAGCTCCAGGACTCGAGCGGGTACTCGTTAAACGTGTACGCCTGACCGGCAATAACCTCGCCGGTATTCAGGTTGCCCGCTTCCCAGAACCACGATTCCGTGCTTCCGGAAGTGTCGTTGAACAGCTCAATCCAGTACGTGCCGGCCGCAAGCTGCAGGTTGACCGGCAGCTCGTGCAGGTACTCGTGCACGCCGAAGAGCACCACGCCGGTCTGCGCGCGGCTTCCCACCAGCGGACCGAACTTCGCGATCTCGGCGCCCGGCAGGCCGCCGGAGTTATTGCGGAAGATGAGCGTAAACGCGTCCTCGGCCGTCGGGATATTTTCGGGGTAGTAGCCGCCCCAACAGTTCACGCCAACGACCGTGGTGTCTTCCCACATAATGAACTGCTCGGCCACGATCTGGATATCGCCAGAGCAGAAGTCGCAGTCGATATCCGAGAAGATGCCGTTGGACTGGTTCGGCAACTGCGAGATGCACTCGCACTCGCCGCAATCTTCCGGACACGTCACGCAGTTCTCGCTCGGCTGGCAGATGCCGTCGCCGCACTCCGGCTCCTGGCACGAGCCGTAGACCGTGATGCCCGTGGGCTCAACGCCACCCAGGCCGTCACAGCCCAGCTCGCTGCCATCGTAGCCGTAGATGCAATATGACGCCTCGTACGGCCAGCCGCCCGGCGTCCAGACCGTAGTGATCACTTCGGCATGGCCGGATTCGAAGTACGCATAGCCGGGCCCGGCACCGCTGGAGAGCGTCAGGCCCTCGAGAACCAGCATGCCACCGACGTAGACGTCGATGAAGCCGCCGTTCCAGCCGTCGCCGTAGTCATCCCACATCGCGATGGAATGCTCGCAGGCCAGGTACAGACCGCACACCGGCGTGAACGCCGCGGCCTCGCAATCATCGCCGAGCACGCCCGACAGGAAGCGACCTTCGCACTCGATCGCGTACGCGAAGTGCGGCTCCGTGACCGCACCCGACTCCGGCCGATCGCAGCAGCAACCAGGATCGCCGCACGGCGGGCTGAGCTCACCGCACTGCTTCTGGTAGAAGAACTGCAGCGGCGGCTGGCAGGCCGCGGTGGCCACGTCGTCCGTGCACGCGCCCG
>CAZYGM010000248.1:0-4420 GCA_964647015.1 uncultured Planctomycetales bacterium | reverse complement strand
CGTCGATGTCGACGACCAGCGTGCCGGGCGTCAGCGTGATGGAGGCCGCCAGGAAGGCTTTCGCCCAGTCCGACTGCAGAGTGGTGGGAACGTGCACTATGCCGGGCCGGATGGGCAGGTCCACGTGCAGGACACGGTAGGCCACGTCCAAGTTGGCCTTGAAACAGTAGTAGAGGAAGCACGGGACATAGATGGCGGCCCAGAACCAGCGGCGCGGGTCAAACAGGGCCCGGGGGTCCTCGGGATACAGCTCGCTGAGCAGCGTGGCGACCAGGATCGAGAAGAACACGCCGACGCCGAACTCGACCCAGCCGGCCGGCCACGTAACCAGCAGCCAGATCAGCAGACTAAGCAGGATGCAGACTGGTTGTCTCATGGTATGGCCTCACGATGTCCGGCGAGCCGTTCCGGCGGCAGGGGCGCGCCCGGGGGCCGGAAGTGCTCTAAGTAGGTGGCGGCACTGGTGAGGGCCTGTTCCGCCGGGGTGATCAACCGCGACTTGTGCCAGGTGGTGAGCACGCCTAACACGGCGCAGGCCACCGCCAGACCGACCATGGCGGAGCGCATCGTGAGCGGGACCTCGCGTGCCGCCTGGGCTGCGGGGGAACCCGCCCCTTCGAGGGCGTAGCGCTGCACCTTCACGAACGACAGCAGCGTCATGAAGCTGACGAACACGGCCAGGCCGGCGAGGCCCCAGTAGCCCGCCTGGGCAGTCGCGATGACGATCAGCAGTTTGCTCCAGAAGCCGTTGAAGGGTGGCACGCCGGCGATGGACAGGGCCGCGATGCGGCAGCAGCCGGCCGTGACGGGCATGCTGCGTTTCAGGCCTCCGAGGTGATGCAGATCGCGCGTGCCGGTGGCGTATTCCGCCGAGCCGCTGCACAGGAACAGCAGGCTCTTGAAGGCCGCATGGTTCACCAGGTGGAACAACCCGCCGAAGATGGCCAGGGCCGCCACGCCGCGACTGCCACCGTGGGCCAGGACGGCGGCGCCGACGCCAAGCCCGACGAAGACGTAGCCCATCTGGCTGATGCTGTGGTAGGCGAGGAGGCGTTTGAAGTCCCACTGGCCGATGGCCAGCAGGACGCCGACGAGCATCGAGAGGGCGCCCAGGGCGAGCAGCACGTTGGCGTACAGGCCGCCCGCGGGGGTCGTGATGGCGAACACGTGGAACAGGATGCGACAGATGGCGTACACGCCGACGGCCTTGATCAGCACGCCGGAGAGCATGGCCGAGATCGGCGCGGGTGCGGACGGGTGGGCATCGGGCAGCCAGGCGTGAAACGGGACCATGGCGGCCTTCAGCCCAAAGCCGGCGATGAACAGGCCGGCGGCGAGCCAGACCGCCGGACCGGGTTCGAGCTGCGCGAGCCGGTCGCCGACCAGGGCCATATTGAGGTGTCCGGTCAGGTTGTAGAGCAGCCCGATTGCGAGCAGCACGAATGACGATGAGACGGAGCCCAGCACGACATACTTGAAGGCGGCTTCGAGTTCCTGGCGTTCGACGCCGAAGGCCACGAGCGCGTAGGACGCGATGACGGCCACCTCCATGAAGACAAAGAGATTGAAGAGGTCGCCAGCGAGCACGACGCCGTTCATGCCGGCAAGCATGGTGAGGAAGAGGCAGTAGTACAGCGCCTGGCCGCTGTAGCGTTGAATGTAGGACCAGCTGTAGATTAGCGCGAGGAAGGCGATGGCGTTAACCGTGACCAAGAGCATCTGGCTTAGGCCGTCAGAGACAAGACTTAGACCGATGCTGGGGCGTTCCACGCCGTCCCAGCCGCCGATCCAGTAGGCTGCGGCCGGCCGGCCCAGCAGCAGCACGGAGCCGAGCAGCAGCAGCGTGCCGATGGCGACGGCCAGCACGCGCGCGGCGGGTGCGTCGTTGGCCGCGGAGCGGCGGGCCAGGAGCGGCGCCACGAAGGCGCCCGCCAGCGGGACGGCCACGAACAGCGGCAGGGCGGCAGTCATGGCATCATCCTTTCAGCTCGCGGATGCGCGTCATGTCGAAGGTGCCGAAGCGCTCGTGCAAGCGCACGGCCAGGCTGACCAGCAGAGCCAGGCAGCCCAGGCCGATGACGATCGCGGTGAGAATCAGCGCCTGTGGCAGCGGATCCACGGCGCCGGCCGCAAACGCCGTCGCGTCAACCTGCTCGGGCGTACGGATCGGAGCGGCGGCCCCGGCGCGGTACCCGAGCAGGACCAGGAAGAGGTTGATTGCGTACTCGACGATGGCCACGCCGAGGATGATCTTGATGATGTTCTTCTTGGCGATAATGACGTACAGCCCGATGAGCAGGAGTACGAGAGCCAGCAGGAACGGCAGTACGGCGACGCTCATGAGCGGTCCTCCGTGCGCGGGTCGGGTCGGAAGAGCGCCAGGGCCAGAAACACGCCGAACAGCGCGCCGCCGACCTTGGCCCCGATGGCGAGGTTGCAGAGGGGAATGGTCCCGGCGCTGGCGATAGTGTGGGGTGTGCCCGGGTCCAGGAAATTGTAGAAGTAGCCGCCGGCGAGGTAGCCGAGCAGCCCCAGAGCCAGGAAGCCCAGCGCCCCCGCGCAGTCGGCCCCCAGCGCGAGTCGGTGAGTGATCATGCGGTTGGTTTCCTCGCGACCAAAGGCAAGCAGCACGAGGATGAGGCCGGCCGCCACGATGGCGCCGCCGGCGAAACCGCCGCCGGGTGAGACGTGGCCGAACAGCGTCACGTAGACGCCGAAGAGCGTGATGAAGCTGGCGACGAGTCGCGTGATCGTCTTAACGATGAGACTCATTCCCGTCGGCATGACGGACCCTGCCTTTATGACGAAGAATCGCGTAGGCACCAATCACACTGATGAAGATTACGGTCGCTTCCCCGAACGTGTCGTAAGCGCGATAGTCCAGCAACACGGCCATGACGGCATTGGCGGCGCCGGTCTCGGCCAGTCCGCCGGCCAGGTACTGTGCCGCCACGCCGGGCTCGGCGCTGTTCAGCAGGGGCTCGCCGAACGGGTGCAGCCCGGTGAAGGCCCAGCCGCCCAGAACGAGCAAGACGCCCAGAAACAGCATCACGCCTCCGACGGCCAGCGTGTCCTTGCGGGTTTCGTGGGTTTCATCGCGGCGGGTGAGGACGACGCGGATGAGGATAGCGATAGTGAGGATCTCGACCACGAGCTGGGTGATGGCCAGGTCCGGTGCGCCCAGGAACAGATCGACGAGGGCCAGGACCATGCCGACCGCGCCGACGCAGACCACGGACGACAGCAGGTCCTCTGTTTCCGCCGCGATCAGCGAGCCCAGGATCATGAATGCCAGCAGCACCAGCAGAAACCACATGAACGGATCCATGGGACCTTCCTCAGACGACGGTCAGTAGGTAGATGACGACCAACACTACGCCGATCACACACCAGCTCACGTATAGCGAGAGCACGCCGCTGTGCATGTCCCGCAGCCGCTGCACAAGCGTGCCGCCGTACCGGGCCCCCATGCGGTACACGTCGAAGGCGCCATGGCCGCCGTCGCGCAGGGCGGCCTGCAGGCCGGGCAGCGCCTCGATTGTCCCATAGAAGCCGGTGGCCGGGACTTTCAGGCGAGGCAGGTCCGCCGGCCGCTCGCCCCCGACAAACGTCTCGACGATGCGCACGCGCCGGACGCCGCCCAGGCCGTACAGGACCAGCCCGCCCAGGATGCCAAGCAGAATCAGCCCGGCGGCCGGCAGCGGCGCCCACAGGCCCAGCGCCCCGGTGTCCAGGGCGGCGAGCTCCATCCGCAGAGCGGGATCCACCCCCGTGTCCGCCACGGCCGGCTGGATCAGCCCCGTGAGGGGCCACGCGGCCATGACGCCGAACAGCACACAGAGCACCGCCAGCACCGTCATGGGCACGGCCCGCGCCCAGCGGGCGCCGCGGGACTCGCGCTGCGGCGGTGTCGGGGCGGCCGGCCCCCAGAACACGGTCATCAACACTTTGAAGAAGGACGCCAGCGTCAGGGCGCTGCCGAACACCGCCACCACCAGGCAGGCCAGTCCGAGCGGGGTCGGCTCCACCAGGCACGCCTGGTAAATAAGCCACTTGCTGACGAAGCCGTTCAGCGGCGGTACGCCGCTGATCGCCAACGCAGCGACGAGGCAGCAGGCAAAGGTGACGGGCAGCGTGCGCGCGAGCCCCCCGAGGCGGTCGAGGTCGTCCGTGCGGCCGGCCTGTTCCACGCTGCCGGCCGCCAGGAAAAGGCAGGATTTGTAGATGGCGTGGTTGAGCATGTGGAACACGCCGCCCAGGACGCCGATCGGCGTGCCGGTGCCGATACCGAGCACCATGTAGCCGACCTGACTTACGGCATGGAACGCGAGCAGCTTCTTGAGGCGGTGCTGCGTCATGGCCATTAGCACCGGGGCCAGGATCGTAACCGCCCCGATGATCATCAGTACCGCGCGCAGCG
>CAZYGM010000247.1:0-4476 GCA_964647015.1 uncultured Planctomycetales bacterium | reverse complement strand
TCAACACCTGGATCCTCTTCGGCGATCCCTCCCTGCGCGTCGTCGGCGTGGCATATGTTCCGCCGTTACGGATGAGCTTAGTCGGCGAGCCGCCACGCTACATTTCGCCGGGCGAGCCGACCGTGCTGACAGTGAGGATCGAGGACGGCACCGAGCAACTGGTTTCGGGCAGCCCGACCTTGCATTATCGCTACTTCGGGGATGAGTACGTTGCGGTTCCTTTGGAGTCGCTGGGCGACCTGCTTTACCAAGGCACTCTGCCGCCGCCGTCGTGTGCGGCGGCACCCGAGTACTACATTTCCGCACTTGGTCATGAGGGCTCGTTCGTACAGATTCCTGATGCTGAGGACATGGGCAGCTTCACGGCGGTCGTGGCCACCGTAACGGTCTTCATGGACGACGATTTCGAGGCTGAGCGCGGCTGGACGGTCTGGAATGATCCCAGCCTGACCACAGGTGCCTGGGAGCGGGCGGTTCCGGCCAACCCGTATCCGGCGAGCGACTTTGACGGTTCGGGCCGATGCTATGTTACCGATAACCGTCTTGGAAACTACGATGTGGACTGGGGCCCGACCATTCTGACATCGCCGATATTTGACCTGAGCATGGCGACGGTCGTGACGTTCGAGTACGCGGCGCACGTTTCCTGCAACTTCCTGGCGCCGCCGCGGGTGGATTACCTGTACGTGGAGGTTTCGAACGACGGTGGCGCCACCTGGACAGAGGTCGACGAAGTCTTCCCGACCGAGCAGTGGGAGTATGCGTCGGTGAAGCTGACCGACTACATCGCGCCCACGGCGGAGGTGATGGTTCGCTTCAGCATTGCAGATATCCCGAATGATTCGTTTACCGAGGCGGCGGTGGATGCAGTGCTGCTCTATGATATCTCATGCCGCGAAGCGGGCGCCGGCCCCGGCGACATGAACTGCGACGGCGAGATCAACGCTTTTGACATTGATCCGTTCGTGCTAGCGCTGACTGACGCGGCTGCATATGGCGCACAATATCCGAACTGCATCATCAGCAACGGCGATATCAACGGCGACGGCTTGGTGAACGCCTTTGATATCGCGCCGTTCGTCGAGCTGCTGACCGAGCGGTAGCCGGTCGGTGACCGGCGAGGCGCGGTGCCCGCCCGGTGCATTGTCAAACACACCCGGGGCCTGGCTAACATCGCAGGCGCCGGGTGTTTCATTGGCACTGTTGGTCGCGAGGCGCTGCCGGGCGGCCGCCGTGCCGACGGGGGATACAAGCGTGGGCGGACGACCGAGGCGGTGTGCGGGAGGCTTGGGCGGGATGGGGTCGTTTGGCGCTGGCGGTGTCAAACGTAGATAATGGCGGTTGGCCAGTTAGCGCGGCGTGCGGTTGAGGATGCCCGATGAAGTTTCTGCCGGCTCAGTTGCTTGCATTCCTGCGAAACCGGCGCAGCCAGCGCAACGTGATGGCGCTGCTGCGCTTTCTACTGCTGCTCGCTGGCGTGATCGTGGCTTACAGCTTGCTGTTCCACTACATCATGGACTGGGAGGGTCGGGAGTACTCGTGGGTCACCGGGTTCTACTGGACGCTGACAGTGATGTCGACGCTGGGCTTCGGGGACATCACGTTCACGAGCGACGTGGGACGGGTGTACTCGATCTTCGTGCTACTGTCGGGCATCGTGTTCCTGCTCGTGCTGTTGCCGTTCACGTTTATCCAGTTCTTCTACGGGCCGTGGCTGGAGGCGCACGAGGCGGCCCGGGCGCCGCGCAGCGCGCCGCACTCTCTGGTCGGGCACGTGATCCTCACACACTACGACTCTGTTGCGGCGGCGGTGATCGCGAAGTTGCAGCAACAGCAGCAGCCCTATGTGCTGCTGGTAGCTGAGCAGGCCGAGGCCCTGCGTCTGCATGACGCGGGCTTGAACGTGGTGCTGGGCGATCTCGACCAGCCGGAGACGTACGAAGCCGTGCATGTGGCCCAGGCCGCGCTGGTGGCCACGACGGCGAGCGATGCCGTGAACGCCAACGTGGCGGCCACGGTGCGCGAAATCACGGCCACGGTTCCGGTGATTGCCACGGCGGACAGCGCCGCCTCGGTGGACATTCTGGGGCTGGCGGGCAGCTCGCACGTGCTGCACCTTCCGGAGATGCTGGGCGCTTCGCTGGCGCGCCGTGTGATTGGGGGCGACGCGATGGCGCACGTGATTGGGCGATTCGATCAACTGTTGATTGCCGAGGCCAACGCTTTGCGTACGCCGTTGGTGGGCAAGACCTTGCGCGAGAACCGCCTGAGCGAGTTGGGGGTCAGCGTGGTGGGGGTGTGGGAGCGCGGGCGCTTCGAGCCGGCCCGTCCGGACACGCGTATCAGCGACAACACGGTGTTGGTGCTGGCTGGTTCGGCGGAGCAGTTGCAGAACTACGATGAGCATTTCTGCATCTACAACGTGTCCGGCGCGCCGGCGGTCATCATCGGGAGTGGCCGGATCGGTCTGTCGACGGCCCGGGCGCTCGCGGAGCGCGGCGTGGACTACCGCATTGTTGAGCAGCGCGCCGATCGCGTTGGTCGGTCGGATCGGTACGTGGTAGGCAACGCGGCCGAGTTGGAGGTACTGCAGGCGGCGGGCATCATGACCGCGCCGACCGTGGTGATTACCACCAACGACGACAACACCAACATCTACCTCACCTTGTATTGTCGCCGGTTGCGCCCGGATATTCAGATTGTCAGCCGTGCGACGCTGGAGCGCAATTTGCCCACGCTGCATCGGGCCGGCGCGGACTTCGTGATGTCGCACACTTCGATGGGGGCGAACGCCGTGATGAACCTGCTGCAGCGCAGCGCGACGCTGATGTTGGCGGAGGGGTTAGATGTATTCAAGGTGCGTGTTCCGGAGGCCTTGGCAGGCCGCGTCCTAGCCACGACCACGATTCGGCGGGACACCGGATGCAGTGTGATCGCGATTCATGGTCCGGAAGGGTTGCAGATCAATCCGCCGGCGACGGCAGTGTTGCCGGCGGACCGCGAGATTGTGCTGATCGGCACGGCTGCGTCTGAGGCGGCGTTCTATCGCACTTACGTTGCGAGTTGAGCAACAGCGCGGCGAAACCGGCGGCGCTGTCTGTGGCGCGTTTGTCGCTTGCGCAGCGGGTTGACGCCCCGCGCGGCAGCGGTTACATAACGAGGCAGTCTGCCGCAAGACGCGCTGTGGCGTCCGTCCGCCGTAGCGTCCGTGCGTTTGCGAGGCGTCTTCGGCGTTGAACGTCGGTCGGTCGCCCGCCACGGCGGGTCGGTTCCGGGCCGGCGCTGGTTTTGCGGCGGGCTGATCGTAACGACGGCCGACAGGCGGTCGTGGGCGTCGCCCCGAAGCTGGGAGGGTTTCTTGTGAGCGCACCCATCCCGTCTGGTTCCCCGCCACCGGCCGAGCGGTCGATTTCCACCCCGGCGAGTTCCGGCAACCAGGGCGAGGACCTTGTGCCGCGTCCGCTGGATCGCACGTCGCCGCAACTGACGCTGCGCGCCATTCTCACCGGCATGACGCTGGGGGCGCTGCTGTCGGCGTGCAACGTCTACACGGGCCTCAAGATCGGGTGGGGCCTGAACATGTCGATCACGGCGGCGCTGCTGAGCTACGGCTTCTGGAACGCGCTGCACGGCCTCAGCGGCGGGCGCGTGCGAAGATGGGGCATCCTCGAGAACAACATCAATCAGACCGCGTGTTCGTCGGGTGCGGCGGTATCTTCCGCGGGCCTGGTCGCGCCGATACCGGCGCTGGCGATGATGACGGGGGAATCGCTGACCTGGCACTTCATGGCCCTGTGGGTGTTCTCGGTGTGCCTGGTGGGCATTACCGTCGGGATTGCCGTGCGCCGGCAGATGCTCGTCCGCGACAAGCTGCGCTTCCCCTTTGGCATCGCCGCGGCAGAGACGCTGCGCGAGATGTATGCCAAGGGGGCCGAGGCGGTGGCGCGGGTGAAGATCCTGGTTCTGGCCGGCGTTGTCTCCATGGGTGTCAAGCTGCTGCACGAAGCCAAGCTACTGGCGGTGACCGGCCTGCCGTTTTCCGTGGGCGGCTTCAGCGCCAAGTCGCTGACGCTCGCGCTGGATCCCAAGCTGCTTATGGTGGGCGTCGGCGGGTTGATCGGCTTTCGCGCCTGTCTTTCGCTGCTGTTGGGCGCGGGGCTGGCGTACGCCGTGTTAGGGCCCTGGCTGATCGGGCAGGACATGGTGCGGCTGACGGTGCGCGAGCCGCTGCACGAGGTGCCGGCGGGCGTCGAATTCCCACCCGAGCCGGAAAGCTACGCGCGGTTTGATCCGAACAAGCATGAGCTGGAATGGCGCGGCGTGATGACGCCGGCCCACCTTGAGCAGTTGCTGTCACTGAGCGCAGACGCGCGTTACCAGGAGGTCGTGCGGAAGCTCTACGTTCGTTCGCAGCGCGTTGTGGCCGAGGGATTGGCGCAGTCACCGGCCGGCCGGGACGCCGTTGCAGCGCTGTGT
>CAZYGM010000246.1:0-4495 GCA_964647015.1 uncultured Planctomycetales bacterium | reverse complement strand
CAGCGCAGCCCCTCAAGGGATCGGCGTGCATCTCGACACGCCCGTTGCCTTGCCGAGACTGCCCTGGGGTGGCCCGCCGGAACGCTCGACCGAGGAACCGGGCATCGTTGATGCCCCGCGCTGAGAGGAGGCCAATCGCATCGGCTGTGAACCGGGCCGCGGCTGCCTGCAACGGAACCGCTTCCTCGCGGTCACTCAGCGCAGCACCGGAGCGGATCTTTGACAACTGAATACGCCCCCCGCCGGCGCACAGGCCTTGCCCCATGGCCGCCGACAAGCGGCGGCCGAATCAACGCTGCGTCAGGCCGATTCCTTGCGCAGCCGCCCGCGGGCCAGCAGGTCTTCCTCGCCGCGCACCACCGCCGGCGTCACCGTGTACGTGCCGCCTGCCTTTACGTCCGGTAGCTCGTACAGGTAATCGAGCATTACCCGCTCGACGACCGAACGCAGGGCCCGGGCACCGGTGTCGCGCTCGAGCGCCACCGCCGCGATCTCGGACAGCGCCTCCGGCGTGAATTCCAGCTTCGCGCTCTCGAGCTCAAACAGCTTCTGGTACTGCTTGACGATCGCGTTGCGCGGCTCGGTGAGAATCTGTATCAACGCCGGCGTATCCAGCGGCTCCAGCGTCGCGACCACCGGCAGCCGACCCACGAATTCGGGGATCATCCCGAATTCGATCAGGTCGTCCGGCGTCACCTGCTCGAGCAGCCGACCCAACTCCTCGTGGTCGTTGGCGGGCGTCCCGGTGGACGTGAACCCAATCGCCTTCTTGCCCAGGCGCTTGCGGATGATCTTCTCCAGCCCGACAAAGGTCCCGCCGCAGATGAACAGGATGTTCGACGTGTCCATCTGGATGTACTGCTGCTCGGGGTGCTTCCGGCCGCCCTGCGGCGGGATGTTGCTGATCGTGCCCTCAAGCATCTTCAGCAGGGCTTGCTGGACGCCTTCGCCGCTGACATCGCGGGTTATGGAGACGTTGTTCCAGGTCTTGCCGATCTTGTCGATCTCGTCCAGGTAAATGATGCCGCGTTGGGCGGCTTCGAGGTCGTAGTCGGCGTTCTGGAGCAGCTTGAGCAGGATGTTCTCAACGTCCTCGCCGACGTAGCCGGCCTCGGTGAGCGTGGTGGCGTCGCCGATGGCGAAGGGGACGTTGAGGATCCGGGCGAGGGTGCGAGCCAGCAGCGTCTTGCCGGAGCCGGTCGGGCCGACGAGCAGCACGTTGCTCTTGTCGATCTCGACGTCATCGGGGTTCATGACGTCAGCGTGGGCGAGACGCTTATAGTGCGTGTGGACCGCGACGGACAGTGTGCGTTTGGCGAGCGATTGTCCGATAACATACTGATCCAGGAACTCGCAGGTCTCGCGCGGCTTTGGAATTGACTGCAGCGGGGTGTGCGTCCGGCCGGATCGGCGGCGCTCCTCGCGGACCAGGTTGTAGCACAGCTCGATGCACGTGGCGCAGATGAAGACGTCGTTGGCGCCCTCGACCATCGGCGCGGCGTCGCGGTGGCTCTTGCCGCAGAAGCTGCAGACGTTTCCACGTCGGCCGCGGCCGCTGGACGATCCCCTGCTGTTGGACATCAGCGCTCCTGCCTAATACGGTGCCGGGCGGGCTTCGTAAACACTTTCGACGTGTTGCCCCATATCACCTGAGTCTATTCTAGCCGGTCGGCGCCGGGGTTCAAACCGACTGGGGCGGCAACGTTCGCCGGCCGCTTGCTTTACGTTTTCGTTGGCCGGGCGCCCCTGCGGCCGATGGTTGATGATCAGCTTCATCGATCTTGGTCTGATCTCCGGCCGGCATGGCCGAGGATCTCGGCGCGCAGCGCGGTGTACTCCGGTTCGGTGATGTCGCCGCGGTCGCGCAGCTCGCGCAGGTCTTGCAGGGTGAAGGTCAGGCTGGGGTGCTCACGACGGGACCAGCGTTTGACCAAGTGTGCGACTACGAGCCCGGCGCCGCAGATTACGAACGCGACTGCCAACATTAGCCACAGGTCGGCAGGCAATTGACCGGCGTTGTCTGCCGGGGTGGCCGAGATGGCCGGAATGCTGATCATGAGCACGGGCGTCGCGCGTACTTGTGACCCGGCGCGTAGCGCGGGCGGCAGACTTCATCGCCCGCTGAGGTCGGCTTGCGTGATGAAGCCACCTATCTGCTGGTGCACGAGGGGGCTGTTGTAGATGATGAGCATGCCGTTGAACTCGGTGATCGTGCCGCGGCCGCCGCCGCTGCCCACCTCCCAGGACCCCGGCTCGATCGACTTCTGGATCATCTGGATGATGCGTTGCAGCTCCGGTTCCTGCGCATCGTCGCGCTGCCGGCCGCGTTGGCCGCCCCGTTGGCCGCCGAAGAGGCTGGTGCCGCCGCCGCCGCCGCCGCCGCCGGTACCCTGCATGGCCTGCGACGCATCCATCTCCGGGGCTTCAGCGCGAAGCACGCCGACCATCATGTCGCGCAAATCATAGATCTGGATCACCATGTCGGAGCGCAGATCCTCCGCGGTGGAGAGGATGATCTGGTCACCCTCGGCCCGGTAAGCGAGCTTCAGATCGGTGCCGCCCACCTCATTCATGAGTTGCCAAAGTATCTGCGACAGGCGCATGTTCTTGGCCTTGATGGTCACCGTACGGTAGGGCTCGACGCCGGCATCCTGGAGCAGTTGCCAGCGCACCCTGATGTTGGCGCCGGTGAAGTTACCCAGCCACTCGAGAATCTCGGTCAGCGGTGTTTCGGTGAAGTCAACGTCCGGCACACGCCGGTTGAGGAGCTCGAGCGTGCTCGGTGCACGTGCCGATTGGCCGCCGCGCTCGGAGGGGCCTTGAGCCAGACCGGTGGAGACGAACAGCGTCACGAGTGCTGCCACTAACAGGTGTCTGAGCATGGGCTTCTCCTTGACTTCGCACGGCAACAGCAGCGCGCCCCGCGCATACTAAACGGGGTTCCCGACGCGCTCGACCAATAGTTATTCTACACAAATTATCGGTTTGGTCAGTATGGCGGCGCGATTTTTACGGCCGGTCGGCCGCCGGCGCGCCGGCTTGGCTCGGCTGAGTGCCGCAAACGATTGTTGCCAACTTTCCGCATCCTCATTGCGTTCTCGGGACATCTGGGCGTACGTCTACGCGGTTGCCGCTGCCGGCCGGACGAGGCGCGCCAAGCGGAGAATCACGCAGGCGAGTATGCCGGCCGTGACGACGAGGACGACGATGGCGGTAACCACGAGCGGCGCGGTTGCCGGCCATTCGGGGAGGTACTTCCAGTACAGTTCCCAAACGAGCGCCGATACAGCCGTGACCAGCATGAACAGTGCCGGGAGCATGATGAGCCACACCGGCCGGGAGCGCGCCAGGAGCCAACAGGTGGCAACAACCAGTGCCAGCGCGGCGAGAAGCTGGTTGGAGGCACCGAATATTTTCCATACAGTGTTGTAGCCGCCGGTCAGCGCCAGCAGCAGCATCAGCCCGACGGCGATACCGGAGTTAACCCAGTACTGGCGTAGAAGCTGCAAAGCCCAGCGGCCCGCGCCGCTGGTTCTGAGCGCGGCCGCGGGGTGCACGGGTTCGGCGATCTCGGGGCGCTCGGCCGTCAGACCGCCGGTGCCAGTGAGTTCGGTCGTGGCACGATCGTCCGAGACGGCGGCGTGCGGAACCTGCCGGGCAGCCTCGGCAAACACGTCATAATGGCCGAAGAAGGTGGTCCAGCCCTCCTCGATCATGTAACGCGTCAGCCGGATGGCCGTATCCAGCGTGGTTACTAGAAAGCCCTCCAGCAGTAGCATGGCGCCCAGCGCCCCCGCCCAAATCGGCAGACCCAGCCCGATGTGGGCGGTATGGCCCACGGCCATGGCGAAGGTCAGGACGGGGTTGCCGCTGCCGCCGTACAGGAAGCGCAGTTGCTCGTAGTCGATGCGTGAGAGCCCGACAAGTACGCAGCAGACGACGCACACGGCCAGGAAGCTTTCGAGCAGCATGGCGAAGTAGCCGACGCGGCGAGCGGCCAGTTCGTTTCGGAGTTGCTTGCAGGTGGTGCCGCCCGCGCAGAGGCTGTGGAACCCACTGACCGCCCCGCAAGCGATCATGACGAACAGGAACGGCCAGCCCGGGCCGAGCTTTGCAGAGGCTTCGCCCCAGTTGCTCGTCGGGATTGTCGTGCCATGACCGAATTCACCGCCGCCGCTGATCGCCGCGGCCAGAAGCGTGATTACCAGGAAGACAATGCCCAGATAGAGGATATGGACGTTGATGAAGTCGCGGCTTTGCAGGAACATCCAAACGGGCAGACCGGCGGAGATCAGCACGTAACCGCTGATGAGCAGCTTCCAAGTCAGCGGCGTAACCTGCATGGGGAGTACCAGCCCGACGGCGATGGAGAGGATGCAGATGACGATCGCCAGCAGGCTACAGACCCAGACGGGCGTTCTGCGCTTGAGATAAAGGAATCCGATCAGTGGCGAGAAAGCCGTAATCAGCACGACGGACGTGGAGGCAATGCCGC
>CAZYGM010000245.1:0-4503 GCA_964647015.1 uncultured Planctomycetales bacterium | reverse complement strand
CCGTCGCCTCACGCGCCAGGCCCAGGTAGTACCACGCCCGCATCATCTCCGGCTGTAGCTCCGTAACGCGAACGAAACAGTCCGCCGCTTCGGCCGGGAATCCATGTACGTAGTACAGCGCCCCCAGATTGGCCACCTTGCTCGCATCGTCCCCCGCCTCACGCGCCGCCAGGTGCGCCTCCGTCACCTTCATCTCAACCAGCATGGGCCGTTGCCGCAGCATCGCCTCCGCCGGTTTCGGCGGCACGTACGGCAACGCCGCCGACGGCTGAGCCGGCTGCCGCGCCGGCACACCCGGCTCAGCCCGCTCGGCCACCGGCCCAGCCGGATCCTTGGCGGGCGGCGCTTCCGCCGCCGGCCGGTCACAGCCGGCCAGGGACAGAACCACCAGCGCTACTAGCCCGCCGACCGCGGCGCGCACACGTGAGAAATCGTGACATCCTGGCATGACTGCGGCTCCCTGATGGCCCGGCCAAACGTGACTGCGGCCCTTTCCAGCATTGCGCGCATTAGGTTAACCGTAGAAATCGGCAGACGATACGGCCACGCTCCAGCCGGGCGTCCCAGCCAACCTGACCACGCTCAGGCCCCGGCCACGCCGGTCTCCGCAAACGGGTGTCCATCGTATACTTATCGGACCTATATCGACTCCCCCAGTAGACAAACCGTGTACCCAAACCTCAGCGAGTCACCTGACTGACCCGTCCGCCGGCTTCCGCCGCTCCAGAACGCAGGCAATCAGGTGACTCGCCGTCTTCGTGATTCCGCTTCATCAACCCACGCAGCGCCACTACGGCCGGTAGACCCGCACCGCCGGCTGCGAACGCCGCACCACCGTCCGCGGCACCGCCTCACGCCGAACCGGCGCCCGCCGCGCGCCACCGTCGTCCGCCCGAGTAACGACCGTCACGCGACCGCGCGGATCCGTCTGGCCACTCGCGTGTGCGCTGGCGCCGGCCCGTCCGGTTCCAACGCTCCCGCCGGCCGTGGCCGACTGGTAGGTGCGGCCTTGCGCCATGCCCAGGCCGACGCTGCTCGAAACCTGGCCGTCACGCCCGATGCTGAGGTTGAAGCTGGTTGCGAGCGCCGGCCCCAGGAGCGGCGCGACCGCCTGGCTGACCGACAGCGACAAACCGTCCGCGTCCGCACCCACGGCCACACCCCGGGCCGCACTGACACGCCCGCTGGTACTGGTGGTGCGGGCGAAACCGACGTCACCTTCGTACCGGGCACTGGCCGCCGCCGTCCCGAGGCCGCCCAGTCGGCCGCCGGCGGTAGCGGAGGTCTCCGCCTCCGCAGCCAGCGCGGCGGCCGCCGCACTCATGGTCGCCAAAGCAGTGATGATTCGCAGGGCTTTCATGGTGGTCACTCCTATTTGCAGCATGTTCGCAGGTTGCAGCCTTTGTTCGACTCATCCTTCACGGGGCATCCCGCACTCCACCAGCCGCGGACGCCGGGCCCGCAGGCCCGGCGCCGCGTTTGGGCCAACGTGCTACGGCCGGGTGCGGATAACCACGCTACGCGCGTGGCTCCGACCGGAGCGGTGCGCCTGACTTACGGCCCGCACGTCGACCCCGCTCGTCCGGAACTGCCCACTGATACTGACTCCAACACCGTCCGAAACAGCCTGGGCGCGGTAGCCGGCTTCGCTGTCGGCGTACACCCGGCTGGTCGCCCGCCCGCCCATGCCCTGCGCGAACGAATCGCTCACGCTGGTGGCCGAGCCGCCCAGGTAGCCGCGACTGACGGCCTGGCTGGTGCTGCTGGCGACGCCGAACTCACTCAGCGCCGTCGAGGTGGACCGGCTGACCGCCACGCCACCGAAGGCGCCCCGCGAAACCGCGTCGCTGCTGCTGATCGCTCGGCCGCCAATGGCTGCCGCGATGCTCTCGCTGTCCGCCACCGCCACGCCGCCATAGCGAGCACGCGCATCAGCAGTCGAACGACTCAGCGCCACGCCGCCCCAGTCGGCCAGCGCCACCGCCCGACTGTCCGCCAGACCGCCCCGCTGCCCGTACGCCACGCTGTCCGCGACGGCCTGCCCGCCGCGGCTGGCCCCCGCCAGCGCCGTCGCCCGACCGTCGCCGACCGCGGTCGCGGTCGCCGAGGCCCGGCCGCCATTGGTTGCGATCGAAATCGCGCTCGCTTCACCGGCCGCCGCCGCAGACGCCAGCAGCAGCGCTGCGGCCATCGTTGCCTGCATCCGTTTCATGGCTTTGCTCCTTGTGCTCCGGACCAACTGGTCCACCGGTTCGCTCGTCACACGCCCGGTCTGACGGCAGGTCGGCGGCGAATATTCACCGCCGGCAGGAGGGAAATCAGCGCGTTTTGCGATATTCTGCGCGGCACGGATTTTTCCCGAGTACCGGTGAATAGCTTGCCGTCCCCGTACGTCCATCAGCCGGAGTTACACGTGCTGGACGCCGCCGCGTCCGGCGATCAGGACGCGCGGCGCGAGCTGTTCGAGCGGTATCGCGAGCCGGCCTACCGCGCTGCCTACCGCATTACCGGACGGACCGAAGATGCGCTCGACGTCGTACAGGACAGCTTCATTACGGCGTTCACCAAGCTGGACAGCTTCCAGCGTGAATCCGGCTTCAAGACGTGGCTGCTGCGCATCGTCACGAATCGAGCGCTGGACCTGCTGCGGGCACGCCGCGTCCGCCTGGCCGTCTCACTCGATCGCGACGACGACCAGCGGCCGCTCGTGCCGGCCCGCCCAGCCGAGTCTTCCGCCGGCGCCCGCCTGGAGCGGGCCGAGTTGGCTGCGCAACTTCGCCGCGCGCTGCAGGCCTTACCGCCCGATCAGCGCGCCGTATTCGCCTTATACGCCGAGGGCGACATGACCTACGGGCAGATTGCCGCAGTGCTCGGCATTCCGATCGGAACCGTCATGAGCCGGCTCTACCACGCCCGGCTACGCCTGCGGGCCGCTTTGTCGGAGTTGGACACCTAGTCCGCCTGGCCGAAACTCGGCCGGCAAGAGATGTTCATGAAACCACGACGCGACGACATGCAGTCCGAATTCGACGCGGTCCAGGCCGGCCGACTGGCCGACCTGAGCCTGGAGCAGGTCGCGCGCCTGGAAGCCCGGCTCAACGCCGACGCGGACGTAGCCGAGCGTCTCGCCGACGTGTACCCCGAAGCTGTGCCGGCCTCGGTCGCACCGGTGGAAATGCCGACCGCGGATACCTGGAATCGCGTCTGGACGCAGATCGAAGTCGCCGCGGCGCAGCGCCGCCGCTCCACGCCCGCCCGGACCGGCACCTTCCTGCGCTGGCGACCCATCCTGGCCGCGGCCGCCGTGTGCGCCCTCATGATAGGAACCTGGACCTTCCGAGCGCCCCCCTCGTCGAACGACTGGCCGATCGAGTGGGCCCACACCGTGCAGATCAGCTACCTGGAAGTCGCCACGGGCGCGACGCCGCTCGTCATCGCCGCCGGCGCCGAAGACGCCATTCCGATCATCTGGGTGCTCGATGCTGGAAGCTGACCCCGCTCAGTCCCCCAGGGGCTGCTGCTGCCCGGAACTCCCCTCAGCTCCCCCCACTTGCGGCTCGGCCGGCGAGAGCCTGAACGGGAAGCGCTGCCGCGGCGATTGCCGCAACTCGATCGTTAGGTAGCCCCGCATACCGGCCTCGTCCGGCACGTCATCGTGGTAGAGAATCGTCTGCGCGATGTGGCCGATGACCACAGCCCGGCGCAGCAGTTGCGGCGGGTCAACAAACGGCAGCGGGATGCGTTTGATCAATGTATTCCCGCCGCGCTCGATCAGTAGGTCGATCCAGCGGGCGTTAGGGCGATTGTCAATGGCCTCCAGAACCTCGCTCACCGGCTGACTGGTCGCGAAGCGCTGCCGGCCGTATCCAACGATCTCATCATCCGGGTTCAACAAACCGTCGGCCGGCGTGCCCGCCGCGACCGAAGTCACCCGCAGTCGCCGCTCGTCCGGCAACTCGGAAACCTGAATCCCCAGCCGCACCTTACCGCCCCCGGGCTGCCGCTGCCGCCACCACTTCTCTTCCAGAATCTCCGGAGCCACCCGCCGGAAGTAATCCAGCCACAGCCGCCCCAAGTCGGCCAGCGGACCGGCCTGCAACACCATCACCGTCTCGCTGCTCGGCGCGACCGGTCGCTGCGACAGGCGCAACACGTCAGACAGCGACGCCCCCTCTTCGTGCCGCGCCGCCAGAATCTGCCGCAGCCAGTCAATGTGCGACGCCACTATCAGCGTCCGCCCGTCCAGCGCCCAGCACAGATGCAGCTCCGCCACAGCCCCCCGCAGACCGGGCCAGCCATGCGTGAGCTCGCTCAGATCCAAGAGACTCGCCCGCGTATCCTCGAGCTCCACCGGCCGCGGCGTACGCAGCGGCTGCCCCGCACCAAGCTTCAACGACATCAGGTTGTAAACAGAGACGGTGGTCTGCAGCAACGCGTCAAGCTCCTCGGCCACCGCCGTCGGATCCTCAACCTCCACAAGCAAAGCCAACGCCGGCACCGGCG
>CAZYGM010000244.1:0-4506 GCA_964647015.1 uncultured Planctomycetales bacterium | reverse complement strand
GGCTTGGAGAATGACGGCCTCCGACTGGCTGGGGCCCAGAGCCACGCCGGTTGGCCTGGTGGTCGCGGCCTCATCCGCATCGCGCACGGCCGTTTCGATCAGAAGCTGTTCGCGGGCGCGGATCTGGGCTTCCAGCTCGGCCCGGCGTTCGAGCAGGCGGGTGCGCTCTTGGCGGAGCACTTCCAGGCGATTACCGACGGCGACGACGTCGTTGGGATCCAGCCCGGGGAACTCCTCGAATGGCTGCGCCATGGACTCATTGGATCTTTGTAGCTCTATGCGATAGCGCTCCACCTCCGCGATGAAGAAGTCGCGGGCACCGGTCAGGATATCCGTTATGCGATCGCGCGTGCTGTCCACGTAGCGATCTCGCAGCGCGACCACAAATCGCTGGGCCAATTCGGGGTTGTTGGCCTCACAACTCAGGTGGATAGTGTCGAGGTCGGGAGAGCTGTGCAGCAGGCGCACGGCCGGCCGCAATTCGTATTGGACCAGAGCCGCGTCCAGGGCCTGCAGGGCCGATTCGGACATGGCCTCGCCCGGACCGGGCAGGGTTGTTTCGGGCAGAATCCCGACGGCTACGGCCGCCTCGGCCTGGGCGCGCGAGCCGGTCATGTCCATGGCCATGGTCGACTTGAGATTCCCGAAGCTGTACGGCGAGCGTTGATCAATGAGGTTGCGCAGAACGACGTCGTCGCGCCGTTCGAAGACCGTACTGGCGGAGTAGCGGCGCGGCAGGTACTGGCTGTACCAGAAGGCCAACGAGCCGATGACGCCGATGCCTATCAGCGCCAGCCGCCAGCGGTACTGCAAGATGCGCACGTACTCGCCGAGCGTGTTGCGAACGTCGTCCAGAGCTCGGTCTTGGTGGGTCATCATGCTCTACACAGTTCCTGGCTGCTTGGGTCAGTTGGAGGCGTCAGTTTTGGGTGCCCCAGTGATCCTTGTACGTATCGTGCGAATCCAGTATCCGGGCCGGTCCGTCGTACAGCTCCACGACCGGCGAGATCGGGAACAGCAGCTCGCGCACGCGCAGGCCCACCCAGCCCAGCGGCGTGGGCGGCACGTATATGACGTCGCCCGGCTGGAGCAGGAAGTTCATGGTCATGTCGCCGCTCTGGACCATCTTGTCCAGGTCGATGGTGACGGTCTTGGGCTCGTTGTCCGCGGGTGACGGCCGGACCAGGCGGATCTGCGAGCGCCAAGCGATCATGTTGGGCTGGCTGGCGGCCAGTGCATCCAGGAGGGTGTCATGGCCGGTACAGACCTGGGCTCCGGCCCGGAACACCTCGCCGAATACATAGTAGAGCTTGCTGCCGGCCGTGGAGATATCCACTACTACTTCCGGGTCGACGTAGAAGCGTGCCAGTGCCAGTTCGAGCTTATCGGCGATCTGCTCGGTGGTCAGCCCGGCGATGTCGATTTCGCCGAGGAGGCGCAGGGCGATGCGGCCGTCGGGCCGCACCCGGGCGGTCGTGCCGTCCACTTCAGGTGCCACGGGCGCATGGATGCGGATCGCGTCGCGCGGCATGACCACGTACTGGCCGGTGGAGGTCGCCTGCTCGTGGGCGCGCAAGAATGCCACCATGTTGCCGTGCTTCGATGCGGCGCAGCCGGTGGCGGCCCAGAGCAGGGCGGCCACGGTCACGCCGACGGCGGTAAGCCGCTGGGGCCGGCGCGGGTAGTTTTCCGCGGTGGGCGTTAAGCGGCGCAATGGAATGGTGCCACGCATGTGCCTGAAGGTCCTATAAGCCAGCAGTCACCATCCCTGGCGGTAATCGCACACGGTCTGTCATCCTGACGCGGGAGTTATCGTCGCAATACGGACCCAAGTGAAATACCTTATGAGAAGTCTTCATTTTCTATCGGGACCGCGCCGCATACTTCAGCACCCCCCCAGGTGAACCGATGTTTCCCGAGTGCGATAATTATGGAGCGCAGCGATGAAGCCTTATCACGAATTCGGGCTCCAGCGGCCCCCCTTTGAAGCCACCCCGGATCCGCAGATATTCTACGCGGCCAGCTCCCATAAGGAGGCGCGGGCTACGCTCGAGTATGCGCACTACGCCAAGAAGACATGTACTGTAGTGGTGGCCGACTCCGGGCTGGGGAAATCGCTGCTGGCCCGGATTATTGCGGCGTCGGCTTCCCGGCAGTCCAACGTGCTCTGGCTGCACGGGCTCGGGCAGTACAACCAGGACATCGAGTTGACCCTCTTTCAGTCGGGCGCTCTGACCGGCTCGGCGCCCTCGCAGTGCCCGGAGCACATTCCCTTTGAGGACTGGCTGCGCGCTGCGCCGCGCTTCGCACACTCTCCATTACTTATTGTTGATAACGCCGACGAGTTGCCCGAACACGGCTGGCGCAGCCTGCTGGCCCTGCTCTCACGCGACGTGCACCTACAGGAGCCGGCCCGGCTGGCGCTGTTCGGCACGCCGCGGGTGCTCAAGCGCCTGGCCGCAGCCGACATGGTGCGGCTGCGCCGTCGGATTTTCCGCACCTGCACGCTCAAGCCATTCACGCGTCGGGAGGCGGTCGAATACGTGCATTGTCGGCTCACCGCCGCCGGCGGGACGGACATGGGTCTATTCAGTCCGGCCGCCCTGAACCAGATGTACCGGCTGAGCGAAGGCAATCCCAGCCTGATCAACCAGATTTGTGACAATGCTATGCTGGAGGCCTTTGGTGAAGGCCACCAACGCATCAGTGCGGCCGACGTGCTGACGGCTGCCCAGGCGCTCACGGGTACGAACGGCCTGCTCAATACCGTTTGGGCTGGGCGCCGGGCCATGGACAGCGGGCCGCGCGCCCTGCTGACAGCGCAAAGTCGCACGCGGCCGACCCCAACCGCCGCGACCATCACCTCCGCCGGCGAGTCGGTCGAGACGGTAAGCGAGCAGGCGGACGCCGTTACCGTCCCGCCGTTCAGCACCGGCCGACAGGCACAAATCGAACTGCGTCTCTGGCAGCTCGAAGCCCGGCTGGGGCAGGCTCTGGCGACCGTTCGGCGAGCCGGACAGCGTGCCGACGCGCTGGAAGGCGAAGTTCGGCGCAGCCGTACGGCGACCGTTGCAGTCGATGCCGCCGGGGACGGTGTGCCCGAATTCGCGCCGGTAGCCGCCGTGGACGAACCCGCCGCAGTCGCCAGTTAGCCCAGTCAAGTCCCAGTAAGCCTGTGCGCAGCCGCGTGGGGCACGTGTTTCGCCGCGCCCACGTCGGTGGCTGTTTCGATCATGATTCCGCCAGGTTGGTGCGATCGCCCCGTGTCAGGCGGGCTCCAACTCCCACGGTATCGGCACGGCGACGTGGCCCTGGCGGGGCTTGTGGAACAGGCAGGAGGCGAAGCTGCTCACGTCGTCAATGCGGAAAGCCGGTCCGCGCACCGAGTCGTAGACGGCATGGCGTGGTGCCAGTAGCTGCACGAGTACGCGGTACTCGCCGCAGTTCAGCAGCGGCGCGGGTATGGTCGCCCGGGCGACATAGTTGCCGCGACTGCGCGGCGCGGCGCCGGGCCGCTCATCCGCCCAGTGGTTGTCCTCATCGACGTGTGTTGAGACGAACACGACCTCGTCGGTCGGCGTGCAGACCTGGAGGACTGCGACCAGGTCGTCAAGCTCTTCACGCACGGTGAAGGCGGCCTCGACCGTGATAGGATCCAGCAGATCGTATTCGCAAGTTGCGCGGGCCGCAGCGTTATAGAGCGTTACATGCTGCACCTGGGCCCGCTTCTCCGCTACTTCGGGGAAGACCTTCTCCGGCCCGCCGCCGAGGTCGGCGTCCAATCCGGCCATGTACTGACGGATCATCGCTTCGGGTGTGCCGTCTGCGACTATCATCCCGCCCTCCATCAGGACGGCGCGTGTGCATAGCCCGGCCACGGCGCGCATGTTGTGGCTGACGAACAGGACAGTGCGACCGCCCTGGGCCACGTCGCCCATCTTGCCCAGGCACTTGCGTTGGAAGGCGGTGTCGCCGACTGCGAGGACCTCGTCCACGATCAGGATTTCCGGGTCGAGGTGGGCGGCCACGGCGAACGCCAGACGCACGTACATCCCGCTGGAGTAGCGCTTGACCGGTGTTTCCAGGAAGCGTTCGACCTCGGAGAACGCGACGATCTCGTCGAACTTGCGGCGGATCTCCGCCTGGTGCATACCAAGGATTGCCCCGTTCAGGTAGATGTTCTCGCGGCCGGTCAGCTCCGGATGGAAGCCGACGCCGACCTCGAGCAGACTGCCGACGCGGCCGCGAATTTCGGCGCGGCCCACCGTCGGGCTGACGACGCGCGAGAGGATCTTCAGCAGGGTGCTCTTGCCGGCTCCGTTGCGGCCGATCAGGCCCACGACTTCGCCCGGCAGGACGTCGAGCGAAACGTCGCGCAGGGCCCAGAACAACTCGCCGCCGTAGCTGGATTCCCCCAGCGTCCGCAGGCGTCGCAACGGCGCCCCCAGGACATTCATGAGCATCTCGCCGAAGGTTTGCTGAGTCGCGGAGCGCAGGCCGAGTTTG
>CAZYGM010000243.1:0-4547 GCA_964647015.1 uncultured Planctomycetales bacterium | reverse complement strand
CCGGACAACTACACCGATGGCGACGAGCTGATCTACTTCTTCGCGCGATTTGGCAACAACAAGTACGATGGTCCCGACCGGTGGATCCCCACCGGCCTTCAGGGCTCCAAGCTGCAGCAGTTGCCAAACCCGAGCAGTTGGGTGGTGGGGGCCGTGACGCCCAAGCCTGACTACGGCATCTGGAGTTGGAGTTACCAGGAATGGTGGGAAGCGTACTGGCGCGACAAGCACCTGTTGGCGGGCATGGAGGTGGACGAGGACAGAATCCCGTCGCCGCCGCACTGGAACCTGGCCGGCAGCGGCTCGGACGCGTATTCGCCGATTCCGCGGCTGGTGGAGTTCGATCCGACCAACCCGTCGTTCGGCACTTTTGATGACGGGTCCACGCGGCTGTTTGCACCCAATTGCGGTGGTTCGGATGCCCGCAGCGGCGACGCCTGCATTCCCAGCCCGCCGGAGGAGGGCAAGTGCGGGCAATATGCCCGGGTCGATCCCTATTCGCCGGGCACGGGCCGGGGAGACGACTCGAGCAAGGCCGTCCTGCCGAACATGTGGTACTACGGACCGGCGGAGTTCGACGACCTGCCGTCGTCCATGTACCACGCGTCGATTGACCCGTTTGGGCGTCCGAACGTTTCCGGCGTGTGGTACGGCGGCGACGGTCGGCTGGGCGAAGTGACGTCACCCACTTCGACGGCCCCGTACGGGGCCGACCACGGCGCGGGCACGCCGCACAGCGGCGGCTACGCGGACGGGATCATCCCGGCGGGCGGACCGCTGGCGTACAACGTGCACGGGACGAACGGCTACGACGCCGGCAACGTGCTAAACCTGGAGTATCTGACGTGGATAACCATGCCGCTGACGCTGCCCGGTGGTGGTGGGGCTCCGGTGGTGGCGCTCAATACGGACAACCGCGTCCTTTACGCGTACGTGAATGACCAGCTCTGGGCGGTGGGGACGGCCGGCGGCCTGGAGTTGACGGAGGTGGGCGAGGCGCAGGAACTGGGCGATGTGGTCGCGTTGGCATACGACTCGGTCGCCAAGGTCATCCTGGCGGTCGTGGTCATGGAAAGCGGCCAGGTCGTTGTGCACAGCCTTGACCCGTCAGACGGCGCGGTGCTGGGCAACATCGCGGTGTTCGGGGCGCTGCCGCCGATCAAGGATGCGGCGTTCGTGGATACGCCGGGCAGCGGGATGCTGTACGTGCTGGCCGGGGCGGACGGCAACGACGAACTCTACTCGATCGACCCGGTGAGTGGAGCGCCCACGCTGGTCACGGCGCTGGGTGTGCCCGGCGCGGGCTGCGACGGGCTGGCATACAACAATCTGGAGATCGCCGCGGCGCCGCCGTGGAGCAAGCTATTCTTCACGCAGAGCCATGCGACGGGCCAACTGGTGGCGTTTGACCCGTCTGCCCCGGACTTCGACTCGTCGCTGAGTTCGGCGACGGTAATCGGGATGCCGACTGTGCCGGCGAAGTCGCTGACACTCTGGTCGTTTCTGGAGACGCATCCGGACGGCGAGACGCGCTGGCTGTATTTCTTTGGAGTGGATCACGCGCAGCGGTTGCGCGGCATCGTACTGTTCCAGGAAGTCGTGCCGGGCATGCCTTCGAGCCCGGTGTTCTTCGACTATCCGATCGGCGAATTCGAGACTGAGAGCCTGATCTACACTCCGGCGCTCAAACGCGACTTCAACCTGGATGGTCTGATCGACATGGGCGAGGTGCGTCTGCCGGGCACCGAGAACTACGCGATCGACGAAGACCGGGTCACACCAAACGACGGCGGTCCCGGCAGTTGGTACCCGTTCAACCGGCGGCGCCTGACGGAGGACGTCGTGGCGGCGCTGGACGGCATCATCGACTGGGACACGCTGACGATGCCTTACACGCAGGTGGACCCCGAGACGGGCGAGATCATCCAGCGCGTGGACTTCATCCACTGCGTGACGCTGATTCCGCCGGGCATAGCGCCCTTGGGCGTGGCGGCCGGCGGTCGCCCGCTGTTCGTGCTGCCGGCGCCGGCGATGGACCTGCCGATTCAGGTGCGTGACGCGCAACTGTCGCCGCTGTGGTTCTCCGACTTCGCCATTCCGTTGGATGACGTGGGTGAAGGCGGTGCGCCGACGATGGAAGGCCACTACCACATGGAGACGATGATCCACGAGTGGCTGCACGTGTGGGAGGGCTATCCCGATCTGTACGACTACGACCAGTACACGGGCGGGCAGATCAACCACCCGGTCGGCGCCTGGGACATCATGTCGGCCCTTTCGCCGGTGCATCCGAGCCCGCCGCTCAAGGAGCGCGGGCGGGGCGTGCGGTGGCTGGGCACCAGTCACGATCCGTGGATACAGGTCAATGACCTCGCTGAGATAATGGACCCGTGGCAGGAAACCACCGTCACCTTCCCGGACTACGCGTTTGATCCGGCCGGTTCGGTCTACTACTTCCAGAACGATGATTTGCATATCACCGGCTCGGGCAGCGAGCCCTCGGACGGCCAGGAGCGCTTCTACTTCTGGCGGCTGACCGACCACGTGTATCCGCCGCACTGGCAGTGGATCAACTTCTCGCGTTACGCGCCCAGCCAGGGCCTCATGATCATGCATACGGACTTCGATTCGAATCCGGAGGCCATACCGCCGTTGCAACGTCTGCCGGGGCGATTCAACTACGCCATCGTGCAGGCCGACGGCTTGCAACAGCTCGAGAACGGCGAGAATGTCGGCGACGATGGCGACCCGTGGCCGGGGAGCACCGGCGCAACCGAATGGAACGACTGGACCGACCCCAGTTCGCGCTGGTACAGCAACAAGCCGAGCGGCATCGAGATCCGCGACGTCGTCGAGTCGGATACCTCGACCGATGTCACGTTCTACTGGAACCCGCGCTCCGTGCCGAGCCTGGAGTTCTATCGTCCACCAGCCAGGTCGGTCGTCGGCCCCAACCTCATGGTCGGCTACACCGCCTGGGACTACAACGCGGGCACGACGATCGCGTTCTACGTGGACGACGACGACATTGGCTGGAGTTCGGATACGCCCGGGTTCCCCAGTGCGCCGGTCTACGGCCCGTTCCCGAAGCCGGCACCCGCGCTCGTAACCGGCCGTGTTCCAGTGCCGATCGCCGGCCTGCCGGACGGCACGTATTACTTCTTCGCCAAGCTGGTGCCCGGAATCGGCCTGGACGGCTACATGGAGCGGTCGCACTCCGAGCCACGACCTTCGGTTAACAACCGCGGTCGGGGTCGGGTGCTGCAGCCGGGGACGGGCACGCCGGGCGTGATCGTGGATTTGGACGCTTCCTTCTATGAAGTCTGGCGCCTCACCTGCATCGACCACGTCACCCCGGGTGCCGAAGTCTGGCGTGTCGAGGGTTCGGTGTCGGGCGTGCATGCGCCGGCCACCACGGGAGTTGATTACAGCTCGGACAACGGTGAGATCCAGTTCCACATCGTCGCGGACGTCATCACGGAGGCTGGCCCCGGCGCTAACGTGGAGAACGTGGGCGGTTACCGGCTGATTGACCCGGATGCGAACTTCGTGGCGTTCAATTTCAAGCCGAACGACATGGTGCGCATCACCGGCGGCCCGGACGGCACGGTCCTGGGCTTCCACCGGATTCTGTCGGTGCCGGCGTCCACCACGCTGCGGCTGGCGTCCAATCCGGGCAGTTCGGCCGGCTTGGGCGGCGTGACCTACCGTGTGCACAGCTTCGCGCACGGCATTGATGGGCGACCGTCCGACCGCTTCCTGTTTGAGACGACCGGCAAGACGGACTACAGCCTGCCGATCGAGATTGTCGGCGGCGTAATCCAGCCGCGCGTCTACGCGGACTTCGTCATCAGCTTCCCGGACGACGAACTCAACCCCGAACACCGCGTGCCACTACAGGTGGCCTTCAATGCCTCCGGCTCGCGTGACGAGGTGGGGCAATTCACGGATCAACTCGAGTTCACGTGGAACTTCGGCGACGGCAGCGAACCGTTCACTACGAGCTCGCCCACAGTCGTGTACCTGTATTCCGCCGCGTACCCGGAACCCGACGGCATCTTCACCGTCACGCTGACGGTTACCAACCTGGAGACCGGCCTCAGCGGATCCAAGACCCGTCAGTTCGTGGTCATGCCCAAGTTCGAAGACAGCGACGGCGACGCCATCGAAGACCCGTACGACAACTGTCCGGACGTCTACAACCCGGAGCAGTTGGACAGCGACGACGACGGCATCGGCGATGCATGCGACAACTGCCCGTTCGTGGAGAACCCGCTCGAGTGCATGCCCGGTCTGGAAGGCTGCGATTGCGCGACGCATCCGGAGCAGTGCTGGCAGCCCGACCTGGACGGCGACGGCGTCGGCGACGCCTGCGACCCCGACATTGACGGCGATGGCGCGCTCAACGATGAGGACAACTGCCGCATCGTCTATAACCCCGACCAAGACGATACGGATGGCGACGGCCGCGGTGACGCCTGCGATCCCGATATCGACGGCGACGACATCGCCAACGAGGTGGACAACTGCCCGTACGTCTGGAACCC
>CAZYGM010000242.1:1692-4598 GCA_964647015.1 uncultured Planctomycetales bacterium | reverse complement strand
AGTGGCTGGCGCGGGAGGTGGCCGAGCTCATCCAGCGCCTGCCCGACCGAGATGCCCGGCGGATGCGCAAGGCGTTGGCGACAACTGACGGCGCGCAGCAACTCATCGACCTGTTGTCGGCTCTGTACCGCCTGCCGGTCGAGGAGCGCTACACCGTGCTGAGCCGGCTGGAGCAGTTCACGCAGTTCCGGCGTTCCTCGCGCTAGCCGGTCGGCTGTGGCCCTGGATCAGGTTCAGCATCGACGGGAAGGGGGCCAGGCGGCGAGCTCATGGCGTCGGCCAGGCGGCCTCGCGCGCCAGCATTTCTCTGGTCGGGGACCGGTAGCGACCTTATCATGCCGCAGCCGTGCGCATCCGCTGGAAAATGCTGACCTTGCTGTTGGTGATCTCCCTGGCGCCGACCGGCGTGGCCGTCTGGTGGGGTCAAGATGCGTCCCGCGCGTTGGCGGACGACCTGGCGCGGGGGATCCGCGAGTGGCTGGCGTTGGACGCGGAGCAATTCCTGCTCCAGACAGTGCGCGACAACGGACGCATGCTGGAGGGCGAACTGCAGGCCGCCGAGTTGAATCTGTACCTGCAGGCCTGCCTGGTGGAACGGTGCCTGGCACAGCACGGAAGCGCGCCCGCGCCCGAGGTCATTCCAGCACACAGGTTCGAAGCCGGCGAAGCGATCCCCGGCCTGGCGCCATCGGAGCGGCACTTGCGCGTCGGCGCGGACGGCAGGCTCGAGCCAGTACACGTCAGCTACGAACGCCAATGCTACGTCATCGCTCCGGATGCCGATCCGGCCCGGGCCGACGCGGACCTCGCGCGGCTGGCCCCGCTGTTGGCCTGCTGTCAGGAGCTCCATACCAGCCAGCCTGATCTCGTCCAGTGGCGCTATACCGCCCTTGAGAGCGGGGTGCTGGTATCCTTCCCGGGGCATGGGCACTATCCGGCAGGGTATGACGCGCGGCGGCGACCCTGGTACCGCGCGGCCGCAGGGGCAGGCAAGCCCACGTGGAATCCGCTCCTGGTGGATGCATCCACCAGCCGGATCCTGCTCACGGTGTCAATGCCGGTCTACGACCCTGACGGTGCGTTTGCCGGGGTGACGGCGCTGGACCTCCTGGTTGGGGATTTTGCCAGGCGTGTGGACTTGCCGCCGCTATGGGCCGACGCGGCCGAGATCATGGCGGTCGTGCCCGACGCCGACGGTTCGACTGGTGAATTGCGCATGCTGCGAATCGCCGAGCGTGGCTTCCAAACCAGCCCGGATTGGGACGCACCGCTCGAGCCGGAGTTCTTGACGTCCACCGACACGGCACAGTTCGAGTTGATGCGTGAGGATCTGCTGGCGAGCCGTGCGGCGGTGCGGCGGATGCCTTTCGAGGATCAACCCGCGTTATGGGCGTACGGGCCGCTGGGCGACCAGGGCGCGGCCCTGCTCGTAATCGTGCCGTACGAGTTGGTGGTGGCCCCGGCGCTGGAGGCGGAACGGTCGATTCGCGCGCGTTTCGCGGCGCAGCGCGTGCTGGTGGCCTCGTTGCTGCTGGGAGTGGTCATGACGGTTGTGCTGCTGTCGGCGCTGGCGACGCGGCAGTTCACGCGACCGATAAGGGAATTGGCAGCGGCCGCGCAGCGCGTGGCGGCGGGCGATTTCGGCACGCCGGTGGCGGTGCGGACGCGTGATGAGCTGGGTGAGCTGGGGGCCACGGTCAACGCGATGTTACCGCAACTGCGCGACCGCATTCGCATCAAGCAGTCTTTGGCGGTGGCGATGGAGGTGCAGCAGCACTTCCTGCCGCAGCGGGCGCCGGAAATCCCGGGCCTGGAGGTTGCAGGTCGCAGCCTGTATTGCGACGAGACGGGCGGCGACTACTACGACTACCTGGAGTTGTCGACAGCGGATGGACACACGCTGGGCGTGGCCGTCGGCGACGTGACCGGGCACGGTATTGGCGCCGCGTTGTTAATGGCGTCGGCGCGGGCCCTGCTGCGCAGCCGGGCGTGGGTGCCGGAGAATCTCGGCACCATTCTGACTCACATGAATCGCGAGTTGGCCGCCGACCTAACGGAGGGTCGGTTCATGACGCTGTGCTACCTGCTGCTGGAAGGCCGGCAGCGGACGGTGCGCTGGGCCAACGCGGGGCATGATCCGGCCATTCTCTACCGGGCCGCCGACGACTCGTTCACGGAGCTGGGTGGTGCCGGTATTCCGCTGGGTGTCGATGCCAACTGGGCGTACCAGGAGTTCGGGCCGCAGTCGCTCGAGGCGCACGATATTGTAGTGCTGGGGACGGATGGTATCTGGGAGGCGCGTAACCCGGCGGAGGAGATGTTCGGCAAGGAGCGGCTGCGGGAGGTTGTGCGCGCGGAGTGGGAGAAGCCGGCCGAGAAGATCCTGGATGCGGTCACGGCCGCGGTCGCGCAGTTTCAGGCGGGGCGCGCGGCGGACGACGACATTACGCTGGTCGTGGCCAAGGTGTTGCCTTAGGCTGATGCGCGTCACCTGCTGAGCTTGCAGACCGGCTGCGTTTATCGGACACCACGTACCAGGCCGTTGCCGGGTCGCAAGTTTCGCTTGACCCGCCTACCCGCGTGGGGGAAGAATCGATCAGTGGAGGGCGCGTGACGCCGTCTTGGCGAAAGGAGCGCTGCACCAGGTCTGTATGTGCTCCGAGCCGGCCATGCGGGCCGCCGTGCGCATGTTCTTGATCGCTGTGGCGCACGTGGCTTTCGGCGGCGCCGCGCCTGATGTGGGAGAACGGACAAGGGTGCTGGCATGTTGACTGAGAACATCCTGGATCTGATCGGCAATACGCCGTTGCTGAAGCTCAACGGCGAACGTATTTTCGCCAAGGCTGAGTTTCTGAACCCCGGCGGCAGCGTGAAGGACCGCGTGGCCCGGTCGATGCTCGAGGGGG
>CAZYGM010000242.1:0-1592 GCA_964647015.1 uncultured Planctomycetales bacterium | reverse complement strand
CTGAACCCCGGCGGCAGCGTGAAGGACCGCGTGGCCCGGTCGATGCTCGAGGGGGCGGAGCGTGACGGCCGGCTCAAGCCGGATTCGATCATTGTTGAGCCGACGTCCGGCAACACGGGGATCGGGCTGGCGCTGGTGGGCCGGCTCAAGGGCTACCGCGTACGAATAGTGATGCCCGAGGGTATGAGCGTCGAGCGCAAGAAGCTGATCCGCGCCCTGGGGGCCGAGTTGGTACTGACACCCGACAATGAGGGCATTGCCGGAGCGGTCAAGCGGGCCACCGAGATTGCCGCGAGCGACCCGCACGTGTTCATGCCGCAGCAGTTTGAGAACCCGGACAACCCGCGCGTGCACTACGAGGAAACCGCCCGCGAGCTGTGGCGTCAGACCACCGGCGAGGTGGACTGCTTCGTGGCCGGGGTGGGCAGCGGCGGCACGCTCCAGGGCGTGGGGAAGTTCCTGAAGGAGCGGCAGCCGCGCGTGCGCATCGTGGCCGTCGAGCCGAAGAACGCGGCCGCGCTGCTCGGGCACGAGCCGGGCCTGCACCAGATTCAGGGCATCGGCGACGGCTTCATACCGGCGGTGCTGGACGTATCGCTGGTTGACGAGGTGATCGAGGTCACGGACGAAGACGCCATCGCGACGACGCGGCAACTGGGCGCAAACCTGGGCCTGCTGGTCGGCATCTCGTCGGGCGCCAACGTCTGGGCGGCCCGCCAGTTGGCCCGGAGAATCAGCGGCAACATCGCCACGGTCCTGCCTGATCGGGCCGAGCGGTACTTCAGCACGGCTCTGCTGTAAGAACGGCGGGCGGAAAGCCCAGCACGCCGCACTGCCGGCTCTCCCAGTCGGGGTTCTCCGCGGTACACTGTGCGCCGTAGCATCGCAGACAGTGAGCGCGCGAGGGCCCGATGGAATTCCTGATTGCTGCAATCGGCGGCGCGGTGGTTGGAGGGGCGCTGGTTGCGCTGCTGGTCTGGCTGCGCCGGCGCGCGGCGGACAACGTGGCGCAGCAGTTGCTCGACCAGGCGCGCGCGGAACGCGCCGGCGAGATCGAAACCATTGTTACGCAACTCCAGGCGGTTTTTGGCAAGCTCTCCAGCGAAGCGCTGGCGACCAGCAGCGAGCAGTTCCTCCGCCTGGCTGAGACGCGCTTCGCGGCCCAGGTCCAGGCCGGCGAGAGCACGCTGGAAGCCAAGAAGAAGCTCATCGACGAGACGGTTCGGCAGATCGCCACGCGACTGGCCGAAGTCAGCAACACGGTGCAGACGCTTGAGAAGGACCGGCGGCAGTCGTACGGCACGCTGATGCAGCAGCTTGAGCAGGTTGGCAAGGTCACCGGCGCGTTACAGGAGACGACCGGGCAGTTGCGCGCCGCGCTGGCCAATCCGCAGCGCCGCGGACAGTGGGGCGAGCGCATGGCCGCGGACGTGCTGCGGCTGGCCGGCTTCCTGGAAGGGGTGAACTACTTCCGCCAAAGCACGACGCAGGCCGGCGACCGGCCGGACTTCACCTTCCCGCTACCGCCCGATCGTTGCATCAACATGGATGTCAAGTTTCCGTTGCCGAACTATCTCAAGTATCTGGACGCC
>CAZYGM010000241.1:0-4653 GCA_964647015.1 uncultured Planctomycetales bacterium | reverse complement strand
GATAGTAGACATATTGAAGCTCCGTCGGTAGCAGTTGAACACAGAGTAGCACGGCAGTCCGGCGGCGAATGCCGTGTCCTAGCATTCTGCAGCGTGAAAGGCGCCGGCAGGTGTCCGTTAGACATCGCCGACGGAATGACCCAGGAAACTATCTTTTACGCCGTTGCCGCACAAACGAGCGAAGCATATTGCTCCGGCCACCAACGGTTGGACTTGTCCAATGGCTTGGTTCTTCCGCTTTCCTGTGAACAGCGGCCCTTTGACAGTCCAACGAATTGTGTCCGGAGTAGTAACTACGGCCAACATGCACAACTCTCGCACGAATGAACCCGGAGCATCCGGGTTCGTCAAGCCCACAGTCGGTGTTCTTCTCCTGGCCAAGTCGGAGGAGGAACGTCGATAATGATTGGGCCTGGGCCAATGATCCTGTTTTTCTTGTTACCTCGGGGCTGCCAAGTCGGATGGTTGCGCGCCTTGTTGTTGTGCTTCTGCTTGGCGCGCCTTACACCATCGTCGTGCCGGCCCTTCGTACTTTTTCTCTTGTTCTTCGTGTGCTCCGCGTAAGAAGCGTACTCGTAAGCAAAGGCGCATACAAGGACTACGCCCGCCACTGCGTCCCCGATCGGCAAAAGAGGTCCGTCGATCATGACCAGGCCGCTAGCAATACCAGCTACGGCCGGATGGATCTGGCCCTCAGGATCAACCAGCCCGACGGGGTTGTTGGCGCAATACGCGTACACATTCATGCCGCCGGCGAGGCCGATGGGGTCGCGTTGGATGAAGCGGGCGGTGTTGGGCTGGTACCAGCGGGCGCCCAGGTGCTGGAACGTCAGCGGGACGGTGCCGGGGGCGGCGGGCAGCGTCAGCAGGCCGGACTCGTAGCCGTGGCCGCCGGCGAATTGGTAACGCGTGGGCAGGGCGGCCGCGTCGCCGACCGGCTCGCCGAAGGCGCTGTACGCCAGCGTGGCCGTGGCGGAAGCGGTTTCGTCCGTCAGCAGCATGGTGGAATCCAACAAATCGCCGTGGCGGTACACAATCGGCTCGCTCGGCGGGCCCAGGTCCTGCTCGGCGACGCCGGGGAGGTAGCGGCGGAGCTCGAAGGTCGTGGCCGTCCAGGGGCCGGACGGGGGTTCGGTGATGGTGGCGCCGAAGTCGGCCCAGGGGTCGAGGCCGACGGTGTCGGTCCAGTCCCAGGGGTTGACGGGCGTCCAGTATTCCGGGGCGGCGTGGGTCACGTCGAGATCCCGTGTTAGGAAGCGTTCGCCGAGGCCGTCGTAGTAGAACTCCCGCCCGGCGAGGCGTTCATAATCGTCGATTCCGCCCTGGGCGTCCAGCGTCCAGCGGTCCCATAACACGCGCCAGAGCAGGCCGGCGTCGGTGTAGTAGAGGGCGAGGTCGTAGTGCCAGTCGAAGTCGGCGGGTGTGCCGACGCCGTCGTACTCGTCCTTGACGGTGATGTTGGCGACGTGGCCGGTGATGTAGTAGACGTAGCGGACGGTGCGGATGGGGTCCTGTTCCCAGCCGCCGAGGCCGTCCGGCTGGTACTCCTCGTACCAGAGGAGGCGGTTGTTGTTGGTTTCGAAGCCGGCCGGGCGGTTGGCGGGGTCGCTATCGTAGTAGTAGAGGGTCTTGCGGCCGCCGGCGATGGCGTTGATCTTTTCGAGACGGTTGCCGAGATGGTCGTAAGTGTAGGAGAAGTCGTAGACGACGGTGGTGCCATCGACGATGCGCGTCTCGGCGATGAGCCGGTTGCGATTGTCGTAATCGAACGTGACGACCGCGGTCTCGTTGTTGACGCTGTCCGTCTCGGTACGCGTGGCGACGGTGTTGTCCGTGTTCCAGGTGTAGTCGATGCGGAGGAGTTGGGCGTCCTGGTCGTCGAGGTGGTCGATGCGCGTGACGCGGTTGGCGGCATCGTACTCGTAGGTGACGGCGGTGCCATTGCCGTAGTCGATGCGCGTGACGCGGCTGGCGTCGTCGTAGGTGTACGTGGCCGTCATGTCGCCGCGCGTGACGGTAACCTCGCGGCCGAGCTCATCGTAGCCGGGCTGACCGCTGACGGTGTAGGTGATGGTCTGTCCGTCGGGGCCGGTGGCGCTGAGGACGCGGCCGTCGGCATCGCGGCTGTTGATGGTCCAGGTGCGGTCGACCTGCCAGCCGGTGTTCTCACTGCCGGTCTCGGTAGTGATACTGGTCAGAAGGCCGAGGTCGTCGTAGGTTAGATCGCCGTTGCGGAATCCACCGTCTTCGGCCAAGAAGCAGGTTTCGAAGTGCTGAAGGCGGCCGACGACGTTGTATTCCATGCTGCCGAAACACTCATCCTTAGTACCGCATTGGGGGGACGGGGTATTGCCGAGACGGGTTGGGAAGCTGCGCAGCAACATAGGGCACTCCCATAAACACGAGAGCCTGTTGCCGTTGGCGTCGTACCCAACGCGCTTGCAGCAACCCCTCCCGCAAGTGCCCGCGCCCGGCCATCCGAGTGGACCGGTGGCGCCGACGGCGGACGGTTCGACAGGGTTAGTATCCGGTGCGCCGGCGACATGGCGCTCGGAGGCGAGGCCTTCGAGGAACTGACGGAAGTAGCCGTACTTGTCGTACTCGAAGGAGTGGCGCACGTCGTTGGCGTCGATGACCAGGGCGAGTTGGCCGTTGGCGTTGGGGTCGGCAGTGTCGTAGTAGTGGAGGAAGGTCTCCGTGTGCTCGGGGTCGCCGCCGTTGTCGACGGCCTGCTCCTGCGTGATCTTGGTGACCAGCGTGGGGTCGTTCTCGTCCTCGTAAGCGTATTCGACCCAGTTTCCGTCAGGCTCCTCGACGCGTTGGAGGCGATAGAAGTTGGTGGACTCGGACGGGCCGGGCGCGAGCCAGGTGTATGTCCAGGTCTGGGCGTCGGCGCCGGTGAGCGGGCTGGAAACAGTTTCCAGCGTGCTGCACGGGCCGTAGGTATAGGTCCAGGTGTGGCCTAGTTCGTCCGTGGTCGTGAGTACGTTGTGGTCGCTGTCGTAGGTTGCGGACGTCACGCCCTCCAGCGGGTTCTCGAGCTCGCGGAGGTTGCCGTAGCCGTCGAAGGCGTAGATCCATTCGTGGCCGCGGCGGTCCGTATGGGTCGTGCGGTACCGGCCGTCCGTGAAGGCGGCGTAGGCGAACGTCTGCTCATGGCGTTCGTACTGGCCGCCGGCGTAGAAGCAGGGGTCCTGAACCTTGGTCAGGCGGCCGTCGGTGTAGGTGTATGACCAGGTCTTGTCGTACTCCGGCGAGGCTGCGGCGTCGCGGTCCTTGATATCCTTCACCCGATCGGAATCCTGGTCCTCATAGGTGATCTGAACGGAGGACGCCGGCACGTGGTTGTCGTACGGGTAGTGGATCTGCGCAAGCCTATCGCCACTGTATGTGAATATCCACTCTCGGCCAATGGGGTCAGTGATCTTCTGGAGGTTGTCGTTTCCGTCGTAAGTGAATGTTAGACGGTTGTTGCCGACGCCGGTCAGGCCATCCGCCGCGCTCTTCACGTAAGCGATCTGGCTGCCGCTGTAGACGATCTCGGAGACGTTGCCGGCGCTGTCGATTATCTCCGTGATGCGGCCATTGCTGTCGTATACAACCCTCCACTGATTCGGGCTGGTCAGGATCCACTGGCTGTTCTCGTCATCCCAGAAGAGCATGTCGTGGATGCCGGGTGGGCCGGCGTATGAATCTCCGGCGGGATCGCTGAGTGTGTAGACGACGCGCGTCGCGTCGGCAGCGACGAACGCAACGGTGGCGTCGCCGGCCGAGCCGTCGATGCGGCTACCGTAACTGACGCTCCAGCCGCCGGGCAGATTGAAGGCGGTATCGGGGTCGCTTTCCAGGCTGTTGTGGTAGAGGGTGAAGCCCACGGGCGGGCCAACCGGGTCCCAGGATGCGAGCGGAATCGTCGTTAAGACGTTGCCATTACGAAGGTTGAGTGTTGAGAACGGCGAGATGGCGATGCCCGCACCCCACTCCGGCGGCGCGCCGAGCCCGCCATTGGGCGGCATGTCGCTGCCGTCCCAAACAGTGACGCGAACCGCGTCAGCCTCGTTCTCCGGGTCTATGGCGGATTGGCCGTCGCAATCGACCGTGGCGACAATGCGAGTTTCGCCGACTCGAGCGCTCAGGGAAACTCCGGTCACAATGAGGTGGAGCGGAACGGGGTCGCGCTTGCCAACCGCGAGAAGCGCGACGAAGGGGTCAATGTCGAGGCTATTCAGGAGCCAGTCATCGTTCAGGTCGCCCAGGAGGATGGGGTCGCGCCCGTACTGGGCCTTGTAGGCGGCACTGTTCGTAAGGGCGAGTATGAACGCATCGAGATCGAAGCTGTTGACCAGTCCGTCGCAGTTCATGTCGCCGCGAACCCAGGCGGCGCCGCCCACGTAGTCCGTGTACGGATACAGGAACGCGGCGCCAGAGGTCAGCGCTTGCTGGGGCACGATGTTGTCGCCGCCGTAGGTGCCGTCGTAGTAGGCGTCGATGGCGATCTCCACTTCGTCACCGAAGGTGAGGCGGTATTCGTGATCCGTGAAGGGCGGACTGGTAGTGTCCGTGCAGTGCAGGATCATCTTGGCAGCGCAGTCATTGTAATTAAGAGCCTATCCCATAACCGTTCCTGAAGGTATAATCCCCGCCATGGCAAGG
>CAZYGM010000240.1:0-4709 GCA_964647015.1 uncultured Planctomycetales bacterium | reverse complement strand
GTGACACGTGCAGGCGGGCTCGCTATTCTGTGGGCATGGCGATCAACAAGGCGAAGGTGATGGATGGCCGGGCGTTGGCCAAGCGCCTGTTGGCCCAGGCCGTGGACAAGGTGCAGAAGATCCGCGACGCATCGGGCGTTACGCCGACGCTGGCGACGGTTCTGGTGGGCGACGACCGGGCCTCGGCCACGTACGTGCGCATGAAGCGCAAGCGCTGCGAAAGCGTGGGGATGCGGTCGTTGGCGCTGGAGTTGCCGCTGGGCACGACCACGGAGGAGCTGGTCGCGGAAGTCCAGAGACTGGGCAACGATCCGGCGGTGCACGGTATCCTGGTGCAGCATCCCGTGCCGCGGCCGATCGACAAGCGCGCCGCCTTCGAAGCGATTCCGGTCGAGAAGGACATTGACGGAGTGACGGCGGCGACGCTGGGGCGGGTTATCCTGGGGATGCCGGCGTTTATTCCCTGCACGCCGGGCGGGATTATGCGGCTGCTGCGGGAGTACGAGGTCGAGTTGGACGGTTCGCATGCCGTGGTTATCGGTCGTAGTCCTATTCTGGGGCGGCCGATGGCGTCGTTGCTGATCAACGCGCACGCGACGGTGACGCTCTGTCATTCGCGCACGCGTTCGTTGCCGAGCATTGTCAGGCAGGCCGACGTGCTGATTGTGGCGGTTGGCCGGCCGCATTTCGTGCACGGCGGCTGGATCAAGGAGGGGGCGGTCGTGGTTGACGCGGGCTACAACGAGGGCAATATCGGGGACGTGGACTTCGAGGGGGCGGCGGAGCCGGCCTCGCTGATAACGCCCGTTCCCGGCGGGGTCGGGCCGATGACGATCGCGACACTGATCGACCAGACGGTCGAAGCGGCGGCACAGCAGCTTGGGGTGGCGCTGTAGCTGGCAGTTCGCGGCTGACAAGCGCAAGCGTTGGTGTCAATCGGGCGGTCTTTCCGGGCGGGCAGTCGTTTCGCGCGGTTTGTCCGCGATTGGTTGGGCGCTGCTTGGGCGACGGAGGGTCATTACGGGGCGGGTGGTTCGTCTCGTAGCGCGGGTGGTGCGGGGGCCGGCGGGGTGTCCGGCGGCGGGGGCGGACTGGCCGCCAGCGGGGTGTGGACCCGCGACGGTTCGCCAGGCGGCTTGGTTGGCAATGGCTGCTGATCGGTCCGACCACGCCGCGTGGGTTGGCGCGGGGGCCGAGCCCCGTCACGACCGGAGGTCAAGGCGAGCCCGTCGTAAGGGACTTCGATCTCGAGAAGGCCGACCGTGACTATGACTTCGCGGCGGGCGGGTTTGACGCGTACGACGCGTCCGTCGCGGTGGAACCGCTTTACGAACACGATGTCGCCCGGGTTGAGCCGGTTGGCCTGCTCGTCGGTGAGGGGCGGCGCGGGCGGCCGGGGTGGGGGTGGCGGTTGCTTGGGCGGTTCGGCCGTAGCCGCAGGGGGCGGATGGGCGGCCTGGCGTTCGCGCTCGGCCGGTTTGCGGCTGGGTTTCGGCTTTGCCGCCGGGGGTGGGCGGTCGGGGCGCGCGGGGCGGGGCGGCGGGGGGGCGGTCTCGGGCGGGAGCACGTCGCCCAGCGGGACCTCCACGCTGAAGGCCCCGACGTTGACCTCGGCGCGCTGCTGGTCGAGGCGCACGCGGACAACGCGGCCGTCGCGGTCGAAGTTGCGCACGCGGACCGCGTCGCCGGGCTGCAGATGCACGACGCGCTGGACCCAGTGGCGGAATTCCTGCTGTTGCTGTTCGAGGCGGACGCGGGCCGCGCCGGCCTCGTCCTGCGCGCGTGAGGCGCCCAACTGGGCGACCTGGGCGGCCTCGCGTGCCTGCTCGGCCTGGCGCTTGGCATCGGCCGTGTCGCGCAAGGCGGCGTGCAGCGCGCGGGCCTTACGGGATAGATTGCGGCGGGCGGCCGCCACCAGCCGCTTGGGCAGGCCGAGACGCTGGGCCACCTCGATGGCGTTGCTGGACCCGGACTCGCCGATGCGCAGGTGGTAGGTGGGCCGCAGGGTTTGCGGGTCGAACTCGACCGAGGCGTTCTCGACGCGGGTGCGCGTCAGCGCGTAGGCCTTGAGGGCGCCCAGGTGCGTGGTGGCCACGCAGCGCGTCTGCAGGCGCAGGAACTCATCGAGAATCGCGCGACCGATCGCGGCGCCCTCGTCGGGATCGGTGCCGGCCCCGAGCTCGTCCATCAGCACGAGCGTTTGCCGGCCGGCGCGGCGCAGCATGTCCATCAGCCGGTGCAGGTGGGCGCTGAACGTGCTGAGAGATTGCTGCATGTTCTGCTCGTCGCCGACGTCTATCAGCACGTTGTTGAAGATCCCGAAGGTTGAGCCGTCGGCAACGGGGACGGGCATGCCGGCCTGGACCATCAGGTGCAGCAGGCCGATGGTCTTGAGCGTGACGGTTTTTCCGCCGGTGTTGGGGCCGGTGATGACCAGCAGGTCGAAGTCTTCGCCGAGTCGGTAGCTGATGGGCACGACTTCCGCGACGTCCGTCTCGCCCGCTGCGCGGCGCCGGCGACAGAGGGCGGTGAGGAGCGGGTGTCGGGCCTGTCGGACGCTGAGCACGGGGTCGTTGTTGACCTGCGGGCAGCGCAGCTCGAAGTCGTGCGCGAAGCGCACCTTGGCCGCGATCAGGTCGAGCACGGCGATGGCGTCGATGGTTTTGAGGATTTCGGCGGCGTTCAAGTGTGCCTGGTGGGCCAGGTCCCACAGGAGCCGGTTGATCTCCTCCTGCTCCTCGGCCCGCAGGTTGCTGATCTGGTTGTTGAGCTCAACGGCCTGGGCCGGCTCCACGTAAATCGTGGCGCCGCTATCGGAGGTGCGGTGGATGATGCCCTGAATGCGGCCGCGGTATTCGGTGCGGACCGGCAGCACGACGCGGTCGTTGTGGAAGGTCGGATTGGGGAACTGCAGCAGGCGGCGCAGGTCCGGGTCGCGCAGCAGGCGCTTGACCGTCTCACCGATGTCGCGGCCGGCGTTCTCGATTTCCCGGCGAATGCGGGCCAGCTTGGGACTGGCATCGTCGCGGACCTCGCCGCGCTCGTCGATGACGCCGCGGATGCGCTCGGCGAGGGCGGCGAAATCGCCGATGCGGCCGGCCAAGTGCCGCAACTCGGGCAGGTCCTCGGGCAGGTCCGCGAGGTAGCGGCTGACGTGGTGGGTGCCGGCCAGCGCGTCGCCCAGGCGGGCCATTTCTTCGACTGAGACGCGCAGCGGGGGCGTGCAGCGCTTGACGATGGGGCGGACGTCGCTGATGCCGCCCAGCGGAGGCATGCCGCGCTGCGGGATCAATCGTTGCAGCTCCGTCACCTGGCCGAGCCAGCGCTGCACGAGGTCGGCGCGCGTTACGGGCGTTATATGCAGGGCGAGCGACTTGCCCAGTCCGGTCAGTGCGTACCCGGCGAGCAACTCGCGAACGCGGTGGAAATCCAGACACTCGAGAGCGTGTGGGTCCATAAGTCCGTTGCAGCAGAGCGCCAGTGTGCCCACAATGGTGAGCGGGCCCGGTTGATTCCAGTGTACCGAACCGTGCCATCCGCGCAAAATACCAGCATATGCGAACGTGCGTCCGCTGCACAAGGTGGTTGCTGCTGTTCTCCGTGGTCAGCGGGCATATTGGGGCCGGGGAGCCGGCCAGTCGCCCGGCCGACCCGGGGGAGGTCCTGAAACGCTGCCAATCGGATCTGGACGCTCAGCGTTGGGACGCGGCTGACCGCGCGAGCAGCGCCGCCCTGGAGGCGTTTCCGGAGTCCGTGGACCTCTGGCTGGTTCGGGTTGACGTAGCGCTGCGGCAGGGGCACTGGGCCACCGCGCTGGAGCGAGTTGTGGCCGCGGAGACACGGCTGGGCGTACAACCGGCCCTGGATATGCGGGCCGGCCAGGCCTATTTCGGGCTGGACCGCTTGCTGGGCAGCGTGGCGGTCCGCAACGTCTCGGACGGACGGGTTGGTCAGATAAGACCGGGCTGGCTGTTGTTGGAGCAGCGGGGGGCGGGACGTTTCTTATGCTGTTCCGAGGATTCGGCCCTGTACCGCGTGCGCCGGGCTCTGGCGGGCGGGGCTGCGGATGTCGCGGTGGACGTTCTGCACGCCCGGATCTGGCAGTCCCTGGGCAAGCCGGAAGCAGGGTTGGCGCTGTTACGCGTCCGTGAGGCGGAGCTGCTGGCGGCCGCGGACTCCAGCGCTCTAGAGGTGGCCATGGAACTGGCCTTGGCGGCCGGAGAGCCGGAGGCGTACCTGCGCTATGCCCGGGCGCGGGCGGAACTGGCGGGGGATCGGCGGGATGAACTGCTTGGCGAGGCGTACGGGGCTTTGGCCGAGTACTATGGGCGGCTGGGGGACACTGCGCTGCACCGCGAGTTTGGGGAACGCGCGGTGCGGTTGCGTCCCGATCAGCCGGAACTGTTGCTGGGGCTGGGGGATGCGGCGTGGCTGGCGGGGCAGCGCGCAGAGGCGGCCCGGCACTACCGCGAGCTGCTGAAGCGGGCCCCGGATCACCGGGAATCCGGCCGGGCGCGGGAGCGGCTGGCGGATTGGGAGCGGGCGGGACGGCCCGAGCCGTGATTTCGGTGAATAGCGGCGGCGGTTGGTTCGTCCTGATGTGAGCGGCGGCCGGCGCGCGGGCGCAGGAACCAAGCCGGCTGCGGACGACGTTGACTCCAGGAGGACCGTCATGAAACGGATGCTGCTCAAACGCGTGTTGCTGGGGA
>CAZYGM010000239.1:0-4722 GCA_964647015.1 uncultured Planctomycetales bacterium | reverse complement strand
GGCGCAAGCTTATGTAACCACTTGCCAGATCAGGAGTTATGAAACCACTTCTAGTGCCGTTTCAGGCGGCACGGTTTCGCGTTTTCGGTAGCGGTTGAATGGCCAGGTCACGATGGTGGTTTCTCCACGACAAGTAGCTCTCGATCGCGGCTTCTTGTTCCTCGTGGCTGCGGTGGTCCGAGTTGTTCAGCGCGAACTTCTTGAGCGGACCGAAGTGGCACTCGATCCGATTGAGCCACGACGCGTTGGTCGGCGTGAAGTACAGCCGCACGTTGTGGCCCCGTACCCAGCGGGCCACGTCGCCGCTGAGGTGTGTGCCATAGTTGTCCATGACAATGTGCAACCTCTGCGTCGCCGGGTAACGCCGACGTACCCACTTCAGAAACCGCAGGAAATCCGGCGTCTTCTTGCGTTTGGTCACGCAGCCATAGAGCCGGTCGGTTTTCAAATCGTAGTACGCCAGGAAGTGCCGCACGCCGAGCGTGCGACTGTAGGTGGCCCGATAGCGTGTCACCTTTCCATTGCGGGCCTGACAGACGCCGTGCCGCGGTTGAAGATTGAGCGGGCCGAACTCGTCGATGCAGATCACCCGTCCGCCCTTGGGCGGACGTTTGTACAACCGGCGAATCGCCCGGTACTTGCGGTCGAAGTCCGGATCGTTCGATTCTTTCCAGGTTTTCGTGCGACGCCAGCGGACGCCGCGTTGCCGCAACAGCGTCCGCAAATGCTCGATGCTGATCGATGTCACGACGTCCTGTTCGATCAGGTACTGCCGCAGCTTGGGCAACGACCACTCGTTCATGCCGATCAGTTGCTTGGGTGGCGAGAGCACGATCTCGACGATTCGCTCGACAACGTCGGCGAAGAACTTGCGTGGCTGGCCAGTGTGGTCCTGGTAGAAGGGGTACCAGGTGATGCCGTCGATGCCCTGGGCGTTGAAGCGGTGGATGATGATTCGTACCCACTGCGGCGAGCAGTCGGCCAGCGTGGCGATCTGGCGGTTCCGGACGCCGCCGGTCGAAAGCAGGATGATTCGTGCGTGGCGGCTATTGACTTGGCTGGAGAGTTGGCGTTTCATCTTGTGCAGCTTCTGCCGTTCATACGGCCTGAGCTTCCGTGCTCGAACTTGGTCCAATTGGAGTCTCCACGTGACAGGTCTCGGTCAAAACCCAAACGTGGAGACTTCATCTATCTCATATCAGACCCTGGCGCAACCCCTTCATTTGCATATAGTTACAGCGAGGCCCCAAGACGCGAAACCCTTCAACCGGAAACGGCACTAGGCCATCGCATTACCTGAGGAAAGAAGGTCCATAGCGCAAGCAGGGGACCATTCAGACCAGGCGCACGATGGCGTACGTTATCACCTGTGGATCACGAATCATATGGTTAACCAGCGTTTCATTCTACCGACAGCGCGATGTCACAGATGCGGTTACGATCTGAGTAGGCAAACGGTGGAGCGTTGTCCCGAATGTGGAAGAGCATTTGACGCGAACGACCCCACAACTTATACTGTAACGAGGTACCGTGGAGGCATAGATCTAGTCCTTACGTTGGTTGTGGCTTTCTCGATGACCATACCTGGGATCGCGTGCGTTCTTGCGAACGTTAAGGTCGACATACGGCTGTTAGGACTTCGAGGCTCAGAAATATGGTCGTTTCTAGCAGCGATGGGCATGCTGGCTCATACAGCGGTTTTCTGCCACGCGGTGAAGGTCGTGCGTCGTCCACCGGCGCTCGTTGAGGGGCGCCAAGCCGCGCTGTGGGCAACACTACTCTCGGGCGTTATGGGGCCTGGGTTGCTTGTGCTTGGAGTCGTGATCATGGCGGTGCGCCTATCACTTGGGTTGCCAGTGTGAACATGTAGCAGCCGCTGCGTAGTCCCAGCTTGATGGCGGCCGGCGACGTGGCGGCCGGATCGGAGGAGGTCTTGCACTACGTCCGTGACGCGCTCGGCAGCGTGGTGGGCCTGCTGGACGCCGGCGAGCCGGACGCGACGCCGGAACCGGTTCCGGCCCGGCTGGTCGAGCGGTACGACTACGACCCGTACGGCAAGACGTACATCGCGCACTGGGACCCGGCCGCCGGGAGCGGTTCCGGAGACTGGGTCCGGCACGAGCCGGACGAGCCGTCGGCGTTCGGCAATCCCTTCATGTGGACCGGCCAGCGGCACGACGTGGCCATCGGCCTGTACCACTTCCCCTTCCGCACGTACAGCCCCCGCCTCGGCCGCTGGCTCCAACGCGACCCGCTCGGCTACGTGGATGGGGTGAATATGTACGAGTATGTTGTGTCCTCGCCAACGAACTTCATCGACGCGCTGGGGTTGTATCGGGGCAAGGGCATCGTCCGAAAAACCCGCGAAGCAATCGGCGGCGTAGTCTCGGTGGGTCCGAGCGCCGCGTACGATGCAGGTGCCGGTGACTCGTACGATAAGTCAGTTGAATATTCGAACAAGTATGGGGATAAAGGTTCCGCCGATGATCCGGGGGGAGCCAGGAACGCGGCGCGACACGCCAATTGGCAAGCGCGTTTGACATACAAGTATGGTGAAGAGGCGGCCGAGAAGGTCGGCGACATTCATGAAGCCGGCAATGCCGATGATCCCGACACGCAGGCAGGCAAACACAACAATGCAGTGGGCCGGGAGATTGGCAGGAAGGCAAAGGAGGATGGTCGGCCTATCGAGGATATCGACGACATGGTGGACGAGGCTATGGATGACGGACGTTTGATCCGTGATCGCAAGAACGACTCAAGGATAACCAATCCGACCGAGGAGCAAGAGAACCCGCGTAGCGATTCTCCATCTCAGCCCGGCGATTCAAGCCCCGAGACCAACCAGTCAGACTCGCCTAGCGACAAGCCATCTGGTCTATCACAACGCATCGGAGTGTGCACATGAGACCCTCCCATCGCAGAATGCGTCGTACGAGCACTGCCTTGTGTTTGTCTATTCTCGGGATCGGTGTGTTGGGCGGATGCGAGAAATGGTCAGTCAGTCGCATCGAGGAAAGCAAGAGGCGTGCCGAGCCAATCGTTGCGGCGCTTGAGGGCTACTTCGCGAATCACGGCGCGTTCCCCGAGCGACTCGATGCCCTGGTGCCCAAGTACATTCAGAGTATCCCTGACCCGACGGCGGGCTCTCGAAAATGGCATTACAGCGCTCGCGACAACTGTTTCTCGCTGTCGTTCGGTTGCGGAACCGATCAATACCCGAATTGCACACTATCGTGGACTGCTGACGGGACGTGGTGGATTCTCGACGAGTAGATTGACCCCAGTCGTGCCATGGCGGCAGCGCTGGTCCAACACGCACCTGGACGCTCGCCCGCGAGTTCATCTGGGGCGCGCTCTTCAGGCGATGTCGTTGAGCAGCCGCCCAGCGGAGACGGCTGTTACCTGCGGATGGAGTGGGAACGTCTGGTCGCCCGCGTGCACTAGAAACGCCCGCTGGAGCCGTAGTGTTTCAATGGCGGTTCTCAGCGAGTTCGTGAGCTTGGGCGAAGAGGTCCGCTTGAACTCGAAGCCCCAGCGGCGGCGGCCGTGCACGTACAGCAGGTCAAGCTCCGGCCCGGCGTGCGTGGCCCAGAAGTGGCACTCGTCAGGAGTGGCGCCGAGGCGTGCGACCACCTGGTGCAGCAGGAAGCCTTCCCACGAGGCGCCGAGTTTCGGATGGCGCTCGAGGTCGCGGTGCTCGCGGATGCCGAGCAGAGCGTGCAACAAGCCCGAGTCGCGGATGTAGACCTTCGGCGACTTGACCTGGCGCTTGCGGACGTTCTCGTGCCACGGCGGCAGCACGGTCACAACCTGAGCCGCGCTCAATGTGTCAAGATAATGCCGGACCGTCTTGTCACTCACGCCGAACGACCGGGCGAACTCGGCCGCGTTCCACACCTGGCCATGATAGTGGGCGAGCATTGACCAGAAGCGTGACAGTGTTGTCGCGGGCACGCGCACGCCCAACTGGGGCAGGTCGCGCTCCAGGAATGTGCGGACGAAGCTCTGGCGCCAGGTGTAGCTCGCCGCGTGAGTCCGGGCGAGGAATGCGAGTGGAAACCCGCCGCGCAGCCAAAGCCGTTCGAGTTGGGCGGCGCCGACCTCGTCCAGGCCGAAGCCGGGGAGGGTGTGAAACGCGATTCGGCCAGCGAGCGATTCGGAGGATTGGCGCAGGAGGTCAGGCGACGCACTGCCCAGAACAAGGAACCGGGCGGTGCGCGGGCGCCGGTCGGCGAGCACGCGCAGGATGGGAAAGAGGTCCGGCTGACGCTGAATCTCGTCGATGACCACGAGTCCCCGCAGACCGGTCAAGGCCAGCTTGGCGTCGGCCAGCCGGGCCAGATCAGCGGGATCCTCCAGGTCGAACCGTTCGCCGGCCGCGCTGGCCTGCCGCAGAATCTCCAGGGCCAGGGTGGTCTTCCCGACCTGGCGCGCCCCGAGGATGGCCACGACGGGGAACTGCTGGAGGAGTCGCCGGACGGCGGCCGGCGACGTGGCGGCCGGATCGGAGGAGGTCTTGCACTACGTCCGTGACGCCCTCGGCAGCGTGGTCGGCCTGCTGGACGCCGGCGAGCCGGACGCGACGCCGGAACCGGTCCCGGCCAAGCTGGTCGAGCGTTACGACTACGACCCGTACGGCAAGACCTACATCGCGCACTGGGACCCGACGGCCGGACTTCACCAGACGCTTACGGCAGCGGCGGGCCGCTACGCCGGGCC
>CAZYGM010000238.1:0-4774 GCA_964647015.1 uncultured Planctomycetales bacterium | reverse complement strand
CTGCGCGCGTTATCGGTCATTGACGACGCCGATTTGGCCGCACGCCTGGCCGGCCGGGAGCTGCAACAGGCGGAAGACGGCCACGCCGCCGAATTCGAACGCTGTCTGGCCGGCGAGTCGCGGGCCTACGACGACAGCGCGGCCGAGCGCGCCAGCGCCTTTCCGACCGACCGGTTGGCAGCGCTGCGCCGCAAGCTGGCCGACACCGCGCGACGCTTGCAGGGCGCCGTGGCTCAGACTTAGGCCGTCTGGAGGGGCCACGGCGGCCGCAGGAACAGCAATACCACCCGGACGGAGCCGGGTGGCACGGGCACGGAGGCAGGTCGGCATGGATGCCGAGCGCTTGAACGCACCAGTCAACCGGACAGCCTGCCCAGGCGCGGCGATGACGCGCCGGCTGCGGGCCGGCCTGGGCTGCGTGCTGTTCGTCCCGCTCATCCTGACGGCGCCGGCCTACGGGCAGGCTGAGCCGTCCAGCCTTGCCGCTGAGACCGCCGCATCGGCCGACCCGTTCTTCATTCCCGACGTGAGCCACTGGCTGCCCCAGGCCAACAGCCGGGAGTCGCTGACCGCCACGCTGCAGGTGCTGGTGGTCATGACCCTGCTGACGGTGGCGCCCAGCATTCTGCTGATGATGACCTGCTTCGTGCGCATCGTGGTCGTGCTGGCCCTGCTGCGCCGGGCCCTGGGCACGCAGGAGCTGCCGCCCTCACAGGTCATGGTGGGACTGGCCCTGTTCATGACGCTGCTGGTGATGGCGCCGACCTGGGAGCGCATCCGCGTGAACGCGGTGACGCCGTACCTGTCCGGCCGCATGGCGCAGTTGGACGCCCTGGCAGTGGCCGGCGCGGAGCTGCGCGAGTTCATGTTCCACCAGATCGAGGTGGCCGGGAACGAAGCGGACGTCTACCTGATGTACGAGTACGCCACGCGTTCGGCCGTGGCGGACGGCGCCGAGATACGCAAGAGCGACGTGCCGATGTCGGCGCTGGTGCCGGCCTTCATCCTGAGCGAGCTCAAGACGGCGTTCGTGCTGGGGTTCCGGGTGTATCTGCCGTTCCTCGTGATCGACATGGTGATTGCCACGGTGCTGGTCTCGATGGGCATGATGATGCTGCCGCCGGTGCTGATCTCGCTGCCGTTCAAGCTGCTGCTGTTCGTGCTGGCCGACGGCTGGCACCTGGTCGCGGGCTCGCTGATGGCGAGCGTGCAATAGCAGGGGAGTTCGCGCATGGACCTTACGGCCGCTCTGGATCTTGGACGCGAAGCACTGCTGACGGCGTTGATCATCGCCGGCCCGGTGCTGTGCGTCGGCGTGGTCGTGGGTGTGTTGGTGAGTCTGGTCCAGACGATCACGCAGCTCAGTGACCAGACGCTGTCGCTCGTGCCGAAGATAGTCGCCATGGTGGCGGCCACGATGTTCTTTGTGCCGTGGCTGACCGCCCGGCTGGTCGAGTATGCCCAGTCGCTGTTCGCGGGGCTCTGAGGGGCCGTAAGTGCAACGCGCAGGAGGAAGCGTGGCTGATGCCGCTGGAGTTGTTGGCCTACTACCTGAAGCTGCCGGTATTCATGATGGTCCTGGCTCGGCTGGCCGCCATGTTCGCCATGCAGCCGATACTGGCGGCCGTCTCCATCCCGGTGCGCGTGCGCGTGCTGCTGCTGCTGGCATTGGCCGCCCTGGTGACGCCGTTTGTCGAGTTCCCGGCCGCGGTGCCGGACACGGTCGGCGGCTTGACGCTCGCGCTGGGCGGCGAGCTGCTGGTGGGGTCCCTGATGGGGCTGGTGATCGCCACCTGCTTCGTGGGCTTGCAGATGGGCGGCACGCTGGTGGCCCAGAACTCGGGCCTGGCGATGGGACGCGTGGCGGATCCCGACAGCGGCGAGGACATGGCCATCCTCGGCAGCCTGTATGTCCAGGTGGCCAGCGTCGTGTACCTCGTCATCGGCGGCCACCGGGCCCTGCTGGCTGCCTGCCTGGATACCTTCGAGGCCGTCCCGTTGCTGGGCGCCGCTGGCTTAGCCGAGTTCGGGGTCGACCTCCTGTTGGCCGCCCTGGCCGCGGCGGGCGTGCTGGCGATTCACGTCGCCGCGCCGGCCGTGCTCACGCTGTTCATGGCAAACCTGGCCATGGGCTTCATCGCCCGCACCGTGCCGCAGTTGAACATCGTGACGATCGGTTTCTCGCTGAAAGCCCTGGTCGCGTTTCTGATCATGGCAGTCGCGCTGCCTGCCGGCATGAGCATGTTCGTGGATGTGCTGGAGACGAGCTTCGCGTGGCTGCACGACTTCACGGCTCCCTGACGAGCCCGGAGGAGCGCCGCGATGGCGGCCGACGATACCGGCGAACGCACTGAACAACCAACCGCGCGCCGCCTCCAGGAGGCGCGCGAGAACGGCAACGTGCCGCGCAGCCAGGATCTCACGGCCGCGGCCGCGCTGCTGGGCGGCGTGCTGCTGCTCAAGTTTCTGGGCATGGGCATGCTCGACACAATGCTGCGCATGTTGCACGGGCTGGCCACGCCGTCCGAGCTGGATAGTGCTGCGCTGTTCAACGCCGCCGGCCAGGCCGCGCGAACCGCCATGGGCATGCTGCTGCCTTTCCTGCTGCTGCTCATGATCATCACCGCCGTGGTCACCGGCCTGCAGTCCGCCACCGTGCTCTCGCCCAAACGCCTCAAGCCCAAGCTGGACAAGCTCAACCCGGTAAACGGCGTCAAGCGGCTGTTCAGCCTGGACGCCGTCACGCGGCTGGGCATGGGCATCCTGAAGATGATCTTCGTGGCGGCCGTGGCGTACGTGAGCCTGGCCGCCGATATCGGCAAAGTGCTCACGCTCGGCACGCTCGTGCCGCGCCGCGCCTTCGAACTCAGTGCCGCGCTGATGTTCAGCATGGCGCTGCGGATGGCCGTCGTGCTGCTCATCCTGGCCCTGCTGGACTACGCCTACCAGCGCTGGAACTGGTGGCGCAAGCTGAAGATGACCAAGCAGGAAGTCCGGGACGAGATGAAGCGCATGGACGGCGATCCCAAGATCAAGCAGCGGCGCAAGCAGCTCCAGTTCCAGCTCGCGTTGCAGCGGATCAAGTCCAGCGTGCCGCGGGCGGACGTCGTGGTCACGAACCCGACCGAATTCGCCGTGGCTCTGCAGTACGACGAGGCCACCATGAGCGCGCCACGCGTCGTCGCCAAGGGCCAGGACCTGCTCGCCCTGCGCATCCGCCAGGTCGCCCAGGAGCACCGCATCCCGATCGTGCAGCGCCCGCCGCTGGCCCGGGCCCTGTTCGCCGCCGTCGAGGTCGGACAGTTCATCCCGCCGACGTTCTACCGGGCCGTCGCCGAAGTGTTGGCCTACGTGTACCAGATCAGCGGGCGGGCGCGCCCGGCCGGAGTCGCAAGCTGAAACAGGAGGTCGCTTGACTGATCCGCGGGAACATACCCGTAACCTGGTGAGCCGCAGACGCGCCCACGCCCGGTTTTGTCCGGACCATATCCTCCTGACTACGGGAAGGCGCGCCGCGCGCCGCCACAGGTGACCATGCTGGACAATAACCCCATCGTCCAGTTCATCGGCAAGCACCGTGGGCTGTTGTTCCCGGCGGCCGCGGCGGCCCTGATCTTCGTCATCCTAGTGCCGCTGCCGACCTGGTTCCTCGACTTCCTGCTGATCACCAACATCCTGCTGGCGACGGTCGTGCTGATGACCGTCATGTACATCCGCACCCCGCTCGAACTCTCCAGCTTCCCGGCCGTGCTGCTGTCGGCAACGCTGTTCCGCCTCGTGCTGAACACCGCCACCACCCGCCTCATTCTGGCCAACGGTCCACAGGGGACCGATGCGGCCGGCCACGTTATCCAGGCCTTCGGCGTGTTCATCGCGGCCAACTCGCTGGCCGTCGGCGTAATCATCTTCCTGATAATCATGGTGATCCAGTTCGTCGTGATCACCAAGGGCGCCACGCGCATCGCCGAAGTCGCGGCCCGCTTCACGCTGGACGGCATGCCCGGCAAGCAGATGGCCATTGACGCCGACCTGAACGCCGGCCTGATCGACGAGGCCGAGGCCCGCCGCCGCCGCCGCGAGATCAGCGACGAGGCCGATTTCTACGGGGCCATGGACGGTGCCAGCAAGTTCGTGCGCGGCGACGCCATTGCCGGCTTGGTCATTACCTTCGTGAACGTGCTCGGCGGCCTGTACGTGGGCATGGTCGAAGGCGGCATGAAGGTCATGGACTGCCTGTCGGTCTACACCCAACTGACGATTGGCGACGGCCTGGCCAGCCAGATTCCGGCCCTGCTGCTCTCCATCGCGGCGGCCATGCTGGTCACTCGCAGCACCGGGCAGACCAACATGGGCGAGGAGGTCATCGGCCAGTTGGCGTCCAAGCCGATCGCCCTGACCGGCGCCGCCACGTTTCTCGTAGCGCTCACCGTGACGCCGCTGCCCAAGATCCCGCTCTTGACGCTGGCCGGCGGCTGTGGCCTGGTGGCGTATTTCCTGCGACTGTTGAAGGTCTCCAAGGCGACGCGCGAGGCCACCGCCGAACGCACCAAGGAACGCACCAAGACGCCGCAGATCGAATCGCACCTGGGCGTGGACGCCCTCGAGCTGCAGGTCGGCTTCGGGCTGATCAAGCTGGTGGACCGCAAGCGCGGCGGCGACGTGCTTGATCGCATCGCCGCGCTGCGCAAGCAGATGGCCCTGGATCTTGGCCTGGTGGTCCCGCCCATCCGCATCCGCGACAACTCCGAATTGCAGCCCAATCAGTACCGCCTGC
>CAZYGM010000237.1:0-4780 GCA_964647015.1 uncultured Planctomycetales bacterium | reverse complement strand
AATGACTGGGTGCTGCTGGCGGGGCAGGCGGAACCGCTGGAGGTTGTAGTTCGGGATGGCGACCCGGCGCCAGAGGCACAGACGGGGACACATATCCAAGCGGCCGCCGCCGGCGGGATGGTCAACAACCGGCACGAGATCGTGTATCTCGTGGGCTTTGGGGATGATGGCCCGGATCTGTATAGCGGATATGGGCTGTACTTCGGACCATATGCTAATCCGGCGTTGATAATGGAAAGCGACGACCCAGCCCCGTACTTCGGGTCTGGGCAGGTCTTTCGGAGCGTGAACTGCTCCGGTGGCTACATCACTCTGAATGACGTGGGCGATGTAGTGACATACAGCCAAGCTGGACCGGCGGAGGTGACGGAGGGTCTGGCGGATGTGCTGTGGCTATGGCATGATGTAGTACGCCACTGGGTGCCGCTGGTGTGGTCTGGGCTGGAGGTCGAGGGTCGTGCCGTGACGGCGGACGCGTCCGGCAATCTTGGGCACTACTGGTCGCTGACCGGTGGTGCTGACGGTCGGCCGCAGAGTTTCAATGATCGGCGGCAACTGGCGATTCTGCTGGACTTCACGGATGAGACGATGGGTGTGTACCGGATCGGTCCGCCGTTGTTGGGTGACATTGACGGCGACGGCGAGGTCACGGCGGTGGAACTGGCGGCGTTCGCGGATTGCGTGACGTATCAGGATGATCCGGGCACGATGGGATGTGCGGCATTCGACTTGAACTTGGACGGTCACATTGACATGGAGGACTTTCGGCTTTTGCAGCTCCTCGTCGGCGAGCCGCGCTAACGCCACGACTCGCAGCCGCCCGCGCGGCGGCGGTTTTCGGCACTTCAACGTTGGCCGGGGGCGGTTGGCGTTGTAGGGGGATCGTTGGGGCGAACTGCTCGGGCGGACGACAGCGGCTAGACCTTGCGCCGCAGTTGCTTGCGGGCCGCCTCGACGGTATTGCGCAGCAGCATGGCCACGGTGAGCGGGCCGACGCCGCCGGGGACGGGCGTGATCGCGGCGGATACGGCTGCGACGGCTTCAAAATCGACGTCGCCGACCGTTCGCCGGACGAGCTTGCCGTTGGCGTCGGGGGTCTTGATGCGGTTGATGCCGACGTCGATAACGACGGCCCCGGGCTTGACGTGGTCAACGCCGATGAGGTGGGGCTTGCCGACGGCGACGACGAGGATGTCGGCGGCGCGCGAGTGGGCGGCCAGGTCGCGCGTGGCGATGTGGCAGCCCGTCACGGTCGCGAGCTGGTCCAGCAGGAACATGGTGACCGGCTTGCCGACTATGCGGCTTTGCCCCACCACAACCGCGTTTGCCCCGCGCACCGTGACGCCGCTGCGGCGGATCATTTCGGTGACAGCCAAGGCCGTGCAGGGTGCGATGATGGGCTCGCCATAGAACAGCCAGCCGATGTTGGCGGGGTTGACGCCCTCGACGTCCTTGTAGGGGTCGATGCGGTACTGGGCGGCGGCCGTGTCGATGTGCTCCGGCAGGGGCAGTTGCAGGATGATGCCGGTGACGGTGGGATCGGCATTAAGCCGGTCGATTTCGGCCAGCAACTCCGCCTGACGCGTGTCTTCGGCCAACTCGACCAACTCATACCAGACACCGACGACCGTGCTGAGCCGGCGCTGGCGGTCGGCATAGAGACGCCCGGCGGAATCCGTCCCGACCAGAACGGCACACAGCTTGATTTGTCCATGCTCGGCGTTGTAGCGCGCCACGGCGCGTGTGACGTCAGCGCGGATCTCGGCGGCGTAGGCGTCGCCATCAAGGACCTTGGCCGGCATGGTCGCTCTCATGGTACGACGCGATGATCGCCGGAAGTGGTTCGAACCGCAAGCGGCCGGCGACGCCATGTGCGCGGCGCTGCTGACCGTCCGTGGCGGCGGTCGCCTGACGCGACCGGGAGCGGTATAATTCGACTTGGCGTTGCGGACGGGCGCGGCGGCGCGCCGCCGGCGGTTGGCGCGCGTCGTCCATGGTCAGTCGGTTTGACCGACCAAACTCAACGCCGGGGCCCAGGAGCGGGTGTCAGGCATGCCATTCCGGCGTGCTGCCCGCCGGAGTTGAGCAGTCTAGTGGCGAACCTGCGAGAACACAGGGTTGCGAGCCGGAGCGGGGCAGGTGAGATGGAACGCGTCGGCGTGCTGGACCCCATGGCGGTTACGCAGGGGCAGGGGGCGAGGGTTTATCTGGGAGAATTCGGATCGCGACCATCCATCGCACACATCCGCAGCCGCATTCACTGGCTGGGCCGACAGGTCAGCGGCCAGCGGGTGCTCGACATCGGCTGTGGCGCGGGCGTGTTATCGATCCTGCTGGGCCGGGAGGGCTTTCTCGTCACGGGCATCGATACTGACGCCGAGAGTATCCGGTCGGCCAACCGGCTTCTGGACAAGGAGAACGAGGCCGTTCGCCAGCGCGTCCGCTTCACGCACGCCAACGTTGCCGCACTGGACGCGCCCGCAACGGCATATGACTCGTTGTTGATCGGCGCTGGCTTCGAGCACGTGCTGGAACCACGCACGTTCATGGAGAACTGCCTGCGTCAACTCGCGCCGGGCGGCACGTGCATCCTGACGACGCCCTTCGGCCGCGCGGAAGCGGACGAACCTAAGCAGGTGTTCGTCCTGTCCGACCTAGTCGAGCTGTTGTCCGGGCTGATGACGTTGTCGCACGTGTCGATTGCCGAGGGGAGCATCCGCGTGGTGGGGCGCAAGCCGGGTGCCGGGGAGACGGTCTTGCCGGTCCGTGTTTCCGACCACCTTGCGGTTACGCCCTTGGTGCGTGAGGTCGAGCGGGCGGCGCTCGAGTTGCAGGACCGGCTCGCACGACTTTGGCAAGACTGCCGCGAACTGCAACGCCGCGTTAAACACAGCGACACGCAGGCGCAGAGCCTGGAGGCGCTTGCGCAGCAGAACGCAACGCTCGCCCAGCAGTTGGTGGTGAACCAGCAGCAGATCGAGGAGTTGCGGCAGCGTTGTGCGCGGGAATCCGAAGAGGAGCGCGCGCGGGAGAAGAACCGGGCCCGGCTGGAGGCCGAACTGGAGCGGCTGGCCGAGCGAATCGCCAGCTTGAATACGGAGAAGATCGCGTTAGCCAGGCGCGCCCAGGCGGCGCGCGGCGCGGCGCAGCAGGCGCACGCACCGTCCCGCGAAGCTGCGGCGATATCCATGCTGCGGCCGGGTGAACGCGGCGACCGGGGCGCGGCGGGTGTGGTGGTGAGCGGGGGGGGCGCGGAATGGTGGGGGGCGTTGCACCGGACCCTGCTCGACGAGGCTGCGGCCGGACACGAGGGTGTCGCGCTGCTGCATCCAACTGACAAGCGCGTGAAGCTTGGTCGCCGACCGCGCTGGGTGACGGCTGAGCTGCGCAACGCCACGGCCTGTACGCTGCGGGGCGTGCTGTTCGCCGGTCCGCGGCAACGGGCGCAAACCGCGCTGGCCCGGATTGTCTTCCTGGATGCGCAGCGCAAAGTGCTTGCGCCGCCGTATGTTGGTGTGACTACCTCGCCAGAGGTCGGCCCATACGTGTATTTGAATTCGCGGGAGGCGACCGGGGCTTTTGAGGTCCAATTTAGGACGCCGGGCGAAGCCGCGTTCGTGTGTCTCGGCCTGCAGTCGTACCGCGCCCGCGGCGGCCGGGTGGAAATGGATGCGGCCCTGCACATCGCTCACAATGGTGGGCGTTTGCGAGGCGGCGGTGAGCTCGTGCTTCACACGGCGACGGATGAGAGCGGCGCGGCGCGGATGCGCGGCGGGAACAGCGGCCGAGTTCTGCCGCTGCGGCGTGAGAGCATATACGCCACAGCGGTGCTGGAGGGGGGGGGTGCGTTTGAGTTGCTGGGCTGCGTGCTGCTGGCTCCGGATGAGCAGGCCAAGGCGGCGCTGGTGCATTTCCGCTTCAGCGACCAGGACGGGCAGGTGATATCGCCGCCGCTGCCAGGCTTCGCGCACTCGGACGACCCGGAAATCGGTGCGTTCAGATACCTCGAGCCTGACGGTAACGGCCGGTTCACGGTGACGTTCACGGCGCCGCCGGCCGCCCGCGCCGTACAGATCGGGTTTCGGGCGTGGCGCAACCAGGCGCCGGTCCTGCTGTACGACCAGATGCTACTGGCTCCCCAGGGTTCAGCCGGGGCAGTTGCGAGACGGCGCGCGTCCACACCGCTGCGCCGGAGGGTATCGTCGCTCGACGGTGCACCGGTGGTAGCGGCGGTGCTTGACGCGATGTCTACAGCAACCTTCGGGCCTGATTGCCGCCTGCTGCGGTTTACGCCAGACAACTGGCGTGATGCCTTGGAACAGCAGCCAGCGGATATGCTGCTGGTGGAATCAGCCTGGAACGGCAACGACGGCAGTTGGCAGTATCTCATCGGGGAGTACCCCAAGCACAGGCAGGACCGGCTCCGCGAGCTAGTGGCGTGGTGTCGGCAACGGCAGATTCCGACGGTGTTCTGGAACAAGGAGGATCCGGTCCATTTTGCCAGGTTTGAGAAGGCCGCCGCCCTGTTTGATTTCGTCTTCACCACGGACGCGAACGTCGTGTCGGCGTACCGCGATGTGCCGGACTCGGCGATTCGCGTTGTCAAGCCGCTGATGTTTGCGGCGCAGCCGCGGCTGCATAACCCCGTGGGCTGCGGCCCGCGGGTGGCCGCGCCGTGCTTTGCCGGGTCATACTATGGCAGCCGGCACCCCAGGCGACGCCAACAGATGGACATTCTGCTTGAGGCGGCGGCACCATTTGGACTGGTTATCTACGACCG
>CAZYGM010000236.1:0-4781 GCA_964647015.1 uncultured Planctomycetales bacterium | reverse complement strand
CACTCGACATGTTCTTCCCGGTGTTGCGTCAGATACGCCAGTACGCTGTCCAACATGACGGCAACCTCCACTTGGCCCGCGCGACGGGGCCCGGAACGTCCGCTGCTCCGAGCCGCCCCGGTCCGCAGATTCTAACGCAGATACTGCTATACTGTGACGTACGAGGCGCAAAAACGCATGGGCCAGATTCGCAGGCTATCTCCGGCACTCGTCAACCGCATCGCCGCTGGCGAGTGTGTGGAGCGGCCGGCCTCCGTCGTCAAAGAGCTGGTCGAGAACGCCCTGGACGCCGGGGCGCGCCGCATCGATGTGTCCATCGGCGACGGCGGGCGCGGCCTGATCGCGGTGGTGGACGACGGCTGCGGCATGGACGCTACCGACCTGGCGCTGTGCGTCCAGCCCCACGCGACCAGCAAACTCAGCGACGACGACGACCTCTTCAGCATCCACACCATGGGGTTCCGGGGTGAGGCCCTGCCGAGCATCGGGGCGGTTTCGCGCCTGCGCGTCATCTCGCGGCCGCACGGCTGCGAGGTCGGTCGCATGATCGATGTCGAGGCGGGCGAGATCGGTTCGCCGCAGCCCTGTGCCGCCCCGCCCGGCACGTCCGTCGAGGTGCGCGACCTGTTCTATTGCGTGCCCGCCCGGCGGAAGTTCCTGCGGACCAACCAGACCGAGGTGGGGCACATCACCGAACAATTCGCGCGGCTGGCACTGGCCCACCCGGGCGTTGCGTTCTCCTTGCGGCACCAGGATCGGCTGATGCATCGGCTGGAAGCGACCGGCGACTGCCGGCAGCGCGTGGCCGACTTCTACGGCCCGGAGCTGGCCGGCGTGCTCCTGCCCGTTCAGCGCGAAGGCGACGGCCTGCGCGTGAGCGGCTACGTGGTGCCGCCGGCCCATTGCCGCCGCTCGACCAAGTGGGAATACGTGTTCGTCAACGGCCGGTACGTGCGGGACCGCTTCGCCTCGCATGCGATCAAAGAGGCCTATCGCAGCCTGATCAAGCCGGACGAGTATCCGGTGGTCTTTCTGTTCATTACTATCGATCCGGCCCACGTGGACGTGAACGTGCACCCGACCAAGATCGAGGTGCGCTGGCGCGACTCGAACTACGTTCACGCCCAGATTCTGGCGGCGTTGCGGGAGCGGTTCCTGTCAACTAACCTGGACCGCACGTTGCGGCCGGTAACCTCGCCGGATGAAGACGACCACCGTGAGCGTGTGCGGCAGGCGATGGTGGACTTCTTCCGGAAACCGGTGTCGGCTGGTGGGGCTCCGGGCGTCCGGCCGGCGGCGCGGACGGGGGGTGGTGTACTGTCGGCCCCAGGGAGCGAGTCTACGGTTGACGGTGGCTGGCGGGACACTCAGGGATTTGGACAGGAGTTGACTGAGATATCGGGCGTTGAGAGGGCGCAAGAATTGCGTCCTTCCGCGGAACCTCATGGTGATGGCGGAACGTCCGATATATCCAGTGAATCTGTAGGTCCGCTTGCTCGCGGGGCGGCGCCGATGCGCGCTATCCAGGTCCACAATACATATCTGGTCGTCGAGACAGACGACGGACTTACGATTATTGACCAGCACGCGCTGCATGAACGCATTCTGTATGAAGAATTGCGCCGGCGGATGGTGGAGCGGCCGCTGGAATCTCAAAGGCTTTTATTGCCGGTACTTGTGAGTGTGCCGGCTGATCGGATCGAGGTCCTGGAGACGCACTCCGACACGCTGAGTCGTCTTGGGATCGAACTGGCGCCCGCGGGCCCCCAGTCCGTCGCGCTGCACGCCTTCCCGACGTTACTCGAACGCATCGAACCGTCCGAGTTTGTTCGAGACCTGCTGGATTTGTTGTGCGAGCAGGGACATCGGCCAAACCTGGAGTCACTTGTACACGATGTGTTAGATATGATGGCGTGCAAGGCCGCGGTGAAGGCGGGCGACCCGCTTACGCCGGAGGAAATCGCTGCCCTGCTGGCGCGGCGTGAGCCGTGCGAGCGGAGCAGTCACTGTCCCCACGGGCGGCCCTCGGCCCTGCGGCTGTCACTCCGTGACCTGGAGCGTCAGTTCAAGCGGCGTTGAGGACATAAGTCTTGGTTATACGGGGACATGCAGAAGCGCGCCGGTTGTCGCGGGGAGTCGGGCTGCCGCCATTCGCAAGGCGCTGGGAGCGGGTCCATTGGGAGATGCGGGATGACCGATTGGCGGCCGGCGGGCGTGGCCCTCCGCCGGTGGGCTGGGCGAGTTGGCCAGGACGCGGTTTCGGGGTCTGACCGGGATGGCGCACTTGTTTCGCAGACGGTTGAAAGTCGGCGGTGGGGGCAGGTACCGGAGGGCGGACGGTTCCGGAAAACCCCTTGCACAAAGGGGTTCGCCGCCGTATATTTACCGTGAGGCTGGGTTGCGCTGGGTTGATGGGTTGGACGGGACAGAAGCAGCAATCCGCCCGTTTAGATATGTGCAGTGCGCGTATGAGGCAAGCAAGGTGCCTTCAGATCTGTTCTCTTGCTCTGTGGACAAAGTGTTGATGGAAGTCGGAGCTCCGTTGTGTACTCGGGACGCCGCGCGGACTATTCGCGCAGCCAGCGACGGTGGGCCGGCGCAGCATTCGTGTAGGGGTAGGAACACCGAAAGGAGACGTTCGATGAAGAGAGGCTTGTGTTGTTTGTGTGCCGTGCTGCTATGCACGGCCTTGGTGATGGCTGCCGAGCCTACCAAGACTCTGCCGGTACCCACGGTGATCCACGGGACGCCGACGGTGCAGGCGGACTTTGAGCGAGCTCAGCAGGCCGAGCCGGAGGCTATTTCGCAAGGCCCGGTCCAGTTGATCAAGGCCAGTGAGTCCGCGCCGAGCATGGTGTTGTCCGCGAAGGCTCCGGCGGGGTACGTCCCGCAGAAGCTGTCGTCCGCGCCGGGCTCGCGGGTGGATTGCGACTACACCGGGTTGGAAGGCGAGCCCACTTGCTCCGACGGCTATGAGGATCAGTTCAACGTCGGCTGCAACGCGGATACGCCTGAAGAAGAGATCTTCAGCGCGATCGCCTGTGGCGACGTGATTCTCGGCACCTCCGGCACGTTTGTGACTGACGGCAGCTCGCTGCGTGACACGGACTGGTACGAGATCGTGCTCACGGAAGACACGGAGCTGACGTTCTCGGTCGTGGCGGACTTCCCGGTGTTGATCTTCATGATCGACGGAAGGAATGGCTGCGACGCCCTGTCGATTCTGCGCAGTGCGTCGGCCAATCCTGGCGTGGAAGTTTCGCTGGTCCAGTGTCTCGGACCGGGCACCTACTGGCTGTGGGTCGGCCCGAGCGACTTCTCGGGCGTGGCCTGCGGTAGCCAGTACTGTGCTTCGCTGGCATGCGAGCCGTGTGATCTGCCGGATCCGCTGCTTTGCCCGGAGGAAACGGGCAAGCTGACGCTCGACGGTCAGCCGGCGGAAGGCGAGGATGGTAGCTGGGCGCTGTACGTCAGCAACTCGCGCTGGGGCGACTGGGAGGAGCCGGGCATCAAGCGCCTCGAGAGCTTCATCGGCGTGGGCGGCCCCATCCATGGCGTGACCTGGTGGGGTGCCGCGGCGATCTACAACGATCAGGGCCGCGTAGTTAACTGCCCGCTGGAGCCGGGCAACTTCAAGCTTGAGTTCTACCTGTTTGACGACTTCACGCGCCGGCCGGACTACGCGACCGGCCCCGTCGCGACCTTCAACGTAACAGCGCCGGCGTTGACGGTTGAGGATACCGGCCATCGTTACAAGATCTTTGGCGAGGGCGGCACCATCACGCGCCAGTACATCGTCTACAAGTGGCACGCCGAACTGCCGGCACCGCTTTCGCTGTTCAAAGGCTGGATGGCCATTCAGAACACTGATTACTGTGCGTTCTGGTGGGCGCGCTCACTGGTCGGCGGCACGGTCCACGTTCTCTGGGACGAAGAGGAAGATACGAAGGAAGACGCCGACGGCGACCTGTCCTACTGCCTGACGGCCCCCGACATCGGCCCGTTCACGGGTGCGTGCTGCGACGAGTCGATTCCCGAGTGCCGCAACACCATCTCGACGGATTGCGTCGGCACGTATGACCGCTGGGAGCCGGGCCAGCTTTGCCGCGACATCCAGTGCGTCGACGTTTCCTGGGCCTGCTGCCTGGCCGGTACCGATCTGTGCGTGACCACGTTCAGTTGGGACTGCCCGGCGCCGGACGCCTTCTACTGGGGTTGGGTGTGCAGCGAGATGGACCCGCGTTACAACGGGCTGAACCTGCGGGACTGCACGGGGACCGCGGCGGCCTGGCCGATCGCGTGTCCTTCGGGTAGCTGCTACTCGGCCGGTTTGGCTGGCGGTCGCCTCTACATCTCCTGGGATCGCCCGACCAGTCGCCGCACGCCGATCGACAACTTCAGTGGTTGCAGCAACCCGATCACCCGCGTGCAGTGGTGGGGCAACACCACGCAGATCTGGGACGGCCCGGACTACGAGGCACCGCAGCCGGTGCCCTTCACCATTCGTATCTACGACCAGGTCGCGGTTCCGGACACCGCCCACGAAATCTGCACCTACGAGGCCATCAACACCACGTGGGGCTACACTGATTACTCGTGGACCGGCTCGCCTGAGTTCGGTTTGATCGAGGGCTTCCGTGCTGTGCTGGCGCCGCCTTGCACGGCCACCGGCAACAAGTTCATCTCGATCGGTATCGCCCTGGATACCACGATCGACGGTGCGGACACGGACTTCATCTGGGCTCCGGGTGCCACCAGTGACGGCTTGTTGTGGTTCTACG
>CAZYGM010000235.1:0-4818 GCA_964647015.1 uncultured Planctomycetales bacterium | reverse complement strand
GGGCTGACCTCCACGGCGTGCCCACACGAGCAGCGGAACGACTCCCAGCCCTTACCCTGCCGCTTGAAGCGCAGCGGCGGGCGAGTGTCAGCGGAGGGCTTGGTCGCGGCGGCGACCGCGTGCGTCCGGCCGCAGCGCGGACAGTTCAGCTCGGACCGCTTGAAGTCCGGGGGGACCTTGAGGTGGGTGCCACACGGGCAGGCAATGAGCGCAAAGCCCGCCAGCCCGGTCAGCAGGTCGCCGACCGCTCGGGCGCGGGCAACAGCCTCCTCGCGGCGCTCCGCCGGAGTGACGCTGGGCGGGCGGGCGGCCACGCCGCTATCCCCCGCCAGGACCTGTTGGTCCAGGCAGCGGGCCCGCGCCCCGACGACCTTGCGGAAGGCCTCCTCGTACGCGGCGAAACCCGCTTGGCCGGCCATGCCGCGCAGAATGGCGATACGTTTGTCGAGCGGAGGGTGGGTCGCGGCGAGATTGAAGGCAGCGCGGGTCTGGAGCGGATTCACGATGAACATCGGGGCAACGATGCGGTTGGCTTGCCGGCGGGTCTGTCCGCGGGCCGGCCCGACGCTCTGCCCAATCTTCTCCAGAGCCGAAGCCAGGCCCGCCGGGTAGCGCGTGTAGCGGGCGGCGGAGGCGTCGGCCAGGTACTCCCGGCGACGTGAGCAGGCGAAGTAGAGCAGTTGGGCCGCCAGCGGCGCCAGAATCGCAGCCAGGATCGCAATCAGGAGGAGGATTGCCTGGCCGCCGCCGCCCCGGCCGCCGCTGCGTTGACTTCGCCGGCCGCCGCCGTACCAGAGCGACCGCAGGAACATGTCGGCGATGAGCGCGACCGTGCCAACCATGACACCGGCGATGGTCATGAATTTGACGTCGAGGTTGCGGACGTGGCCGATCTCGTGGGCGACCACGCCTTGCAGTTCGTCCCGATCCATGCGGCGCAACAGCCCGGACGTCACGGCGACGGCGGCGCGGTCCGGGCGGTAGCCCACCGCGAAGGCGTTAGGTGCGTCGTCGTCGATCACGTACACCTTGGGCATTCGGCCCATACCCGAGGCGATCGTCATTTCCTCGACGATGTTCCAGAGCTGCGGCGCGTCGTGTTTCTCAATCTGCTTGGCACCGGCAACGGAGAGCAGCACGCGGTCGCCAGCCCCCACCGCCAGGGCCCACATGACCAACCACAGCGCCAGGGCGATGCCGGCGCCCCACGCGCCGCTGACCAGCGGATCGAGGCCCGGCCCGGCGGCGTCCGGATTCAGGTAGTGCGTGTCGAGCGGCGGCACCAGTGCAATGCCGATCAGGGCACCCAGCCCGACCAACAACACGCCCAGCCCGGCGATGAGCAGCAAAGAGCGGCGTTGATTCTGGCGAATCGCGTCCCACATTCAAGGTGTCTCGCAGCCGGGGCCGGACAGGACCGGATGTGCCGGAATCGGAGCACGCGCGTGCTAGAACTGCACCTTCGGAACGGCCCGCTGGGCCTCGTCTTCCAACTCGAAGAACGCGCCGCGCTGGAACCCGAACATGCCGGCAATGATGTTGTGCGGGAAGGTCTCCTGGCGCGTGTTGAACTGCATCGTCGTATCGTTGAAGTACTGCCGGGCGAAGCTGATGCGGTTCTCGGTCGAGGTCAGCTCTTCCTGCAAGGCCAGGAAGTTCTGATTCGCCTTGAGGTCCGGGTATTGCTCGACCAGCAGCATCAGGCGGCCGAGCGCGCCGCTGAGGGCATGCTCGGCGCGGGCCTGCTGTTCGACGCCCTTGGCCGCCACGGCCTGCGAGCGGGCCTGAACGACCGCTTCGAGCGTGCTCTTCTCGTGGCCGGCGTAGCCCTTGACCGTCTCCACCAGGTTGGGGATCAGGTCGTGGCGGCGCTTGAGCTGAACGTCAATCTGGGCCCAGGCGTTCTTGACCTCGTTGCGCAGCCGCACCAGGCCGTTGTAGATACCGATGGCCCACAGAACGAGCAGCACGAGTATTCCGAGCAGGACGAGCAGTACAATCGCCAGGGGTCCCATGGCTAGCCTCCCTCAGGTTGATCCTGGATGCTGTGACTCAGCGTGTCGGCGAAGAAGTGGGCCAGCGCGCCCGCCTCGCCGCCGGCCAGCGCGCCTACCAAGGCGCGAATCTCGCCGGCATCGAACCAGAGTCCGTGGCCGACCGGGCAACGATCCACTTCGATGGCGCCCACGGCGAGCGTGACGACTTCCATCCGGCGGTCGCAGCGCGGACAGCGCCGTTGGCCGCGCGTCCTGGCCCGGGCATCCTGAAGGGCCGCCGACACGGCGTCGGGCTCAACCCCGGCCAGCGTGCCCATCTGCTCGAGTTCGCCGGCGTCCAGCCACGTGCCGCGGCAGTCGAGACAGTAGTCGATCTCGATGCCGTCGCGTTCGACGACAATCAGCGGCTCGCGGCAGTCGGGGCACACAGCGGTAGCTCCATCGAAGCTGGACCGGGCACAACCAGATGCGCCTTCGAACGTAGTATCCGCGTTGCGGCAGGATCTGGCTATTACACAAGCGCGCGTGGTTTGGAAACGCGCGTACGTCGCGGCAAACGGAGACATCATGGCCGCGCGGCGCCGCCGTCGCGCCCCGCTACTTGTCCCGACCGGCGCCATCCGCCGCGATGTAATACTCCAGGCCGCGCAGCAGTGCGGCACAATCGGGCTCGCTCAGGCGGAAGATGGATTTGCGCTCGACCCAGCCGGCCAGCCGCGCCGCGCCGTCGGGTTGCGCATCTTCCAGCTTGATATTGACCAGTTGGCCGTTGGAGAGCTTCATGCTGACGGTAACGGGGGCCGCGAACAGGCCGGTGGCCTGGAAATCCCCGCCCGCCAGGACCTCGTACGACTCGACCCGCTGCCCGGCCAGTGCGTCGGCCAGTTCCTTGACCTTGGACTGGTCCAGCGTCACGTAGGGGTCCGGCGCGAATTGCCACTCGCCATCGGCCTGAACCAGCTCCAACCGACTGCCGGGCGTGATGATCGTCACGCTGACGATGTCCTGCGGCAGAATGTCGAACACCTTCCGGTTGACGAGTTCGGCGGTCAGGACGCGGTAGATGGTCTCATCCAACTCGTAGATGAACGGATCGTCGTCGAAGCGGGCGTAGGCGACGGTATCATGCCGGGCGACGCGCAAAGTGTGCGCGACCAACGCGGGCGGGCCCGCCTCGGCCGCCTCGTCGTCAGCCGACTCCGGCGGCTGCAACTCGACGCGGAACGTCACGGTGATCTCGGGCTGGTCCAGACCATAGCGGTCGGGATCTTCCCGGCCGACCACCCGGCGGGCGCGCAGGCGGGCCAGATCGCCGGCCAGCGTGCGGGCGGCCATCTGCTCAACGGCGGCGTTCGACGGCTCCACAAGCTGCCACTCACGGTCCACACGCTCCAATACGCGCTGGCGGCCGGGGGTGGTCACCTCGATCTGCTTGATGGCCTGCGGGCTGGCGCTGAAGATGCTGCGCGAACGCAGCGCGAACGGGCTGACCACCAGGCGGTTGGCCTGGGCGGCCGCCACGACGAACACGGTCGGCTGGTCGGCGCGCTGCACGTAGGCGTTGCGGGCGCTGCGGGTCAGGTCGCCAACGCGCACGGTGACCGGAGTGACCGTCCCGCCGGCGGTGACGGTCAGCGTGGCGCGCGGTTCGGCGAGGCCGTACTCGGCCAGGTCGGCCGGCGCGAGGATGTAGTCAATCGCGCGCAGGTCCTCGAAGGCCTGCAAGATGTCTGTCACGGCCGGCACTTCAAGCTCCGCTAGGTCGCCCTGCCCCTGCCAGCGGCCATCCACCTTGTCCAGCGTGACGGTCAGGCCGTCGGCCGAGAGCTTGAACTGCGTGGCGTCGTCGGCCTTCACGCGCGTAATCTGTGGGTCGCGCAGCTTCGCCAGATCCGGCAGCAGCTTGCCGACCGCATCCTGCGTGACGCTAACGACCCACGGCTGGTCGAGGCGCCGGGCGTAGCGGCGTTTTTCCTGCATGTCGGCAAAAGCGCCGATCGCCACGCCGACCGTCTCGGTCACCGTTTCGTACTCCGGTTCGGCGGGCGGTTCGTCGGTTTCGTCCGGGGGCGCCGGCGGCCGGGGCCGCTGCCGCTCGGTCGTCACGTTCACGGTCAGGTAGGGTTCATCGAGACCATAGCGGGCCAGGTCGGCGGGCGCGTCCGCCACGAATTCCTCGGCCCGCAGCGCCGCGACGTCGCGCAGCAGGTTCATGACCTCGTCGCGCACGGCGTGAGCCTTCACCGGGCGGTCGAGCACCCAGCCGTCTGCGCCGCGCGTCAATTCGTAGCGTTCGCCGGCAACTGCGATTTCGACGCGGGTGGCATCGTCCGCCACCAGCGTCGTGAGCTTGCGCTCGCGGTACTCGTCAAAGCCCTTCTTAACCTGCGGCGCCAGGTCGCGCTGCGTCACATGCACCGTCGGCTCACCGGCCAGCCGGACGTAGGTATCGTTGCTGATGGCCGCCTGGCGGCCGACCTCGATGCGATACTCGCGCTCCTGGTTATCGACCAGCGTGACCGTCGCCACCGGCGGCTCGAGCCCGGCCGCGGCCTTGGTGATGCCGTTAGGCTGATCAAGCGGCAAGCGTGAGCGTGACCGCAAGCCGGTGAACGCGGTGACCAGCGTGTCAATAATGTGCGGCTGCACCGGTACGGCCAGCGGTTCGCTGGCCTGCCAGGCGTCCAGCTCGTCCGGCTGGTCCGGCCTGGGCGCACGCGTGAACACCATGCGCGGCTGGTCGGGACGTTCGACCACGACGCGGATGATCTTCTGATAGTCCGGCTGGGGGTCGAGCACATTGACAGTGGTGTCCGGCGCG
>CAZYGM010000234.1:0-4852 GCA_964647015.1 uncultured Planctomycetales bacterium | reverse complement strand
GGCTGCGGGGGTTGCGCCATCTCTTCCGGTTGGGCGGCCCATATTGCCGGCCGGGCCTGGTCAGGCTCTGTCTGCCGGGAATGGGCGCGCCATGAGGCACCAAATATGGCGAACATGAGGCCTTTGGCGGTACTTCGGCGGGGTCTGGACGGGGCACTGGCACGCAACGTGCCTTTCGCACCGGCCGATGGTAACGCGTCGATGTGCGCGGCCGCCGGCCAGAGGTTGCGAAATGGTTACGCCTGTCCGAGTCAAGTTCACGCGCCAGCGGGTCGTTATCGACCTGAGTTGGGTAACCGCGCTTAAGACGTTCCTGTGCATCGGCGTGGCCGTTGTGGCCGGGCTGCTGCCGATTCCGGGTTTGGATGAGCCGGCCCCGCGCATCTGCTTCGTGATCTTCATTGCCGCCGCGGCTCTGTGGATTACCGAGCTGATTCCGCCGTACGCGACGGCCATCATGGCGATCGTGCTGTCGGTGTACCTGCTGGGGCCGCACGCAGAGGCGGGCGAGGCGGCGGCACCAGGTTGGCAGGTATACATCAATCCGTTTGCCAGTCCGGTGCTGGTCCTGTTTTTTGGTGGGTTTGTGCTGGCGCGGGGGGCGACGAAGCACGGCTTCGACGTGCGCTTGGCGCGGGCGTTTATCACGCCCTTCGGGGCGCGTCCGGCGCCGCTGCTGCTGGGCGTCATCCTGACGACCGCCTTGTTCTCGATGTTCATGTCGAACACGGCGACAACGGCGATGATGATCGCGATTATCAGTCCGCTGCTGGGGCAACTGGGTGGGCGGGAAGCCGCTAAGAAGGCGCTGGTCCTGGCAGTGCCGTTCGCGGCTAACATCGGCGGGATGGGCACGATCATTGGTACGCCCCCCAACGCGGTGGCTGCCAGCGTGCTCCAGCAGATGGGTCCGGCCTACGAGATCAGCTTCCTGAGCTGGATGTTGCTGGGCGTGCCGCTGGTGGCGGTGCTGCTGCTGGTCCTGTGGCTCGTATTGCTGCTGGTCTTCCGGCCCGCGCGGGAACCGCTGGAAATCCGTTTCCCGGAGGTGCTGGAAGTCACGCCCGGCCTCGCGGTTGTCGTGCTGACGTTCACGGTTACGGTGTTGCTCTGGCTCTCCCAGCCGTTACACGGCGTCCACCCGGCCGTGGTCGCGATGCTGCCGATCGCCGCGTTCACCGCCTTCGGCATCATCGATCGCAACGACCTGAAGATGCTGGACTGGGATATCATGATCCTGGTCGCGGGCGGGATGACGCTGGGTGTGGCGATGCGTGAGTCGGGCTTGTCGGACGTGCTGGTCAAGCAGATTCCCTTCGCCGGCCTGCCCTTGATCTCCCTGGTGGGCACCGTGGTCCTGGTCACGCTCCTGCTCTCAAACTTCATGAGCCATACGTCGGCATCAAACCTGCTCATTCCAATCGTGACAGCGGTCGCGGGATTCTCCCCGCGGCTCGGGGCGCTGGCCGTGGCCTTCGCGGCCTCGCTGGCGATGAGCCTGCCGATAAGTACGCCCCCCAACGCCATCGCCTTCGCCACGCGCGCCGTCACGACGCGTGAGATGGCCAAGTACGGTACGCTGGTCTCGGCGATCGGGACGGTGTTGCTGCTGGCAGTTTTCTTTGGCTTGGGCGAGTGGCTCAGCACACGCCTGTAGCGACCGGTGCGTGCCGGCGCGGCTACTCGAACGCCCGCACGGCGAGCGTATCATTCTGGCCGCCAAAGCCGAAGCTGTTCGACAGGCAAGTCTTGAGCACGGCGCGCCGCGATTGGTTCGGAACGTAGTCCAGCGGGCAATTCGGATCAGGAGTGGCGTAATTGCTGGTCGGCGGGATGATGCCGTCACGCATGGCCAGCACCACGGTGATCAGCTCCACGGCGCCGGCCCCGGCGATTAGATGTCCCAGCATGCTCTTGACGCTGCTGACTGGCACGCGCCGGGCCAACTCGCCGAAGACGCCGCCGATGGCCTTGGATTCGATCTTGTCGTTCTCTTCGGTGCTTGTGCCGTGGGCTGAGATGTAGTCGATGTCGGCCGGCTGGAGGCCGGCGTCGGCCAGGGCGGCGCGCATGGCGGCCATTGGGCCGCGGCCGTCCTCGTGCATGTCGGTGACGCGGAAGGCGTCTGCGGTCGAGCCGTAGCCGACGATCTCGGCCAGGATCTGCGCCCCGCGCTGGCGGGCATTCTCCAGTTCCTCAAGAATCAGGATCCCGGCGCCTTCGCCAATAACGAAGCCGTCGCGTGTGGCGTCGAAGGGCCGCGAGGCGGTCGCCGGCGAGTCATTCCGCTCGGACAGGGCGGTCAGGCGGTTGAACCCCGTCACGCCCAGCGGGTGAATCATGCTGTGAGCGCCGCCGGTGATCATCACGTCGGCGTCCCCGCGCCGGATGATCAACATGGCTTCGCCGATAGCCTGCGTACTGGCGGCGCAGGCGGTGAGCGTGTTGAGGTTGGGGCCCTGCGCATTGAAGCGGCAGGCGATGTGATGCGCCGCGCAGTTGGGGTCCTGCTCGAACTCCCGTCCGGCGTCCAGGCGCTGGCCGGCGACCTCGGCCCAGCGGACGGTGTCGAGCTGGCGGGTCTCGGGGTCCCAGCCGGCAATGGCGGCGGCGACGAAGTTGTCGAAGTCGATCGGACCTTCCCCGCCGCCCAGGTAAACCCCCGTCATTTCCGGATCGGCGCCGCTGCCCCCGTTCAGGCCGGCATGTCGCCAGGCCATCTCGGCCGCGCCCAGGGCAAAGGCCGCGTTGCGGCTGGCCGAGCGGTGGGCCGCAAAATGCTCGCCCAGCACGGCGCGCAGGTCAAAGTCCTTGACTTCGGCGGCGAACTGCGTGGGAAACGTGCGGGCGTCGAAGATGGTCGTCGGGGCGACACCGCTATCACCTCTCAGAAGGCGCTGCCAGACCGTTTCGAGGTCACAGCCGAGCGGAGTTACCCAGCCCATTCCGGTAATGACGATGCGTCGTGCCATGGTCGTATGCCTGTTGACCGGTAGGCGCGCGTTCGGGCGGCGCGCCGGGCCGGCGCTATTCGCGATACCGCTTGATTACCAACGCCGCGCACTGCCCGCCGGTCAGCGCGAAGGCGAGACTGAGGACGTATTCCTGCGGGGCGTCCACCGGGCCGCTCGTCACCAGCCGGAGACCGCACTCGGGATCCGCCGGAGCGCTATTGATCGCCGGCGGCAGGCAGTTGTGCTGCAGGGTCAGGACGCTGGCGATGAAGTCGACCGCGCCGCTGCCGGCCCCGTTGTTGCCCAGGCCACCCTTGATCGTCAGCACCGGCACGTCGGCCGCGCGCGCCCCAAGCACGCTGCGAATGGCGGCCGCCTCGACGCGGTCTTCGGCCACCATCCCGTAGCCGGCCGCCGTGACCACATTAACCTGCTCGGGCGTGATGCCGGCGTCGCGAATGGCCTTACGCGCTGCCAGCGCCAAGCCACGGCCGTCCGGCGCCAACTGACCGGGCTGGCCGGGTGAGTAAACATCATTGGCGGCACCGAAGCCGACCAGCTCCGCCCGGATGGGCGCCCCGCGCCGCCGGGCGTGTTCAAGTGCTTCCAGAATCACCAGGCCGCCGCCTTCGGACACCACGGTTCCGTCACGCTCGGCACCGAAGGGCCGGCAGGCGGATTCCGGCGCGTCGTTGCGCCGGCTGAGCCGCCGGCCCAGCGCCTGCCGCATGAGCGCCATCGGATTGATCTTGCTCTCGGCGCCTCCGCAGATGCACACGTCCGCCACGCCGCGGGCGATGGCGCGGAAAGCCTCGCCGATGGCCAGATGGCTGCTGGCCTCGCCGCAGGTGATGGTGTTGCTGGGGCCCTGGGCATCGTGCACGATCGTTACGTGACACGCGAGCATGTTGGGCAGGAACTTCAGCAGCCAGAGCGGCGTCAGGTTGTTCATGCCCTCCGCGCCCCAGCGGGCCATGCTGAAGTTACCGTCTTCCGATGCGCTGTGTAGGGCCTCGGCCAACTCGTGCAGGTCGGCACAAATCAGGCCGGCGCCGATGTTGGCCCCAAAGCGGGTCGGGTCGAGGTTCGGTCCGCCCTCGGCCTCGCCGCGATCCAGCAGGCAGCGGGTGCGCAAGCCGGCATCGGTCACGGCCTGATGAGCGGCCGCGACGGCCAACTCGATGTCGCGCGCCATGATCTTGCTGGCCTTGCGATAGCTCTTCGGGACGAAGTCAGTGGCCTTGAGACCGCTGATTTCGCCGCCGATCTGGGAGTCGAAACGGGCCGGGTCGAACGCGCTCAGGCGGCGAATGCCGTTGGCGCCGGACAGCAGGGCGTCCCAGAAGGCCTGGGCGCCGACGCCGATGGGCGTCACCGGTCCCAGGCCGGTGATGACCACGCGTTGGGGCGTCACAGGCAGACCTCCCCGGCGCCCTGGCCGCGATAGGTCTTCAGCAGGTCCATGAACTGGTCGGTGAACACGAAGTTCTCCTCGGGGAAATCCAAGCCGCTGATGTTCTGGTCGATGTGCGAGAAGACCAGGTCCACCTCGCCGACCAACTCGCCGTCGCAAGTGATCCGGCCAGCGGTCGAGGCGGCCGCGTCAGTCAGGTGTTCGATAACGGCCTCGTGCCGGACTTGGTGGCCGGGGCGCACCAGGCGGTGAAACACGGCCCGCTTGATCTTGGCCAGGATGACCTTTTCGTTGAAGCCGCGGGCCTCGCCGACCAGGATCCCGGCGGTCTGGGCCATGCCCTCGATCAGCAGGCAGGCGGGCATGATCGGAAAGCCGGGGACGTGGTCGTGCAGGTGCTCCTCGGCCAGCGTGACGCTCTTGAGCGCCACGGCCCGCTGGCCGGGCACGAACTCCGCAAAGCGATCGATCCAGATCCAGCGCA
>CAZYGM010000233.1:0-4855 GCA_964647015.1 uncultured Planctomycetales bacterium | reverse complement strand
ACTGGCCGGTTTTAACCCGCCCACCCCTGGCCGGATTTAACCTGCCCGGTGACACCCATCGCGGGCCCCCGTTGGGCGGCGCAACCCGCGAAAATGTCGTGCGACATCTTGCGACACCACCCCCGCTGGCGGCCTGGAAACGCGGTTTCTTGTTTGATGTTTTCTGACGCAGCGGACTTCTCGGTCCGGTTTGTCCCGCATTCGGCCCATTACGGAACACCCGCCGCAACAACAGGTTACCGCCGATTTACGCCGCCGATTCCGCCACGCCCCCCGTCCCCGCCCTAACTCCTTGTCACACCACAGCTTACAACGTTTCCCGGCCGCCACGGCCCCCCACGCGGCCGCTGTAACTGCTGATGGCCGCAGCATTTACGGAAGCCCTGTCGCGTTGAATTCGCCATTTTATGTTTCTCATCATCCAGCACCTGGGCGACGTTGCCGTTGGCGTCGTAGGTGAAGACGTAGTCGCCGGCGTCGACGCCGCCGGATGCCGACCCGCCGCCGACCTGGGCCTGCGCGACCGCCAGCAGCCCGCCGATCCCGCCGGCGGATTCGAGCGAGTTGACGGAGCCGTGCTGCCCGGCTAAGTCCAGTCCCCACGTGTACTTACGCACGACGTTGTCGCTCCCGTCGAGTTCCATCAGCATCAGCCACCCGCCGGCGTCCGTGCCGCCCCAGACGAATTTGCGCTCCACGCTCGGCGTCGCCTGCCAGCCGGCGGCCTGGTCGTCCCAGTCGAAGACCTGCTTCCGGATCCGCCGGCCGAGGTAATCATAGGCGAACACGAGTTTCTTGTCGCCGGCCTGCGGTGCGGTGGGCGTGACGGAAATGAGGCGGTTTTCGGCGTCCCAGGCGTAAGCGGCCCGCATGCCAGTCGCGCCGGCGTGGCCGACGTGGTATGCGACGAAGGCGTCGATGTCGAGGCTGTTGAGCAGGCCGTCGCCGTTCATGTCACCGTTGAGCGGGTCGCAGGTGGGGTACTGGGCGGCGTAGGCGGCGGGGTTGGTGGGAGGAATGTCTTGACGCGGTCCGGGGCAGTCGTATGATCTTGCACATGTTGGACCCCACCATCCGCTCCAAGATCGTTTCCGAGGCTTTCACATTCGATGATGTGCTGCTGGTCCCGGCCCGGGCGACGGTACACCCGCGGGAGATTGATGTAGGCACGCAGTTCACGCGCGGAATCCGCATCAACATCCCGCTCATCAGTGCGCCGATGGACACGGTCACGGAGAGCAGCCTGGCCATTGCACTGGCCCAGGAAGGCGGCATCGGCATCATCCATCGGAATCTGCCGATCGAGGTGCAAACGCGCGAGGTGCACAAGGTCAAGCGCTCCGAGAGCGGCGTGATTCTGGACCCGGTGACGCTGGGGCCGAATGATTCGGTGGCCCGAGCCGAAGAGATCATGCGCCTGCACAATGTGAGCGGCATTCCGATCGTGCGCGGCGACCACAAGCTCGTCGGCATCCTCACCCGCCGCGACCTGAAATTCCTGGAATCGCTGGATAAGCGCATCGATGAGGTGATGACGTCCGAGGGCCTGGTGCAGGCCCCGCCGGACACGACGCTGGACGACGCCGAGGCGATACTCAAGCGGGCCAAGGTCGAGAAGCTGCTGCTGGTAGATGGGCAGGGTCGCCTGGCCGGCCTGATCACGATGCGGGATATTGAGCGGTCGCGTGAGTTCCCGCAGCGCAGCAAGGATGAACGTGGTCGGTTGCGGGTCGGGGCGGCGATCGGCGTGCACGACTACGAGCGCGCCGAGCAGCTCATCGAGGCTGACGTTGATGTGATCGTTGTTGATACGGCCCATGGTCACAGCGACGCGGTGATCGAAACGGTCAAGGCGCTGCGTGAGCGGCATAAGATCGAGATCGTGGCCGGCAACGTGGCGACGTCGGAGGGGGCCCGCGATTTGATCGAGGCCGGTGCCGACGCCGTCAAGGTGGGCATCGGGCCGGGGGCGATTTGCACGACGCGGGTGGTGGCGGGCGCCGGAATTCCGCAGATCACGGCCATTCTGGACGTGGCGAGCGTGGCGAACGTGCCGATCATTGCCGATGGCGGCATCCGCTTCAGCGGGGACATTGTCAAGGCGCTGGCGGCCGGCGCGTCCAGCGTGATGGTCGGCTCGCTCTTTGCCGGCCTGGACGAATCCCCCGGGCAGCTTGTCCTGTGGAAGGGGCGGCGGTACAAGGAATACCGCGGCATGGGCTCGATCGCGGCCATGTTAGCCGGCAGCGCCGATCGCTACGGCCAGTCGGCCGATCAGCCGAAGAAGATGGTGCCCGAGGGCGTGGAGGGCCGCGTGCCCTACCGCGGGCGGCTTGGCGAGTATGTGTACCAGCTTGTCGGTGGCATTCGACAGGGGATGGGCTACTGCGGCGTGCGGACGATCGATGAGCTGCGCGAACGGGCGCGCTTTGTCCGGGTCACGCCGGCTGGCGTGGCGGAATCCCACCCGCATGACGTCATGATCACAAAGGAACCGACCAACTATGAAATCGGGATTGACCACTCGATCGACGTGTAGGGCCACGTTCGGCATCACGCTGGCGGTGGCGCTGAGCGGGCTGCTGGCGGCTGGCGGCTGCGCGCGCATCCCGAACCAGTTTCGCGAGGACGGCCCCTCCGTGACCGCTGACTGGCTGACGCCCACCGCGGCCGACATCATGCCGCGCGTTGACCCGGCCGAGCAGACCAACCGGGGCTGGGAGCCGACGGTGGTTTACGTGGCCTGTGGGGCGATTCAGCATGAGCCGCTCTACTTCGAAGATCCCTTCGTCGAGAAGAGCCACGGCCGCACGGACGAGACCCACCCGCACAATGTCTATCGCCTCGGTTGGGAGGATTACGTGGCGTTTCCGTACGGGTTGGCCCGCTTCACGGTTAACTGGCTGCTGCTGCCGGTTAGCGCTGCTGTTACGCCGCCCTGGGCGCTGATGGAGAGTGACGGGCGCATCAGCAAGCAGATGTTCTGGTACGACCACGACGCCGAACGGCTGCGTTAGCGTAGGGTGGGTGGTCACCGGGCAACCGTGCTCGGTCGGCTCAGGCGTTCAAATCGGGAGGAACTGCGATGGACGCCCCGGAGCTTCGCGATGTGCTTGATTTCGCCGTGGAGGCGGCCCAGATGGCCGGCGCCTTCACACTGGCGCATTTCAACTCGAACGTATCGTACGAGCTGAAGGCCGATAACTCGCCCGTGACCGTGGCTGACCGCGGCGCTGAGGAGCGCCTGCGCAGCCGCATTGCCTCGGCCTATCCGCGGCACGGAATTCTCGGCGAGGAGTTTGGCGAGAAGCCTGGGGCGACGCCGGCGCGCTGGATCATCGACCCGATCGACGGCACGTTCTCGTTTATCAGCGGCGTACCGCTCTACAGCGTGCTGGTGGGCTTTGAGTGGGAAGGGGAGATGCTGGCGGGTGTGATTCATCTGCCGGCCCTGGGTGAGACGGTGTATGCCGCCCGCGGGCTGGGCTGTTGGCAGGACGGGCGGCGGGTGCATGTATCGAACGTGGCCGAGTTGGCGGAGGCGCGCCTGTCGGCGACCAGCACGAAGCTGTTCGAGCAGCGGGGCTGCCTGGACGTCTACGACCGGCTCCGTCGGGCGTGCCGCGCAGACCGAGGCTGGGCCGACGCGTATGGCTACGCCTGTTTGGCGACTGGGCGTGTCGAGATTGTGTTGGATCCGCTGATGAGCGTGTGGGACAACGCGGCCCTGCTGCCGATTGTGACCGAGGCCGGCGGCAGCTTCACGGACTGGTCCGGGCGGCCGACTCATTTGGCCAGCGAGGCCCTGGCCACGAATGGGCTGCTGTTTGACGAAGTGCTGGCGAAGCTTGGCGGCAGGGAGGCGGATCGGCAGGTTCGTGCGGGTGGGTAGTTGGCAGCTTGCGCGGCGTCGACACTTCGGTTGGTGCTGTCCGGCGGCTTGTTATGGGAGGATGAGGCGTGAAGGGGAAACGTGGCACGTGGGCAAGTGGTACGCGCGTGAGGCAGCTTCGCAGGATGGTCTATATGGCGGGGCTGGCGTTGTGTTCGTTGGGGGCCTGCCCCGGAATCGGGACGGATCCAGCGGGTCTTGATGCTGACCAGCAGGCGCGGTCAACGCGAACCTGCGCGGAGCCGGCTCAGGGTACCACGTGGCGGGCGGAAACGCTGAAGCTGCTCAACCAGGAACGCGCGGCACACAATGTGCCGCCGCTGGTCCGCAACCAGGCGCTCGAGGACCAGGCGAATCAGTACGCCTGCGAGATGATCGAGTGCGACTTCGTGGCGCATGTCAATCCCTGCACGGGCACGACGCTGCGCGATCGCTCGATCGAATTCGGATATAATGGCACGATTGTCGGCGAGAACCTGGCGTCCGGGCACGACAGTCCGGCCGAGGCGGTCAGCGCCTGGATGGCCAGCACGGCCGGGCACCGCGAGGCCATTCTCGACGTGCGTTTCACGGAAGTGGGTGTGGGCATCCAGGCCGGCGGCACTGACGGGCTCTACTGGGCCCTGGAGTTCGGCCGCCCGCAGCAGTTCGTGGCCGCCTGCCTCGTGCCGCCGAACGCGAACGCCTGGGCCGATGAGCTGATTGACCTGATCAACGCGGAGCGCAGCGCGCGCGGCCTTGCTCCGTTGGTACTGAACGCCGCGCTGGAAGCCCAGGCCGGCGACTTCGCCTGCAAGCTGATCGACTACGCGTGCTTCTCGCACTGTAATCCCAGCACCGGCGTGACGCTGGGGCAGCGTGCAAGTGCCGCCGGGTACGACCACGTGCTGATCGGCGAGAGCATTGCGCGCGGCTACGCGACTCCGGCCGAGGTCTTCGAGCATTGGCTGACCGGGTCGTCGG
>CAZYGM010000232.1:0-4945 GCA_964647015.1 uncultured Planctomycetales bacterium | reverse complement strand
CGGCTGCGCGCCGCCACCTGTTCATGAGAGTACTCCCTTGCACAGTTCAGCCAATCGTATCAACAACGACGTGATAATATAGGCGATTCCAGGGACTTGTGCCACCAGTGCGGTGGCCCGGTCGGGACTAGCGCGTATGGGGGACGGCGACGGTCAGGAGGTGACAGCCGGCGGGGGTTGTTACGCGGGTGTCGCTATGGTTGGCGGGGATGAGAACGACATCGCCCGGCCGGAAGGGGCATTCGAACCGGCTGCGCTCGAGGACGCCGCAGCCGGCTAGGACAACCCAGACCGCCAGTGAGCGTTCTGGCAGCGGCGCGTCTTCGCAGGGCGCGATAGTGAGGTCCTCGATAGTGAAGCGCTCGCAGGTGGCCAGGCGGGCTGCGCCGGGCCACGAGTTCTGGACTGCATGGCGGGGCTGGACGATCTCGTGTTCGGGGACATCGAGGCGTATGTTGGCCAAGGCCGCGTCGATGTGCAGGTCGCGCGGATGGCCGTCCGGGCCGACGCGATCCCAATCGTAGAGGCGGTAGGTGGTATCCGAAGGAGTCTGGACCTCCGCGACGACGAGGCCGGCGCCCAGGGCGTGGATTACTCCGCTGGGCAGGTAGAAGCAGTCTCCAGGCCGGGCCAGGCGTGCGCGGATGAGGTCAGCCAGCCCCGGGGTATCAGCGGCACGAGCCAGATCGGCCAGGCCGACACCCGGATTGGCGCCGATGAAGAGTGTGGCGCCGGGGACGGCGCTCAGGATGTACCAGGCCTCGTGCTTGACGCCCGCGGTGAACGTCGTGCCGTCTTCATCCGGTGGCTTGGGGTGCACCTGGACGCTCAGGTTCTCGCGGGCGTCGAGAAACTTGATGAGCAGGGGGAAGCGGTCGTCGATGAGTTGGGCGTGGCCGAGCAGGTCGTCGTCCCAGGCGTCGACCAGGGCGGCGAGGGTTTTGCCGGCGAGTGGCCCGGCGGCAACCACGGACTCGTTGTCCGGCAGGCTGACGAGTTCCCAGGACTCGCCGATGTCTTCATTTGGTGGGAGTGGCTTGTTGTACAGGGCTTCAAGGGAGCGGCCGCCCCACGGTTTGGGCTTGAAGATTGGACGGAATATCAGCGGCAGGGGCGGAATGGTCATGGCTGCCTCGCCGGGGAAGCACTGGGGGGCGGATCAAAGCAGAGAAACGGACTGATCTTCGCGACGGTGGCGGGACCGATGCCGCGGACGGCGGCCAGGTCATCAGCGGAGCGGAACGCCAGGTCGGCGCTCTGATTCTGCCGGAAGGCGATGATGCGTTGGGCGCGTACGGGCCCAATGCCAGGCAGCAGTGCGAGTTCGTGTAGGTGGGCGTGGTTGGGGTTGATGCGCAAGCCGGCTTGGCCGGGATCGACGGTGGGCGCCGGCTCTGCGAAAGGAAGCCGGGTAAGCGTGAGCAGGTGCAGAGCCAGTAGCGCGAGGCCGATTCCGAGGTCTGGGCGGTAGCGTGGCCTGCCGTTGGTAGCGCGGACACTCATGGCGCAGCGGGGTTCTGGAGGCGCTTGACGAGTTCGGCTAGGCGGCCAAAGGCGGCCTTGGGCGTGAAATCCGCGTTGAGCACGCCGCCGGTTGGGATAGGGCTGTTGCCGTTGTCGGCCAGCGATTCGAGGCAGACGCTGTCGACATAGGGCTTTGAGAGGGCGATCTCACAGAAGGCGCTGAGCCAGTCAGCCTGGGTTTGGGCGGACCAGGGTTCGTGCCAGATTCCACCGCCGGTTTCGTCGCCGCCGACGTCAGCCGCTGAGGGGACGGCGACCGCGGTTATGTGGAGGGTCTTGCCGAGATTGGCGAGCTTGTCGATCAGGGCGCTGATCTGGAGCAGATCGCGCAGGCGGTAGCCCTCGGCGCTGAGGCCGAAGAGGAATTGGAGTCCGAAGGCGTCAAAAGGTATGCCGCTCTGCACGGCCATGTCGGCGAAGAGCAGCGGGGGCACGGTGCGCTGGTTACGGGCGGAGTACTCGCCCCAGGGCTGAGTAAGGTCGATCACGATCTGGGCGCGCGGGGCAAGGTCGCGGGCGGTGGCGGCCGCCATGCGCGTCAGCTCCATGATCTGTTCGAAGTTGAAGGAGAAGACCGTGTCGGCGTGCAGGCCGCTGGCGACGATCCAGGTGCTGACCTGTCGGGAGTAGCGTTTGACACAGCGTTGGATGTGCTGGCGGGCGTACTCGATGATGGTGTCGAAGTCATTCTCCCAGATGTACATCCAGTCTGGGACGCTACGGACGCCGAAGTTGAGCAGCGGGCCGCCGCGCAGCGGCAGCTTGGCCCCGGAGCAGGCCTTGACCCAGGCGTCGGTATGGTCGAAGTTGAACTTCTGCTCAGCCGGCTGGGTTTCGCGCCACACGAATGGCACGCGGATGAAGTCGACGAGTTTGCAGACTTCGGGCGAGAGGGCGGTGGGTGGCGCGTGCGGCGACACCGCGGCCCCGATGAAATCGCGGTTGAACCCGCCGCTCTGCTGTCTGCGGTTCAGGAAGACATCGGCGTGAAAGCGCGAAATGCGCTCGCTGGCCTCGAGGGCGATCCGCAGGGCCTCGTCGGCGAGGGGCGCGGCGGCGGCGAAGTCGTCGCCCGCTGAGAGGGCCTGGATGAACAGGTCGCGTGCTTGGTCAATCTGGGCTGATATCTCATCGAGGCCGTGGTAGTCGAAGAGGCCCCACTCCTCACGCTTGAGTGTGATGCGCATGAGGCGGTGGCGGGCCAGCTCAAGGTTCAGCAGGTAGGGCTTGTCCCGGACCGGTAGACGCGTGGTTTCAAGTTGGACACTGCCGAAGCCGGAGACCGGCCAGAGCAGGGAGAGGCCGAACGGGTCGCGCATGCGCGCAGCGCAGTGAAACTCGTCGTTAACGACGTCGATGTCACCACGGATCGGAATGCCGTCGTTGCCGATCAGGTGCGCGCCGCGTGTCCCTGACGGGATGGTCGGCTTGCCAGCGTGATAAACGGCGAACCTGTGCACTTCCGCCTGCCTCCAGGCGGCCCGGTCATACCATTGACCGGGCAATTACCAGGGCGGCCCGGAACCCCGGGCGCGCCTAACAATACGATCTTAAGGGAGAAACGGATGGGCGTGAAGGGACCACCGCCGGGCCGCTTGTGCCGGTGTGCCGGCCGGCTTGCCTTTGGCTGGCAGGGGCGCGAGAATCTTTGGGATGGTCGTGGTCGCCGCCGGCGGCCACACGCGGGTCCGGGAGTGCATTGGAGAACGAGATGAGGGAACTGCGGAGTTGGGTGACTGCCTGGTTGGCGGTCGGGCTGGCCCTGGCCGGCAGCGGACAGGCTTGGGCCCAGGACCGAACTGACGGGACTCCAACGCTGGACCTGTCCGAGCAGGACCGCGCGCGGCTGCCGGACGATGCCGAGTTTCACGAGTTGATGGGCGCCGTGAGACTGCTGTCGCAGGGCCGGCTTGACCTGGAGGCGACGATGCTCAAGGCGGCCGCGCAGGGTTACACGGCGGTCGTGCGGTTCATGCTGGGTGAGAGGGCGCAGCTCGACGCCCGTGGGGCGGCCGGGCGAACTGCCATGCACATTGCGGCGGCGAACGGGCATTGCGAGACGCTGGGGCTGCTGGTCCGCGCCGGTGCCAGTTTGAACGTCCGCGACGAGCTTGGCCTGACGCCGCTGCACCTCGCAGCGCTCGCCGGCCAGGTTGATACCGTTGATACGCTGCTGTTCCACGGACTGGATGCCAGCGCGGCCGACGATCTCGGCCTGACGCCGCTCCACGGTGCCTGCCTGGCCGGCAGTGATCGGATGGTCGCGGCCTTGCTGAAGAAAGGGGCGGATCCGCTGGCGGCGGACGCGTACGGGCGGACGCCGCTCGACTTGGCGCCGCCCGGGGAGGCGCGCCGGCAGGTGGAGACGGCGCTCGCCAACGGGCCCGAACCGGCCGGGGCGCAAGAAGTGCGCTCGGCGGTGGCGGCCTTCGTCGGCGCGCTGGAGCGGGGCGACGCGGAGGAACTCCGCCGACTGCTGGCCTCGGAGGAGGCCGCGCGGGTCAGCGCGCCGTTGCCGGTGGCCAAGCTGGATTGCCGGATTCTGGGGCTGACGATTGGGCGGGAGGGGGCGCGCGTGCCGGCGGTTATGCGCGTTGAGGGCCCCGCGGGCGCGCCGCTGACGCTGGACTTCGTGTTTCAACTCAAGCTGGTGGATACGCAGTGGGTGGTTGCGTCCGTCCGCATCCGCTCGTCGGCTGAGACGGCGGTGAGCCCGGAGGCGTGGCCGACCGGTGCTACTGCTTCGGTTGCGGCCGCGGACTCCGGCGGTGCGCCAATGGCCGCGGAGCGGATTAACCAGATTGAGGCGGACCTGGCGCAGCTTCGCCTGGCCGCGCGGGCCGCCGTTCCGTCCCAATATCGTGTCATGGAGCGCGTGCGGAGCGAGTATCGTGGCCTGGCGGAACGACTCGACGGCGCGGCAGCGGCTGCCGCACCGGTCCATTGGTTGGTGCACTGGCGCTGTCTCGTTGGTGACCCGGAAGCTTCGCAGGAGTGCGCTGCAGTTGCGGCCGGCATGCGGACGCGGGCGGAGCGGGCCGCTACCCGCGAGGTTATCGACCAGAAGCTGCGAGCCGAAGGGCTGAAGTTCACGATACCGGCCGACGAGCCGGAGCAGAAACCACTCGATTTCGACCAGCGTTTCGGATCATTGGAACACCTGCGGCTGGTTGTCGAGCGAGTTTATCAGCCGCTGGTGGCGGCCAGCGAGCGCTGGATGACGGAGGGGCCACAGCTCGAGGCGGAACTGGCCCGGTTGCGGCAGGAGTCGGGCGCGGGCGCTGAGGGTCCGTAGCTCTTTGCTCGGGGGGCAAGCCGTGGGTGCCCGGGGTTGGCCAGCCGGCGGTGAGTAGAATTCCCCTGTCCGGCTGCGGGGGTTGCGCCATCTCTTCCGGTTGGGCGGCCCATATTGCCGGCCGGG
>CAZYGM010000231.1:0-5035 GCA_964647015.1 uncultured Planctomycetales bacterium | reverse complement strand
ACGTGGAGGGGCAGATTCGCTACGCGATGACGCGGGCCGACCTGATCGTCTTCGTGGCCGACGTGGGTGACGGGCTGATGCCGCTGGACGTGGCGGTGGCCGAGCAATTGCGCCGGCTGGGCAAGCCGGTGATTCCGGTGGTCAACAAGGTTGATGACCCGGTGCACGAACCGCAGGCAGCCGAGTTCATGAAGCTGGGATTCGGTGAGCCGCTGTGCGTGTCGGCACTGCACGGGCGTGGGCGGGATGCTCTGCTGGATCGCATCGTCGGCGCATTGGGCGCATCCGCGGATACGGCGCCCGCGGCGCCCGTGATGAAGCTGGCGATTGTGGGGAAGCGGAACGCGGGCAAGAGCACGCTCGTGAACCAGTTAGCGGGGGAGGAGCGGATGATCGTCAGCGAGATTCCGGGAACCACCCGCGACGCCGTTGACGTGCAGTTCGAACGGGACGGGCGGCAGTTCATCGCGATCGACACCGCTGGTGTTCGTAAGCGCAGCCAGATGAACGACGTGGAGTTCTACTCTTACTCGCGGGCGTTGCGCTCGATCCGGCGGGCGGACGTCGTGATGGTCCTGATTGATGCGACCGTGGCGGTAGCGGAGGTGGACCTGAAGCTGATTCGGGCGGTGCTGGACGAGCATCGGCCGGTGGTCCTGGCCATAAACAAGTGGGACTTGGCGCGCGATCGCGCGACCACCGCCGACTATGCCGACTACCTCACGCGAGTGATTCCGGCGCTGCCGTACGCGCCGATCACGTTTATGACGGCCCTGACGGGCAAGAAGGTTGACGCGGCCCTGAACGTGGCCTTCAGCCTCCACCAGCAGGCACAGACGCGCGTCGGCACCGGACAGCTCAACCAGGCCCTGGAGCTGATTCTGCAAGAGCGCGGGCCGTCCGCCAAACGCGGCACCAAGCCGGTGAAGGTGTACTACGCCACGCAGGTGGCGGTGTGTCCGCCCACCATCGTGATGTTCTGCAACGATCCGGCGTTGGTGGGAGAGAACTACCGTCGGTACATGGAGAGACGGCTGCGCGAACTGCTGCCGTTCAAGGAGATTCCGATCCGCCTGTTGTTCCGGGCGCGGCCGGGGCGGTCGAGCTGATACGGGGGGGTGTTACGTGCGGCTTGGTTGTCTAGAATGCGGTGGCTGGCTGAGAGCATCTGCCGGGTGCCCGGCGGCGCGCGGAAACGGTCGGGGCGTGGCGCCGGCTGCTCGCGGGCTGCGCGGGCGTGAAGGAGAATGGCCATGCCGATAGAGTTTCACTGCGAACATTGCGGCAAGCTGGTGCGCGCGGGCGATGAGCACGCCGGCCGGCAGGGCAAATGCCCGGGTTGTCACCAGAGCGTCTACATTCCGACACCCGACGAGCAGCTCGACGTGATTCCCCTTGCTCCCGTGGACGAGAAGGATCAGCGGGAACAGGAGAAGCTGCTCGCCGAAACACGAGGCTTGGTGTCGGATATCATGCGCGACCGTGAGTTGCCGCCGGAGTCGGCTGCGGAGCGGCGAGCGGTACCGACGCCGCAAGGGGACGCGCGGCTGGATCGGATCGCGATGGAGGAAATGCTGGTTCAGTACGCGCGGCACATGGCGGACGGAGACCTGGCGCGGGGCGAGGAGTTGGCACAGGAAATTCGACGCGACCTGCCGCTGGCTGAGGACGTCATCGGGCGGCTTGTTTCGGACGAGATTCCGCCGGAGGGTCTGGCTGACATTCCGCGGCCGGTGCTGGTGGCCTTGTTCCGGCAGTTGCGGGAGGAGTCGTGAGCGCCCGCGCGGCATTGCTCTTGCCCACACCGGTGCCGCGTGAGGTGGCCGACGTCGGCACATCCTGACTGCTGCGGGTCGCGGAACGGGACGATCGGGTTTATGATGCAGGTGCCTCGGTAGTGGCCGATAGTGGTTGCCTTGGTAGAGCGCTAGCAGTTCGAGGCCTAATCAGTCACCGGGTCTGGGCAAGTGGTCAGCAGTTCCCTGAGTAGGCAATTGCTGAATCGTGTCACATCAGCGTGTTCGAACGGTGCCAGTGAGGGTGCGTCATGGCGACGAAGAAGACGGCCGGCCGCAAGCAGACAAAGAAGGCGGGTGGTGTGAAGAGCAAGGCCAAGCCGGCCGGCAAGGCCGCGCGAAAGAAGACCGTGAAAGCAGCCGCGCGGAAGGTTGTGCGCACGGCCACGAAGAAGGCGGCGGGCAAGCGGGCCGTCAAGAAAGCCATCAAGAAGGTGGTGAAGAAGGCCAAGCGCACTGCCGCGAAGTCGGCTGCCCGGCTGAAGTCGGCCAAGGCGAAGGTCAAGAAGGCCGCGCCGAAGAAGAAGGCGACAGTGAAGAAGACCGCCCGGCCGGCCTCCAAGGCCGCCGGCAAGCAGGGCACCGTGAAGGCCATGCGGAAGCCCGCCGGCGTGGCTGCGAAGAAGAAGCCCGCCACCCGCAAACAGCCGACGCCCGTTGTCGTCGAGCCGCGGGTCGTTCCGCCGCCGCCGATCGAAGAGCCGGTGGGCGGCTCGGCTCCGGTGATCGATGTTGAGCCTGGTACTGCTGGCGGCGGTTTCGAGATGTTCGACCCGAACGGCCGGCCGGGGCCGACGCTGTTCGACGTGGATGACTTCGATGTGGAGCCGCGCCTGGTGCCGGACGAGCCCGCTGAGCCGCCGTTGCCGGGGCCGGTGACGCACCCCCTGGCGATCGGGACGCCGGCGCCGGACTTCGCCCTGCCGGATGGCAGTGGTCAGACGCATACGCTGGCATCGTACCGCGGTCAGCAGGTCGTTCTGTTCTTCTATCCACGCGACGAGACGCCGGGCTGCACGCGTGAGGCCTGTGGTTTCCGCGACCAGTATGGCGCGTTTCACGGCCGCAATGTCGCGGTTCTGGGGATATCGCCGGATGGTCCGGGCAGTCACACCCGCTTCGCGGAGAAGTATGGGTTGGCGTTCCCGTTGTTGTCTGACGAGAGCCACGCGGTGGCCGAGCGTTACGGCGTCTGGGGGGCGCGCGACAGTGCCGATGGGACCATGCGCACGGGCATCAAGCGCACGACGTTCATCATCGACGAGGATGGTATCATTACGCAGGTCTTCGAGGGCGTGCGGCCGGACGGCCACGCGGAGCAGGTGCTCGACTGGCTGGACCGGGCGCGCCGTCCCGAGCTGTGAGCCTCTCCGTTTGGCTGACGGTACGCAGGAGGTGGACGTGCGGGAGCATTTTGCTGATCGGCTGACGGCCGCGATTGCGGTGCGCGGCACGCCGGCCGTGGTGGGTCTGGACCCGGTGGTCGAGCTGCTGCCGGGGGCTTTGCGCGCCGCGGCGACGACACGCTCGGCCGCAGCGGCGGCCGTGGAGGTGTTCGGCCGGGGCGTGCTGGCGGCGGTGGCGCCGGTCGTGCCGGCGGTCAAGATCAACTCGGCCTTCTTCGAGGCCCTCGGCGACGCCGGCGTGCGGGTGTACCACCGGCTGATAGCGGTAGCGCACGAGTTGGGCTTGTTGGTCATCGGCGATATCAAGCGCGGCGACATCGGCTCGACTGCCCGGCTCTACGCGCAGGGCCACCTGGCGGATCCGGCCTTCGCGGATGTGGATCCGGCCGGCGTGGCTGATGCTGTCACGCTGGCGGGCTACCTGGGCGAGAACGCGGTTCGGCCGTTCATTGAGGCGGCGTGCGAGTATGGTCGCGGCGTCTTCGTGCTGGTGCGGCCATCCGACCCGGGTGCGGACGAGGTGCACGAGTTCGGCGGCGCGGCCCGGTTCTACGAGTTCATGGGGGGACTCGTGCGGCGTTGGGGTGCGGCTGCGGATCTGCTCGGCCACAGCGGGCTCTCGTGTGTCGGCGCGGTTGTCGCCCCCAAGGATGCAAAGAGCACGGCTGCTCTGCGTGCGGAGTTGCCGAACACGCCGTTGCTGGTGCCGGGCTACGGCGCCCAGGGCGCTGGGGCGGCGGCCTGTCAGCCGTGTTTTCGGTCGGACGGGAGCGGGGCGGTGGTGAACGCGTCGCGCTCCGTGATCTACGCGTTCTCACAGCCGGAGTATGCCGAGCGGTTCGGGGACGACTGGCACGCCTGCGTGGCGGAGGCGGCCCGGCGTTTTGCTGCGGATGTGGCTCCGTTGTGCCGGGCCCGGGCCCGGTGAGGTCGGCACCACGGGAGCGGCGCGTCAATCGGCGAGCGGTCCGTAGACGATCGCAATCGCGGCCAGGACCCATGTCAGTATGGCCACCTGGAACGGCCGGTCACGCATAAGGACATCGGTGGGTCCGTCCACACGCCCATGCTCGACCAGGTAGGCGAAGCGAAAGACGGCGTACACCACGATCGGCAGCGTATACACCAGGTAATTCGAGCCGAATTCGCGCACCGTTCGAACGTCGGTCGCGTACAGCAGGAAGCTGAGCACGGCGATGCCGGCGGTCAGCGTCGTGAAGTGGTTCAGCAAATCGGGGGTGTAAGCCGACAGCGTGCGGCGGTGGCGGCCGGGGTCGTCATTGCTGTTCTCGCCGAGCGTGTTCAACTCGCAACGGCGCTTGCTGAAGCCCATGAAGAGGCAGAGTGTGAACGTGCAGACGACCAGCCAGTGCGAGATTTCGACGTCGACGGCCACGGCTCCGGCGACGGCGCGCAGCACGAAGCCCAGGCCGATGCTGATTACGTCCAGCAGGACCACGTGCTTCACGCCGAACGTGTAGGCCGATTGGAGCGCTATGTAAGCAGCGCCGACCGCGAAGAATCGCGGGCTGAGTACCCAACTGGCCGCCAGGCCCAGGGCCAGCAGCAGCGCGGCGAAAAGGGCGGCGTTCTGGGGGCTGATCTGGCCGGCCGCGATGGGGCGCAGGCGCTTGCGCGGATGGAGACGATCGTCGTCGCGGTCACGAATGTCGTTGAAGACGTAGACGGCACTGCTCAGCAGCGTGAAGCAGACGAAGCCGAGCACGGCCGCCGCTACGCTGGGGAGATCGGTCAGCTTGTGGCCGAAGACTAGGCCAGCGAAGAGGAAGAGATTCTTGGACCACTGCGCCGGGCGCAGCAACCGCAAAAACA
>CAZYGM010000230.1:0-5125 GCA_964647015.1 uncultured Planctomycetales bacterium | reverse complement strand
TTACCTTATAGTCTGACTTGTAATGTGACAACAGGAGCGCCTGGCTGCCGCCGTACAGCGGGTCCACGCTCAGCGGAAAGCCGATCGCGGCCAGATGCGCCCGGATCTGGTGCGTCCGCCCGGTCACCGGTCGGCATTCCAGCAATGTGTGACCGGCTACCCGCCGCTCCACGCGGTATCGTGTCAGGGCTTCCTGCCCACGCTGTGTGGAAACGACCACCCGGTTCTTTCGTGGGTGAAACCGCAGCGGCAAATCGACCTCACCATCTTGCGGGACATACCCTCTAACCAGGGCCCAGTAGACTTTCTCCACTCGCCGTTCCATGAACTGGACCACCAAGCCGCGCTGCCCCTCCAGCGTCCGGGCGTAAATCAGCACGCCGGTCGCGTCCTTGTCCAGCCGGTGCACCACGCGCAGCGGCTCGTCCGGGCCCAGACCAGGACTGCGGCGCAGCAGATCGACTACCGAAGGGCCCGCCCCGTGACCCGGAACGGACGGCACGCCTGCCGGCTTGTCGATCACCACGAGGCAATCGTCGAGCAGCAGAATCTCCGGCGGCTTATGGGCGGTCGGCATGGACATTACGGCGAACGCCCTTCCCGCCGGTACACCTGCAGTTGAACGAGAGGACTCTTGCTGACTACCCTGATGCCGGGCGGCGTATCGAACTGGACCTCGACCCGCAGCACCGGGGCGGCTGTCAGTTGATCACTGGTGACCGCCACGTACGCGCGCAAGTCCCTAGCCCGCAAAGCGTTAACTAAGCCAGCCTCGCCTTCCACCTCCACCTCGATCAGCCACTCCTGTGGATCAACGCGCTCGACTTCATACGCCTCAACCAACTCCGGGCTGACGAACAGGTAAACCGGAATCTGGGTCAGCGCGGCGGTTACCCTTTGACCCGCGACAATTAACGAGACGTAAACGTCCCTGGGATCCTTACTTACTACAGGAAACCCACCGACCTGGTCCGGAACCGGGAATGCGCCCGACACCTGCTCTCCCGGCAACACGCCACGCAGGCGGTCCTTGAGCGGCAGAACCACGAACCATTGCGATCGCGGCAGGCCGCCGGCCTGCGCGTCCAGGTGCCGCCCCCTCATGGTCACGCGCACCTGGGCAGGCTCGAAGCGCTCGTTCGCCACGCTAACCGCACCAGTGTCCAATGCCACGCCCATGGTGGCGGTCACCAGTTCATCCACCTCAAAAGTCATTTCCTGCGGCCGAACTTCAATCGCCGAGACGCGCAGCCGACTGATATCCGGGAGATCGTTGAGCAGCTCAAGCGCACGGCGGCGGCGCGGGCCAGCCAAGTCACTCTCCGAGAGGGCCCAGTCCACCTGCAGCGGTCGCGTGCGCGTGCGCTCGCGCAGTTGCTCGATCGCGCGGGTTGAACCCTGGAATTTGGCCTTCAAGCGTCGGTCTGGCGGCTGCACAACGTCCACAATCTGGCCGGGCACGTTGAGGCGCAACGTGAGCTCCACGTCCACACCGTCGATCTCCGCTTGGCTGGCCTGGTTGGCCACCATCCACACAATCAGCGTGAGCGGGATGACGACCAGCGCCCGCCGGGCGAATCCCCAGACATGCCGCAGGGGCGACAGGCCCGCCCCCCCCTCGCCGGGCGACTTGCGCGCCTGTCCGCTAAGCCGCGCCGTCAACTCGTCCGCCAGATCGTCCAGGGAAAGGAAACGCGTGAGCTTGCCGTTGTCGGCCAGCGAGATGGTGCCCGTCTCCTCGGAGACAACCAGGACCAAAGCGTCGGACTCGTAACTCATCCCCACCGCGGCCAGGTGCCGGCTGCCGACCGGCGCGTCCACCTCGTCGCTCTCGGCCGCCGGGAACTGACAATTGGCCGCCAGGACACGCTTGCCGGAGATAATCACGCCAAGATCATGGAGCGGGTTGTTCGGAAAGAATATCGAGCTCAGCAGGTTGGCGGAGACGTCCGCGTTCAGAATCGTGCCCTTCTCGGCCCAGCCGCTCAGGTCAACCGCCCGCTGAATGGCAATCAGTCCGCCATAGCGATTGCGCGCGAGGTAGCGGGCGGCCTGTACCAGGGCGCGAATGACGCGCGACTGTGGTGTGCCGCGGCGCAGGAAGCGCACATCGCCGGCGCGGATAACCGCACGCCGCAACTCGGGCTGAAACGCGACCAGGGCCACGAAGGCCAGGCCGAACAGGAAGTAGCCGTACAACAGTGACAGGCGCTCCCAGCCGGAGCGCTGCGCGAGGACGTTTACCACCAGAGCCGCCACCACCAGGACGGTTAGGAGGCCCCGCAGCGGCCGCGTGCCGCGCGTACCCTGCAATACGCTTGCGCACCAGTTGACCGAAAGACCGATGAGCACCAGCTCGACAACCACGACCAGCGGCGGGTCGGTCGTCAGGCTGCGCACCAGCGGCCAGATAAACGTCGTGTCGAACATGTCGGCACAGTATAGAATGACTGCCGCGCCGACTCCATCAGACGGGAACAGCGCGGCGCAGATTCTCGCAGGATGAAGAACCGTGGCGGACCGCGCATACGTGGAGCCCTTGCGAACCAGCGTGCAACGCGTCCGGGAGGTGGTAAACGCCGCCTGTCAGCGCGCCGGGCGCCCTTCGGACCAAGTGCGACTCGTCGCCGTCACCAAGTCGGTTGACCTGCCGATTATCCGGGCCCTGCTGGCGCTGGGCGTCGGGGAAATCGGGGAGAACCGAGTGCAGCAACTGACGGCGCGCGCCGCCGCCCTGGGGGCCTGCTTCGACGACTCTGCGCAGGACTCTCGCTGGGGTACTCCGGCGGTGTCCGCCGTCGCCACGCCCCGCTGGCACATGATCGGCCACCTCCAGCGCAACAAGGTGCGGGCCGTCCTGCAGCACACACGCTTCATCCACTCGATCGACTCCCCGCGGCTGGCGGCCGAGCTCGACAAGGTCGCCGCGAATCTCGCCACCCCGGTCGCAGGACTCATCGAGGTCAACGTGTCGGGCGAGCAGAGCAAGTTCGGCGCAACCCCGGCCGACCTGCCGGCGCTGCTGGAGGCCCTGCGGCCGCTGTCACACGTGCGGCTGCGCGGACTGATGACCATGGCGCCGTTCGACCCTGATCCCGAGCATGCCCGCCCGCACTTCGCCCGGCTGCGCGAGCTGTCGGAGCGTCTGCGCGGCAACGGCACGCTCGAGTCGGACTGCACCGAGCTGTCCATGGGCATGAGCCAGGACTACGGCGTGGCGGTCGAGGAGGGCGCCACACTGATTCGCGTCGGGTCCGCCCTGTTCGAGGGTCTGCCCGGCGCGCTGGCCGGATGACCGCGTCATGTTGACCGCCGACCCTTTCATCGTGTTTCGGACGACCCTGTTTGTAGCGCTGCTGGTCTACACCTGCCTGGCGCTGGCGAGCACTGCCTGGCGTACGGTTGTGCTGCTGCGCGGCGACGACCCCCAGCGCCGCCTGCTGCGCGCCTACCTGGGCTACCAGCTCGTAAGCTTCCGGCTGCGGCCGCTGGCCGGCGAGCTGGCTCAAATCACGGTCTGGCTCGCCGCCCTGCTCACGATATGGTGGCTGCATCGGCTGCTGCCGGATTGAGGCAAGCATGGCAGAAACCACGCCGCCAAGAGAGCCGTCGCCGACGAACGCCCAGGGGTCGTCCGACCGACCGGACCAGCCGGCGCGGCAGCGGGGGCGCAAGACCAGCGCCCTCGTCCGGGGGGCGGCACGTCACATCGGCCGCCTGGGGCGCGACCTGCTGGCCGTCACGCTCGGTCAGTGGCAAGATGAGCCGGAGCCGGGTCCGGACGCTGCGCCGGGTTCCGACCAGCCCGAAGCACGCGGGGAGCAGCCGGCCTGGCGGGCCAAGGTGCTGCACAACGTGACCGAACACCTGCGCGGGGCGGCCGACGGCTACATAGCGGCCAAGCTGGACGAGATCGAGGCCCGGGTCGATGCCAAGCTCGACCATATCGAGCGCCGCATCGACGACAAGATGACCCGCCTGCATGAGCAGTTGGCGGAATTGCGTGATCGGGAGTTGCGGCACCGGTTGCGATTGCTCAAGATCACGCTGATCTTCACCGTTCTTGTAGCCCTGTTGTCGCTGGGTTATAAATGGCTGAGCCGCTACTGGCTTTGACCGAAGGACCGCGAAATGCCGCACCAACATCTGGACGCCGACGCCCGCACGATTGTCGATCTGGCCAACGACATCGCCCACGAGTTCGAACTGGAGTTCGTCGGCACCGAGCATATCCTCCTCGCCATCCTGCGGCACAACGGCGGCATCGGGGCACGCGTCCTGAAGAAGCTCGGCGTGACGGAGAAGCGCGCGCGCCAGACGCTCGACGAGATCATCCAGCGCGCCAAGGAAGACACCTGGGTATTCGGGCGGCTGCCCGGCTCGCCGAACTACCGCCGCGTCATCGAGATGGCCATCGAGGAAGCCAAGCAGCTCGAGTCCGCGAAGATCGGCAGCGAACATTTGCTGCTCGGCCTGCTGCGCGAGAAGGGCACCTCGGCCGAGCAGGTGCTCGTCACCCTCGGCGCCACGCTTAAGAAGTGTCGCGCCGAAGTGCTGCACGAACTGCACTCTTCGGACGAGTAGCGAGCCAGGATTCACTACTACACGCCGAAGCGCCACCCCTCGCGGTACTCCTTGGTCAGCAGCGCGTTGGCCTCCGGCACGTTCGTGATACGCATGTTCTGACCGTCCCATTCCAGCCGCCGCCCGACCCGCAACGCCAGATTCCCCAGCAGGACTGCCTCGGTGAACGGTCCTGAATAGCCGAAGTTCGACTGCGCATACTCCAGCGGCCGCTCGCCCATCGCCGCCATGACCCACTCCGCCACCTGACCCGGCGAACGCTCGAGCATCTGGGCCGGGCGGCCAACATCACGCATGCGCGACTCCGGTATCAGCCGCGGGCTGTCCAGATAGTCGCCGGAGATCAGCATCTTCCCCTTCGTGCCCACAAACAGGTTGCCCGTGCCGGGCAGCCGCCGGCCCGCCTCCAACTCGGGCGGCAGTGGCGGTCGCAGACCGCCGTCATACCAGTACGACGTGAACGCCCGCCGCCGACCCCGCGCCGGGAACTCCCACTTGATCATCGCCGCACCGGGAAACGCCTCGGCCGTCAGTGGCATCG
>CAZYGM010000229.1:0-5226 GCA_964647015.1 uncultured Planctomycetales bacterium | reverse complement strand
TTCTTCGCCGTGCCGGAAGACCTGGTCGATGAGGTCCGGGCCGAGTGTGTGCATCCGCTGGGGCCGCTCGCGGGGCAGAAGGTGCTCGTGGCGGCGATAGATCGGCGGCGCGAGGTGCACGTGCCCAAAAAGGCCCAGCCGCTGCCGACGCCGACGCGCGACGCGCCGTCGATTCGTGCCGAAGCGGCCGAGATCGACGCGGCGCTGATGCACGACGCCGCGCACCTGCGACAACTGGCGCACCTGCGACCCGTGATTGAGGCGCACCTGGCCGAGCTGCGACAGCAGGCGGACTACGTGCGGGCCCTGCGCGGGTCCCTGAGCGATGAATATCTGTTCGCATTGCAGGGTTGGATGCCGGCCGACGCGGCCCCCGCGCTGCGGGCCGATCTGTCGCAGGGCGAGCTCGTGGCCGCCGTCAGAATCGTGCCGCCCGACCCGGACGAGAATCCGCCCACGTTGATCCGTTATCCCCGCTGGGCCCGTCCGATCCGGGCCATGTTCGACATCCTCGGCACGGTCCCCGGCTACCGCGAGTTCGACCTGTCGGGCTTCTTCATGCTCGCCCTGCCGCTGTTTGGGGCGATGCTGCTCGGCGATGCCGGCTATGGCCTGGTCTTCCTGCTGATCGGGCTGCTGTGTCGGCGGCGCATTATCGCCGTCAGTGAGGAGGCCGCCAATCTGATTCTGGTATTCGGCACGGTGACCCTGGTCTGGGGCCTGCTGACCTGCAATGTCTTCGGCATCACGCCCAAGGAACTCGCCTTTGCGGGCGGGTTCGGTGACGTGGCCGAAATGCGCGCGGGCGGCGGTTTCTGGGCCCTGCTGGGTCGCATCATGCTGGGCATCGGCGTACTCTGGAACCCGGACGACGAGATCGCCCGCAACATCATCATCCAGGCCAGCTTCCTGATCGGCGGCACCCACCTGGTGCTGGCGCATCTGCGCCAGGCGCTGGGGCTGGCGCCGTCTCTGCGGTTCCTGGCGGAAGTGGGCTGGTGCGGCTTCCTGGCCGGCATGCTGGGCGTGGTCTGGATGCTGTTCTTCCCGGAGCAGGTCTGGATGCCGACGCCCGTGATGATCGGCCTGCTGATTGCCGGCGCGGTGCTGGTCGTCCTGTTCAGCCACCCCAGCCGCAACCCGGCCAAGCGCATCGGGCTGGGCCTGGTGGCGAACATTCTGCCGATGATCAGCACTTTCTCCGACACGGTCAGCTACATTCGTCTGATGGCGGTGGGATTGGCGAGCTACTACATTGCCAGCGCGTTCAACGGCCTGGCCTACCAGGTGGGCGCCCCGTCGCCCTGGTTGCTGCCGGCGGCCGTCCTGATCGTGGTGCTGGCCCACGCCTTGAACATCGTGTTGGGTATCATCGCCATTTTCGCCCATGGCGTACGCTTGAACATGCTGGAGTTTTCCAGCAACGCGGGAGTGCAGTGGGCCGGGTATCCGTTTGCTCCGTTTGCCCCGCGGGTCCGAACAGGGTAATTGCAGCGAAGGAGACGCAGGTATGGAATGGCTTGGCCAGTTGGGATTCGCTTTGCCGCTGGGGCTGGGCGCCGTGGGCAGCGCTCTGGGCATCGGGGCTGCCGGGCAGGCGGCTGCCGGCGCCTGGGCCAAGGAAGCCCGCGAAGGCAAGCGACTGAACTTCCTTTACATCGCCCTGACGGGCATGCCGTTGAGCCAGACCATCTATGGCTTCGTGCTCATGCTGGCGCTGCTCAAGGGGCAGGTCTACGACGCTAACTTCCTGGCGGCCAACGCCGGCGCGCTATTCAGCATCGGTCTGGCCTGCGGGCTGGGCGAGCTGTTCAGTGCCTGGATGCAGGGGAGCATCGGCGCCGCCGGCATCCGGGCCATGAGCGATGGCGAGGGCAAGCCGTTTGTCTTCTCCATCATTGCCATGGGTATCGCCGAAACCGTCGGCCTGTTCGCCTGCTTCTTCATGTTCCTGATGATGCCTTAAGCAGGGTCCCCCGTAAACGACCGCCGGGCTGAACGCGGAACGTTCAGCCCGGCGCTGCTTCGCATATTCACTTCCACCGGATCACGCCTGGCGCGGCATCCGCCGCGGCCGTCTGCTCAGACCCGGCTGCGGGCCACGTACTTCGTGTGCAGCAGCTCGTGCGACTTCTCACTGAGCGGGTGGCCCAGAAACTCGCTGTAGATCGCTTTGATGGCCGGGTTGTCGTGCGACTTGCGCAGCGGCCGGCCCTCGTCCTCGCGGTAGATCGCCTGGATGCGGGCCAGGCGCACGCTGTTGTCCGTCATGCGCGGCTGGCCGCCGCCGCCGATGCAGCCGCCGGGGCAGGTCATCACTTCAATGAAGTGGTATTCGGCCTCGCCGCGGCGCACGCGCTCGATCACCTTGCGGGCATTGGCCAGGCCGTGCGCGACGGCCACCTTGAGCGTGGCGCCTTCGAGGAAGGACCATTCCGGCTTGGCACCGCTGACCTTGGCCGCGGCCTCCTTGACGCCGTCCAGCCCGGCGATCGGCTGCACGTGCAGGTTGTCGAACGGCAGTTCGCGCCCCGTGACGATTTCCCAGGCCGTGCGCAGCGCGGCCTCCATGACGCCGCCGGTGTTGGCGAAGATATCCGCCGCGCCCGTGGACAGACCGAGCGGCGCGTCCATTTCCTCGTCGGGCAGCAATTCGAAGCGAATGCCGGCCTGCTTGATCATGCGGCCCAGCTCGCGCGTCGTCAGGACCGCGTCAACATCCTGCACGCCGCTGTCGAACATCTCAGGCCGCTGGCACTCGAACTTCTTGGCCGTGCACGGCATGACCGACACGACGAAGATGTCCTCGGCCCGCTTGCCGATCTTGTCGGCGTAATAGGTCTTGGCCACGGCGCCGAACATCTGCTGCGGCGACTTGCAGGTCGACAGGTTGTCCGTCATGTCCGGGTAGTAGTGCTCGAGGAACTTGATCCAGCCCGGCGAACAGCTCGTGAACATCGGCAGCGGGCCGGGCGCGTGATGCCCGTCGCCATGGCCGTTGCCGCCGGTCAGCGCGTGCTTGAGCCGCATCAGCAGCTCGGTGCCCTCCTCCATGATCGTCAGGTCGGCGGCGAAGTTGGTGTCGAACACGCCGTTGAACCCGAGGCGCCTGAGGGCGGCCGTCATCTTGCCGGTCACCAGTGTGCCGGGCGGATAGCCGAAGCACTCACCCAGCGCGGCCCGGATGGCCGGGGCGGTCTGGACGACCACGTGCTTGTTCGGATCATCGAGGGCCTCCCAGACGGCTGCCATGTGGTCGGTTTCGGTGATGGCGGCCACCGGGCAAACCGCAGCGCACTGGCCGCACTGCACGCACACCACCTCGTCCAGCTTGGAGCAGAAGGCCGGCCCGATAACGGTGTTGAACCCGCGGTTCTGGGCCCACAGGGCGGCGACGCCCTGCACCTGGTTGCACACGGTCACGCAGCGCCGACAGACGATGCACTTGGCGCTGTCGCGCGTCAGGGCCGGCGTGCTGGTGTCGCGGAAGCGCGCCGCCTTGGCGCCGGGGTAACTAATCTCCTTGACGCCCAACTCGCGCGCGACCGCCTGCAACTCGCAGTCCTCGCTGCGCTCGCACGTCTGGCAGTCGCCGTCGTGCTCGGAGAGCAGCAACTCAACCACCGTGCGCCGGGCCTCGCGAACCCGCCGGGTGTTGGTCTTGACCTTCATGCCCTCGGCCGCCGGCATCGCACAGGAGGCCACCAACGCCCGGGCGCCCTCGACCTCCACGGTGCACACGCGGCAGGCGCCGATCGCCTGCACATCCTTGAGATAGCAGAGCGTCGGAATCCGAATGCCGATCTGCCGGGCGGCGTCCAGGATGCTGGTGCCCTCGGCCACCTCGACGGGGATGTTGTCAATCGTCAGTTTTGGCATTGCTTATTCCTCTGTAGGCAGACCGCGGTCGGCCTGCTCCATTCTGGGCATTCGGGCGACTTACTTGTCGCAGTGTACAGCCTTGTCGTCCGCGTTCGCCGGCGCCCGGTAGTCGCACCGCAGGCAGCGCTTCGCCTCACGCCGCGCCGCCGCCTCCGACCAGGACAGCTCGACTTCCTGGAAGTTGTTCTTGCGCCGATTGACCGGCAGCAGAGACGTCTTCGCTCGGGGATACTGCACCGGATCGGCGTCCGGATCGAAGAACGTGTCCGGCTGACGCTCCCTGCGCCAGAACGCGTGCTCCGTCCCCGTGAAAGCCTTGTCTATGGCGACCGCCGCCTTCTCGCCGGCCTCGATCGCCCCCACCACCGACCACGGACCCAGCACCGAATCACCGCCGGCATAGATCCACGGCACCGACGTCTGGCCGGTTATAATGTCGGCGTCGATGAACCCGCCGCGATTCACCTTCAACGACAGCCCGTTGAAGATCTCGCCCGTGTCCAGCGACTGACCGATGCCCGCGATAACCTGGTCCGCCGCAACGACGAAGTCATCTTCGTCAGTCCCCACCGGGCGACGCCGACCACTGCGGTCGAACTCACCCAGCACCATGTGGCGGCACTTCACCCCGGTCACGCGGCCCTTCTCAGCGACCACCTCGATCGGGGCCACCAGCGTGGCGACGCGCACACCCTCGTGTTCGGCCTCGTTGATCTCCTCCGCAAACGCGGGCATCTCGGCCCGCGTCCGGCGATACAGAATGGTCACCTTCTCGGCACCCAGGCGGATGGCCGACCGGGCGGCATCGATGGCCGAGTTGCCGCCGCCGATCACGACCACATTCTTGCCGACGTAGGTCTTGCCGGTCATGTTGTACTCGCGCAGGAACCGCAGGGCATCGACCACGCCCTCAGCCTCCTCGCCCGGAATACCCAGCCGGCTGCCGTATGGGGCGCCCACGCCCAGGAAGACGGCCTCATAGCCTTGCTGCCGCAGTCCTTCCAGGGTGAAGTCGCGGCCCAGCCGCTTGTTAAGCTCGATCTCAACCCCCAGCCGCTCGATCATGCGGATTTCACGTGTCAACTCGGCCCGCGGCAGGCGGTAGGCCGGAATGGCCTGAATCAGCATCCCGCCCGGCTGCGATTCGGCCTCGAACACCTTGGGACGATAGCCCAGCCGCGCGAGGAAGTAGGCACACGACAGGCCGGCCGGCCCGGCCCCGATGATGGCTATCCGGCGCCGCGCGTTCTCCTCGCTGTCGCGGATCTCCGGAAGCTGCACGGTCACTTCCTGCTCGGTCATGAAACGCTTGAGCCCGCGGATCGCGACCGCCTCGTCCAGATT
>CAZYGM010000228.1:0-5274 GCA_964647015.1 uncultured Planctomycetales bacterium | reverse complement strand
TGATGGACACCGTGGCCGCCAACAACGAAGGCCAGGCGTTTACCGTGGTTACGGGGCTCAGCCGTGTGCTGGTACTCACGACGCCGGAGGATCTGGCGCGGCCGGCGCCGGCGGCGCATTTGCTGGCCACCGCGCTGGAGCGCGAGCAACTGGTTTGCGATGTGGAGGTGGCCGGCGAACACCCGGTGGATCAGGTGCGGCTGCTGGAATACTCGGCCGTGGTGCTCTCGAACGTTCCGGCGGGAGACCTGAGCGCCGCGGAGCACCGTGTCCTGGCGACCTACGTGGAGCAACTGGGCGGCGGATTGGTGATGGTGGGCGGGGATAACGCCTTCGGGGCGGGTGGCTGGCTGGGCAGTCCGGTCGAGCAGGTCATGCCGGTGCGCTTTGACGTGAAGAACATCAAGCAGGTGCCGAAGGGCGCGCTGGTGCTGGTGATGCATTCCTGCGAGGTGCCGCAGGGCAACTACATCGGCGAGCGCGCCGCGATTGCGGCGGTGAAGACACTGAGCAGCCGGGATCTGATCGGGGTGCTGTCGTGGCAGTATCGCATGGGCGGCGAGGGTCACTGGACGGTTCCGCTGCAGCCGGTGGGCGACAAGACCGCCGTCATTCAGCGGATTCTGCGGATGGAGATGGGCGACATGCCGGATCTGGACGAGATCATGCGCGCGGGCGTGGAGGCGCTGATCAATCGCCCGGATGCGGCCGCCAAGCACATGATCATCATCTCCGATTTCGACCCCGCGCCGCCCCGAGACGACCTGATCCGCACGATGAAGCAGAACAAGATCACGTGTTCGACGGTGGCGATCGGCTACGGTGGGCACTGGATCAATGAGGGGTTGGCGAGGGACATTGCCGATTCCACCGGCGGACAGTTCTATCGGGCGAACGATTACAGCAAGGTTCCGCAGATTTTCGTGAAAGAGTCGCGGGTCGTGCAGCGTTCGCTGATTGACGAGCGGACGTTCCAGCCGCTGCTGCGCAGCGCTCTGCCGGAGACGATGGCCGGGCTAACGCGTGCAGAGTTGCCAGTGCTGGACGGCATCGTGCTGACGACGGCCAAGCCGCTGGCGCGCGTGCCGCTGGTGCGTGAGTTGAAGTCGTCGGGCGGCCCGGCCGAGCAGTTGACCGACCCGCTTCTGGCATACTGGCATGTCGGCCTGGGCAAGACCGTGGCCTTCACGAGCGGCATGTGGTCCAAGTGGGGTTCGCAGTGGGTGGCGTGGCCGCAATTCAGCAAGTTCTGGGCGCAACTGCTGCGCTGGTGCGCGCGGCAGGCCGAGGCGTCTGACCTGGCCGTCACGACGTCGGTGCGCGGCGATAAGGGCCGCATTCACGTGGAGGCGCGCGACGCGAATTTCGACGTGATTGATTTCATGGATATCCAGGGCGTGCTAATCGCCCCCGACCAGGAAACGCGTCCGATTCAGCTTGTGCAGATCGGCCCGGGACGGTACGAGGCGGAGTTCAACATCGATGCCAGCGGAACGTACCTGCTGAACCTCAAGTATGACGTGACGGGGCGGGCGCGCGGGGCAACCGGGGAACTGCAGGAGGTGAGCGCTTCCGGCATGTTGCGGACGGGGGTTGCGGTCGCCTACTCTCCGGAATATCGCAACCTGCGGCCTAACCTGGCCTTGCTGGACGAGCTGCGCGCCCGGACGGGCGGCCGGCGGCTAGACGGCGGGCAGCCGGGCGCCGCTCTGGACCGGGGCGCGCTGGCGCCGGTGCAGGCCCGGGCCTCGGTCTGGGAAGACCTGGTGCGTTGGGCGTTACTGCTGTTCCTGCTGGACGTGGCCATTCGGCGTATTGCCATGCGGCCCAAGGAGTTGGCGGCCAAGGGGCGCGAGTACCTGGCGGACATGGCCGGGCGCGGCCGGACGGCCGAGGCGCCCGCCGCCGTCCTGACTACACTGAAGGGGGCGCGCGGGCGGCGACAGGAGCAGGCGACGGGGCCGACCGGTCCGGGCGAAGGCACGGCGCGCGAGGGCGGGCTGGAGGTTCTGCCGCCGGCGGATGAGTTGGCCAGGACGCTGGGTGGTGCCGGGGATGCGGAGCGGCCAGTGGTAGTGCCGCCGAAGCGCGGGAAGCAGGTCGCCGACGAGGCCTCATATACTGAGCGTCTGCTTCGCGCGAAGCGGCGGGCGCGCGACGATATGCGCCAGCAGGAGTCGGCGGAGGATCAGAGCGACGCACCGTAGGCGCCGGTCGGGCGCTGCGCAGGTAGTTGAGATTGAGAGTGTTGTGAGGGACTGATGCCACAGCGGTTGAGTGATCTGGTCAGGAACGGGAAGTTTGACGATTTTGAGGCGCGCTGCCTGGCGCTGCTGGAGGCCGGCACGCTGCCACTGGCCGAGTTGGCGTGGTGTTTCCGCGAGCTTGAGAAGGCGGGCCAGTCCGAGCGCATCACGACGCTGGCGCCAGTCGTGTTCGAGAACATCGATGTCGCCGCGCACCCGAAGCAGGCGTTGCACGCGGCCTGCGTGGCGCTGGCCGCCTGCCCGAACAGCGAGGATCTGCGCAACATCACCATAGAGCTGTATCGGCGGAACTACGCGGATACGCCCGGCTTCGCGGCCGTGCTGGAATCCTCCGGCCTGACCACGGGCCGGCCGGCCCGGGCGGCGCTGCGCACGCTGGACTTCGGCCTGGCGCTGGACGTGGGCGACACGCTGATCAGTCGCCTGGATGACCGGGTGGTGGAGGTCGTCGAAGTCGATCGGCAGCGCGGTTTGTTCACGCTGCGCCGCGCGGAGAGCATCACCACGCTGCCGGCCCGCGAAGTGGTGCGTGAGTACGAGCGCATCTCGCCGGACGACTTCCGCGTGCTGCAGAAACTGCGGCCCGAGCGGCTGGCGGACATGCTGCATAACGACCCGGTGGCGGTGGTCATAGGCCTGATCAGTGCGCACGGCGATCGTATCGACAGTGATCAGCTCAAGCACGAGCTAGTGCCACGGTTCATCGAGCCCAAGGACTGGTCCAAGTGGTGGAGTCACGCGCGCACGCAGCTCAAGCGCTCGCCGCACGTGGTCATGGAAGGGCGCTCGCCGATCGTCTTCAGTCATAGCCCGGAGGGTGTTTCGCTCGAAGACGAGATTTGGGAGGCGCTGGCCGGATCGAGCGAGCCGGCCGAGTGGCTGCGCATCTTCGAGGGCTACCTGCGCGAGTTGAAGGAGCGCAAGGCCGCGCCGAGTTCCGCGCTGCTGGGCCGGGTCCGCGAGCATGTTGTGCGGCACATCGCCCAAGTCCGATCGCGCCGGCCGGGCGAGGCGTTCGCGGCGGCGCTGGTGCTGGATCGGATACAGGCGAAGACCGCCGGCGGTGCGGAGTTGGCCGGGTCGCTGGCGGATGAGATTATCCGTGACGCGGCGCGGCCGGCCGATATGATTGCCAAGCTGTCCGAGGATGTGCTGTGGGAGGCGGGCCTGGCCGCCCTGCAACGCACCAATCCGGCCGGCTGGGGCGACGTCGTGGTGGCTTTGTTGCCGGTAGCACCGGCGTCGATGCTGGATCATCTATGCGGTCTGCTGCGGCAGGCTGAGCGGCTCGACGCCATGCAGGCATACATCGACGACGCCCTGGCGGATTTGGTTCACCACCCCGAGTTGGTCTACTGGCTGTGGAAGGGGCCGAAGCAGCCCGCGGGCCTCCAGTTGCCCACTGACGGCGAGCTTCTTACCGCCATTCTGGACACGCTGATTGCCATGGACATGACGCTGAGCCCGACGAGCCCGATCGGCCGCGAGTTCGCTGGCCGGATGAAGTCGGCTTTCGCGCTGCGCGACTTTGGCAAGGTTTGCGCTGAGCTTCGGAAGATCAGCGCCGCGGCCGCGATTACGCTGCGTCGCCAGATCGAACGGCTGGGCAGCCTGTCCGACGCGGGCCGCAGCCGCATGCTGCGCGTCCTGCGCGAGGCTCATCCGGATCTCTGGGTTGTGCGGCGCGTCCGGGTTGAGCCGTGGGAGGACCCGGATGTGCTGTGGTGCACGGCGGCCGGGATCGAGCGTAAGTGCGCTGAGCGGGATGAGCTTGTGAACGTGAAGATGCATGAGAACGCCAAGCGTATCGGGGAGGCCGCGTCGCTGGGGGATCTGAGTGAGAACTCAGAGTACAAGTTTGCGCTGGAGGAGCGGGACTTTTTGCGGGCGCGTTTGGCGCAGATCAACCGGGACCTGTTGCTGGCGCGCGCCCTGTCGCGGGAGGAAATTCCGACTGAGTATGTTGGAATTGGTTGCCGCGTGAAGTTGCAGCGGGTCGGGCAGGACGGTTGGCAAGAGTTGACGATTCTGGGTCCGTTCGAGACAGATGTTGAGGGTGGAGTGCTGAACTATAAGGCTCCCGTATGCCAGGGGCTTATGGGACGCAAAGTTGGCGAGCGCGTCTTGTTGTCGCTGACTGGCGACGAAGTTGAGTACGAAATCGCCGGCATCGAGAACGCTCTTCAGGGGGTTTGACCGCGGTGCCGACCGGCGGGTCATGCGGAGGGGGGCGTATCTAAGAGATTCGCCTACATGATATTACGTTGCAGCCGCTCCGCGGCACCGGCACGGGCCGTGGCGCAATTCGCGTTTTCTTACGAAACTCATGAGTTTTTTCGGCCGATGGTGGAAATTGAAGCGCAAGCCTGCCTATCAATCTTGTGATTCCTCCTCCTCAGGCCCGCGAGTGCGGGCCTTTTTTATGGGTGTGCGGGCCTGGAGGGTGCGAGGTCGCAGTAGTGGCCGAGGGGCGCGGCCGGGATCAGCCACGTACCAGCAGTTCCACGAACGGATCGATGTCGAACGCGTTGACCACGCCGTCGCCGTTGACGTCGGCTGTCATGATGTCGCAGTCTGGGAAGGCGGCGGCATAGCCCTCTGGGTTCGTGAGCGCCAGGACGAACGGGTCGATGTCGAAGGCGTTTACGGCCCCGTCGCAGTTGACGTCGCCGACCTGGAAAGCCATTGCCAGATAGGCCTCCGCGAAGCGCTGGCCCAAGCCAACCTGGCCGGCGGCCGTGAAGTGCAGGTAGTCGCTGTTCAGCGGCAAATCGTCGGTGTTGACCATGGCAGTGCGCGGGACCGACGCCGCCACGGCCTCCTGCGCGGCGCGCACGGTGCCGAGATACGGGAAGCTGAAGTAGGGGCACTGATAGATCGAAGCGTTCAGCCGGCCCAGGATGAAGGGCATCGCAGGATCGCCGCAGGCGGCCCGCAGTTCCGCTATGAACGCCGTCAGATTCTCCTCGTATGCGGCGGCGTGTGCCCCGTTCAGCGCATCCCACTC
>CAZYGM010000227.1:0-5304 GCA_964647015.1 uncultured Planctomycetales bacterium | reverse complement strand
AGCACGTCTCAATCTCCAGGTAGCCGCCGCGGTCCACCACGCGGTTGATGTGCCGGTGCCCGGCCAGATGCAGCACGACGTTGGAATACTCGCTCAGCAGTGCCCGCAGGCCCGCGCCGTCAACATCGACGCCGAAGCCGGGCAGCAGGCTGGCACTGGGATGATGCGAGGCAACGATGACCAGTTCATCCGCCGCCTGGGCGGCCGCCAGAGCAGCGCGCAGAAACTCAGCCTGCCGGAACGATACGGCCCCCTCAACGTAGTACAGCCCCGGTGTTACGTAGGCAAAGTCGGTCGTGTCCAGCCCGATCAGCCGCAAACCCGTCGCCGGACTAACGCTGTACCAGCTCGCCCCGCCCGCATTCGCGAACCCGTGCCCGGGGGGACTGCCGGCCGTCGTGAACAGCGCCGCGATGAACTCAGCCTTGCTGAAGTAGGCCCGCGCCGCGTTCGGCGCGACCGCCCGCGGCCGCGTCAGCAGCGGCGGCGGCCCCGGCTCAGCCGGCGTGACGTTCCCATACGCCAAGGCCGCCACCGGATCGAACCGCACCGGCAAGAACAGCCCCGGCCGACAATCCAGCGGCAACGCCGCCGTCCTATGACCGTCCGGACCTTCGTGAATCGGGAAGATGCCGATGGCGAAGACGTCATGGTTGCCGAGCACCGTGTACCACGGAATCGACCGCTGTTCACCATGCACGCCGGCCCGGTACAGCCCTTGCGCTACGAAGGGCGCGTGGGGGTCCAGCGCCGGCTCCGGCCGCGCATCCGCCGCCCGGTCGTCCGGACCACTGCGTGGATCAATCGGCCCGCCGTCAAGTGCGGCTAGAAACCACTCCAGCTCGTTGCGCTGGGCGTTGTCGCACGCGTCGCCCGTATGAATCAGCAGGTCGATCTCGCGGCCGTCGGCGTGAATCCGGTTGACCGTCCGGATGACGCCGTCGAGCAACTGCGCGGAACAGGATTCCTGCGGCCGCCATGCGGTAGGTGTCAGCACATGCGCCCCTGCGAAACGAGCCGGCGACTCCTCGTCCAGGACGTGCGTGTCGGTCACGTGTGCAATCCTGGCCACCAGCTCAAGTCCGGCGGTCGTCTCCGGGATTTGCACGCGGGCCCCCAGCAGCCAGCCCACGCCGGCCACGTCAGGCATGCAGCCCCCGGCCGTTGCCAGTAACACCACGCCGAACCATCTACTCATTCTCACGGCCCTCGCGCCTCCAGTTGCCAGGATGATAACAGCCCGAGCAGGATTGGCACCCGCCGGATCTCCGCCGCGCCACCATTCCCGCCGGGCGTAGTACGCATGCTTCACCACGGCGCGCGACGGGTAGTGCAGCACACGCGGGCGGTTCCGTTTACACTGTAGCGGTATGACCGGCCGGTGGCGTGACCAGCCGGCGCTCTTGTTCCGCGGTTGTGGGAGAAGTGCGAATGAGCGCGTGCGGATCGCTGACATCCAATCGGATATGCTCCTCGCGTCGATGTGGCGCGCTGCTGCTGGTGTTGGCCGCGGCTGGTGCGGTCAGCGTCCGGGCCCAGACAACGCAGCCGACGACGTCTCCGGCCGCCGGGCTCGAACTGATGCCTTACGTGGATCCCACGTTCGGGTTCGAGCTGCGCGTGCCGGCGGGCTGGTCATATGATCGCAGTCGTTTCGAGGCTCCGCAGGGTGCCATCGGCGTACTGCGGGGCAGTGCTCCGGACGGTTTGCAGGCCCTCCAGATCCTGATCTTTCGCAACATGGACACGCCGGAGTTCTCCGTCTGGCTCGAGGACTTCCTCGAACGCATGGGGCAGGTGCACGGCGGACGTCGGGTCCCGGAGAGCCACACCGCGCTCGAGGGCGGCGAGCGGGCCATCATGCTGATTGATGCCCGCACCACGGGCCGGCGAACACAGACCTACTACGTGTGCGTCCCGTTTGACGCCCGCACCGTCTGGGTGTTGGTGCTGGCCTCTGCGGTGGCAAATGACGCTGACGAACAGGCCGTCCGGGCGTGTGTTGAACAGATCGCCGACTCGGTGCAGGTGTTGTACGACCGCGTGGAAGCGCACCAGATCGAAGCGGCGTTCGAGCGCGGTCTGGCCGTGCTCCGCGAGCTGCGTGTCGGCGCTGCGCACATTGATATCGACGCGACGGAGCACTTCTACGAATTCGTGGTTGCCGGGCAGCCGGTAGGGTACTTGGTGCGGCAGACGCGTCCGGAGGAGCGCCCCTTGGATGATCCGCGTTTCCCGGCCCGCTTGGTCCGTGGGCTGCGCGTGCGCGAGGAGTCCTGGCGCTTCGCCGAGGATGGCACCGTCCGCCACACAGAGATTAACCTGTTCAGCAGCTTCGACCTGCGTAATGAGCTGATTGAGCACCGTAGCACGCTCATTCCCGCCGCGGATGTGCCCTCGCAGCGGCTGTACATCGAACTTAACCAGTGCGTTCGCCAGGGCGATGCGCTGGTTTCCAGCTTCAGCACGAACGTGGAGCCGGGACTGCCCGACCCCCAGCCACCCCTCCCGATTGGGCCGCGCTACCTCGACTTGGCCTGGATTCGTTTGCTGCCGCGACTCCTGCTGGCCGCGCCGCAGGAGTGGTACGCCTTCGCCGCCTACGACTCGCAGACGCGTGCCCTCGGTGTCTACATGATTCGTCCCCAGGGGTCCGGACCGGTACCGGGCAGCGGCGTCGATGGGCTGAGCTATGAGACGCGCGAGGGCTTCATGCCTCAGGCCAGCCGCGTGTACACCGACCAGCGTGGTCACGTCATGCGGATGGAGAGCGGCGACCTGGCCGTCGTGCAAGTCTCGCGTGCCGAGGTGGAGCAGCGCTATGCCGCGCGGCGCGAACCGGCTCGCCAGCGCATGCGGCCGGTGACCCCGTCGTTCGTGGTTCCCTGAGCCAGCTTAGCGCGTACCAACCCGCACCGGCGCGAACTGCACCAGTTCGCCGCGGCGGGGGCGCAACACTTCAACGTGCACCGGCTCTCCCGGCGTCACGCCCTCGAGCAGCAGACCCAGGGCCGTGACGTCCGCCGTCGGAATCCCGTCGATGCGGCGGATAATGTCGCCGGGCTCGATGCCCAAGCGGTCGGCCGGACTGCCGCGCTCCACCGCGGTGACCGCCAGGCCCGTGCGCGGCCCGAGGCCATACTGGCGCTGCAGTCCCTCCGGAATCTCGTTCAGCTCCACGCCCAGCATGCGCAGCGCCAGCTTCCGACCGTCCGGCAGCGGCAGGGGCTCAAGCCGCACGCGCAGCTCAGTGACTTCGCTGCCGCGCTGCACGCCGAGCACGAACTCCGAGCCGGGCTCATGATCCAGCAGGCGCAGACAGTAGTCGATGCCGTCGCGAACCGGCTCACCATTGAACTTCGCCACGCGATCGCCGCGCCGCAGGCCGGCCTGTTCGGCGGGGCTGCCGGCTCGGACGTCGAGGACCTTGGCCTCGGGGCCGGCAACCCGCAGACCGAACTTGACGCGCTTGCGGCGCTCGATGTTCAGCATCTCGGGCAGCAGCTCCCAGAGGCGGTCCACCGGGATCGCGAATCCCATGTTCTCCGCATCGCCGCGGATCGCGGTGTTGATCCCGATCACTTCATTGTTGACGTTAATTAGCGGGCCGCCGGAGTTCCCCGGGTTGATCGGCGCATCCGTCTGGATCAGGTTACGGTAGACCCGGTCGCCGCCGAAGACGAGTGTGCGGTCAACGGCGCTGACGATGCCGGCGGTCACGGAATGCTGGAAGCCGTGGGGGTTGCCGATGGCCACGACGGTTTCGCCGACCATCACGTCATCGCTTTGTCCCAGTCGTTGCCAGGGCAGGTCGTGGTCGGTCTCGATGCGTATGACGGCCAGGTCATGCGTGGTGTCCACCGCCAGGATCTCTGCCGGCCGAGTGGTGCCGTCCGCGAAGCTGACCTGCACATCCGAGGCCTGTGCGACGACATGTGCATTCGTAACGGCGTAGCCCTTGGGATGGATCACCACGCCGGAGCCGATGTTGTGCACCTCGCGGGTGCGCTGCCGCGGCGGGCCGAAGTCGAAGATGTCGCTCCACAGGGAGGGCAGCCCGAGGGTGCGCATTTGAACGATGCGCGTGGTGCTTATGTTGATGACGGCGTCGCGGGAACGCTCAAAGACGTCCACGACGGGAGTTCGGCGATTCTCGCGGCTTGGGCGTGGTTCTGCCGTTGGCTCCGCGCCGGCGGCAGTGGGGTGTGCAGGTGGCAGGGCCAGCAATGCAAGCAGGGCGACACGGAATCTCATACCTCTCCTTCCGTCAGCACTCGTAGCAGATTGCCGTTTCGTCAGTCCGCCGCCGCTTCCGCAGTTGACCGCTAGCGGCCGCCGGTGAGCAGCAGCACGAATGGATCGATGTCGAACGAGTTAATCATGCCGTCGTGATTCGTATCGGCCAGCATGCGATTACAGCCCGGATACGCCGCGGTATACCCGCCCGGGTCGGTAAGCGCCAGCACGAACGGATCGATATCGAACGAGTTGACCAGGCCGTCGCAGTTCAGGTCGCCGGCGTCGAACGGCACGAAAGCCGACCCTTGGACCGTGCCGTACGCGTGCAGCGTGCCTAGGCTTGGGCTTTCCGGCACCAGCGGCGCGGTGATGTCGAGCGTCGTGGTCAGTGTTACCACACGCGCCAGCGAGTTGATCGTGCCCGCGAAGACGTCGGCCACCTGCGGCCCCTCGGCACCCAGTTGCGTCGCGTCGTCGCACAGGTACCCGGCCGACTGGAGCGCCACGCAGGGAATGCCCACGGCGTGGTACGTCATTGTCCCAGCGGGCATGGCCGGCACATCGTGGAAATCGAAATCGCCGGCCGTGACCGGTTCCGGACCACGTATCGTGCCCGGCTCCGCGTAGGCTACCTGCACGCCCGCCGCGCTCGCGCTGAAGCTGCCGAGGAAGCTCCAACTGATGTACCAGCTCAGCGTCTCCGCAAGCTGCAGGTCGAAATCGTGCAGCCAGATCAGGGCCGGGCTCGTGACCGAATCCACGTCCACCGTGACGGTGCCCGTTACGGCCGAACTGTCCGTATCACAAGAGCCGGAGATGCAGAGTTGGAAGTGAAGCGTGGACTGACTGGGGTCAACCACTACGTCAAAGGGCGCCGCCACGCAGGCAGCAGCCGCCAGCGCACTGCCGAGCAAGACAACCGCACATCGAAACCGCCTCACGGGTCTTCCTCCTGAACTGTGCTCGCGAGCAGAGGCCGCGCTCACAATTCAGCTTAGCGGGCCCGCGCGGGACATTCCAGCGCTGATTCGCGGGCCCAGATGCCATGCCTGCAGCGTGCCATAA
>CAZYGM010000226.1:0-5309 GCA_964647015.1 uncultured Planctomycetales bacterium | reverse complement strand
TTCCACGCTCCTCCGGGGGCAGGGTCAGCGCGTGCTTGGCGGCATCGATGTCCTGTGAAGCCTGGACGGCATCTTTCCCCGTTGCGGCGGCGCCGCGGCCGCCGCCACGGCCAAGCGCAGTACGAGCAACTTCGGCCCGCGGCGCGTGCTGGATGAAGACCTGGTCGCGGGCGGCTGCGCCGGCCAGCGGACTGTCTTCCAGGACCAGGGCGGCGGTGTACGGCGTGACGATGCCGAAGCGGCGGGCCAGGTGCTTGACCTCGTTCACGAGTTCCTGGTTGTGGCCCTGCAAGCGGATCTGGTCGAGCAGATAGGCGACTTTGCGGTGGGCCCAGAGGCGCGGGAGGAAATCATTTTCGCTGGATTGCTGCGGGAACGCGGCGGGGTAAGTGAAGTGCTGGCGCTGGTCGGCAATCAGCCCGGTGACGGTGATTTCGGCCTGTCCGGCCGCCTGGTAACGGCCCAGGACGACCAACTCGCCGCCGTGGAAGAGGTCGGGCAGCTTGGCGGGGTACTGGTCGTGGAGTTGGACGCCGGGCACTTCGAGCGCGATGTCGGTCAGGGCCGGGTTGGCGATGCGGCCGGCTAGGGCGCTGAGCTTGAGCTCAAGGTTCTCGGCGACATCGCAGTACTCGCGCGAGCCCGCGTTCAGTTCGGCCAGCCGGTCCAGCAGGTGAGTGTTGACGTCGGCACCGACGCCGAGCACGTGGAAGCGCACACGCTGGCTGTTGGCGGCGGTGACCTGTTCCAGTATCCGGCCGGCGTCGGTGACACCCACGGTCGGCTGGCCGTCGGTCAGGAAGACAATCAGATATGGCCGGGCGGAGTCGCCGGGATCGGCCGCCAGGGCCGCCAGCAGGGCGTCGTTGATGTTGGTGCCGCCGATGGCCTGAATGCCATCCGCGAAGCTGAGTGCGGCGGCCTTGACGTCGGCGTTGGCCGGCACGAGCCCATCACGAAAGGCGCGTACGGCGGTGCTGAAAGTCAGGATGTTGAAGCGGTCCTGCGCGTTCAGGCTGTTGATGCAGAAGCGCAGCGCCTGGCGGGCCTGCTCGATCTTCTCACCCTGCATGCTGCCGGAGACATCCACCACGAAGGCGATGTCCTTGGGCTGGACCAGGTCCGGGCGCGACTCGAAGGGGGGTGATAGGCGCAGCAGAAAGTACCCGTCCTCGCCGGCCGCGCGGTGCGTGAGCAGCGTGAGTCCAATCGCACCGTTGCCGAGCAGGTAATAGAGCTGCAGATCGCGCGTTTCGGAGACCTGCGCGCCTTCGTACGTGACGGTGGCGGTGCGGTCGCTGGGGCGCTGGATGTCGCAGTTGTGCGACGGGCAGAAGACGCTCGTGAGCGGGACCTGGCTCTTGAGGGTAGCGCGCACGGTGCAGCGTTCGACCGGCCGGTCGGTCGTGAGGCCGCGCAGCGGGTAACGGTACGCGCCCAGGCCGCCGCTGGTGGCCAGAGTCTGCGTGTAGCTCAACTGGATCTCCACCAGGCCGCCTGGGGGGATTGGGAAGATGCTGGCGCGGTACATGCGGTCGCCGAGATACTCCAGGAGGGCGGGATCGCGCAGCCGGCGTACAATTTCCTCGTACGCCTGGCGGGCGGCGTCCTGGTCCAGGACCTCGCCGCGCAGCGTCTGGCCGTTCATGGTCATCTGGAAGTCGCCGACGGCGGCGTCGGCGGGCAATGGGAAGACGTACGTCCCTTCGATCTGCTGGCGCGAGACGTTGTGGAAAGTCTGCTTGACGGTCGTGACGGCCACGCCGTCCGTGATCTCCGCGCTTACGTCCAGGTACTTCAGGCGCAGGGGTACCTCACGCACCGGGCCGGGCGGGGGGCGGAACCGGTCGGGAATGATGCGGCCCTGGCCGAAGGACGGGACGACGGCGCCAAGCGCCAGCAGGAGCGGGGTGTACAGGGCGGTTCTGATATGCAGCTTGGTTCTCATCGCGGTTCTCCTGGCCGGCGGGGTGGCAGGGTCAAACGGGCCGTTGCCGCCCGCCGGAAGGTTGATTCCACGTCCTTGGACGTATGCGGTGGGCATTGGTTCCCGCCGAAGGCAGTTTGTCGTGGCAATCGTGCCTGGCATGCCCGTTGCAGGCCCTTGCTTCCGCCGGCGCGGACCGCTGGCTACACTCAGGGCCCCGCGTGCGCGAACCCGAGGAGGCCTGACAGTGTTGCGTGAGAGTTATCCCTACTACCTGGCGAACGAGCCGCAGGCGCCCAATCGTGACCTGCCGGTTACGAACAAGTACACGTCCGATACGGTTGCGCATGTGGCCCGGGCGGATCGGGCGGTGGTGACGCAGGCAATCGCGGCGGCGGCCGCGGCCTTCGAGGAGACGCGGCGGATGCCGGGGCATCGGCGGCAGGCCGTCCTGTACGGACTGATGCGGCAGATCGAGGAGCGGCGCGAAGAGTTTGCTCACGCGCTGGCCATCGAGGTCGGCAAGCCGATCCGCGACGCGCGCGGCGAGGTCACGCGTCTGGTTGATACGCTGCGCATCGCGGGCGAAGAAGCCGTCCGCATAGGCGGGGAGTGGCTGCCACTGGACATCAGCCCGCGGGCGGAGGGCTATCAGGCGCTGATCCGGCGTTTTCCCATCGGTCCGTGCGGCTTCATCACGCCGTTCAACTTCCCGCTGAACCTGGCGGCGCACAAGATCGGGCCGGCAATCGCGGCCGGCTGTCCGTGGATTCTCAAACCGGCTTCCGCGACGCCCATCACGTCGCTCATGCTGGGTGAGTTGTTGGCGGAAAGCGACCTGCCGCAGGGGGCGTTCTCGATTCTGCCGTGCAGCGCGGCGGACGCCCAGCCGCTGGTCACTGATGAGCGCATCAAGAAGCTAAGCTTCACGGGCTCGCCGGAGGTGGGTTGGGCGCTGAAGAGCCTGGCCGGGCGCAAGCGTGTGACGCTGGAGCTGGGCGGCAATGCCGCGTGCATCGTGGATCGCGGGGCGGATGTGGAATATGCCGCCGAGCGAATCACTATCGGGGCGTTTTACCAGTCCGGGCAAAGCTGCATCAGCGTGCAGCGCATCTTCGCGCAGCGCGAGCTGTACGAGCCGCTGGTTGCCGAGCTTGTACGCCGGGCCGAGGCGCTGCCGATGGGCGACCCGCTGGACGAGCGCACGTTTCTTGGTCCGCTGATCTCGCAAGCAGACGCTGAACGCCTGAGCGAGTGGATTGCGGCGGCCGTTGCGGCGGGGGCGCGGCTGCTGTGCGGCGGCCGGAGAAGCGGGTCGTGCCTGGCGGCGACCTACCTCGAAAACGTGGATTCACGGCAGCAGATCAGTTGCGCTGAGGCGTTCGGGCCGGTCGCGACGATCGAACCATTTGATGACTTCCGCGCGGCGGTGCGCCAGGCGAACGAGAGCGCATACGGCCTGCAAGCCGGCGTGTTTACGCCCAGCCTCGATCACGCCTTCTATGCCTACGAGAACCTAGACGTAGGCGGGGTCGTGATCAACGACGTACCCAGCATGCGCGTTGACAACATGCCGTACGGCGGCGTGAAGAACAGCGGTTGCGGGCGCGAGGGCGTACGGTTTGCCATCGAGGAAATGACCGAGCGGAAGCTGCTGGTGTTGAACCGGGCCGGCCGACTGTGATGGCGCCGCTGCAAGTCTACAACGATGCGCCGCTTGACGGCCCGACCAACATGGCCCGGGACGAGCACCTGCTGTACTCGTCGGCCGTGTCGGCCGCAGCCCTACGCATCTACGGCTGGACGCCGCCGACGATCAGCCTGGGCTACTTCCAGCGGTACGCGGCGCTGGCCGAGTTGCCGCCGGAGGTGCGCGACCTGGCGGTGGTGCGGCGACCGACCGGCGGGGGCGCGATTCTGCACGATCGTGAAGTGACGTACTGCCTGGTGGTGGATGGCAGCCTGCCGATTGCGAAGCAAGCGCCGGCGGCGCTGTACGAACTGGCGCACGTCTGCTGGCGCAACGCGATTGCCGGCGAAGAGCCGCGGGCGGAATTGGCGCCGGCGGAGCTGCCGTTTCCGTCGCCGCGCACGGGCCCGTTCTTCTGCTTCCAGAAGCCCGGGCGGACGGACCTGGTCGTCGGGGAGGACAAGCTGCTGGGCAGCGCCCAACGGCGGATTCCGGGCCGCGTGCTGCAACACGGGTCGCTGCTGCTTGGTCGGCGTTATGCCGCGCACCCCGGAGGTCATTTGCATGAGCCGCCGGCCGAGACGGTGGGTCGCTGGGTGTCGGCCTTTGTGGCGGGTATTGCGGCGGCGTTGGGTCTGGAGGCGCGGCCGATGTTATGGGACGCGGAGCAGCTTGCCGACGTGGCGGCCCGCGGGGAGAAGTACGGCAGCCCGGAGTGGCTGCGGCTGCGCTGAGGGGGTTCGTGCGGGGATTCGCCGGGCGCGCCGGGCGTGTCGCGAGTGCGCGGCCCGGGCTATACTGCCGGCCGGAACGTGGTGGGCTGAGGCTGTCGCGATGCAACCGGTGTTGAAGATACGTCGTCGGGCGGGTTTGGATGACGTGCCGCTGCCGCAGTACATGACGCCGCACTCGGCCGGGTTGGACCTCTGCGCCGCCAACGACGAGCCGATCACGGTCTGTCCGGGCGAGGTCAAGCTGGTGCCGACGGGGTTGTATGTGGAGATTCCGCCGGGCTACGAGGGGCAGGTGCGGGCGCGCAGCGGGCTGGCGCTGCGGCACGGTCTGATGCTGCCGAACGCTCCGGGCACGATTGATGCCGACTACCGCGGCGAATTGGCGGTGATACTTGGCAATTGCGGGCGCAAGCCGTACACGATCACGCGCGGCACGCGTTTTGCGCAACTGGTAATCGCCCCGGTTACGCATGTGGAGGTGGTCGAGGTGACGGAGTTGGCGGAGTCGGCGCGCGGGGGCGGCGGATTCGGACATACAGGGTCGCACTAGGACCGTGTTTGGGAGTATCGGCGTGTGGCGAGGCTTGGTTTTGCGACCGGGGTGGGCGCGGTATTGATGCGCGACGAACGACAACCGGTGGGGGATTTGGCACAGGCCAGGGGGTCTGCCTGTGGCGCAAGTGTTTTTAAAATAAGGTGTTAACCGCAGTGGGCCGGTGGTACGGGTATTGCAGTTATCGAGCTGGTCTGCAGGCGTTTTGTCGACCGGAGAAAATGGCCAACTAGTTCGGGAAGGTATTAATGTTCAAGATCCTTGATGCCAGGTCGCTGGCCTCGGACGTTAAGTGGTTCAAGATCGCGGCCCCGCTGGTCGCCAAGCACCGAGAGCCCGGCCAGTTCGTCATCATCCGCCTGCATGAGACCGGCGAGCGCATTCCGCTCACGATGGCGGATGCCG
>CAZYGM010000225.1:0-5347 GCA_964647015.1 uncultured Planctomycetales bacterium | reverse complement strand
AAGTACAACCCCCGCCGGGACGACCGCAAGAAGAAACGCCGCCGGCGGCGCTAGGCTGAAGGGGCGGGCCCGCGCACGGGTACCCCGGGGCAGTGCGGTGCGACCGCGATCGCATGCTTTGCATCGGGGCGGCGCTGCGGGTCGGGGGCGTGCTGCCCGGCGTTGCTGACGGCTGCGGAGCGTTTTCGAATTGAGGTGGGCCGGGGGATCCGATAGCATCAGTATTCCATCAAAGGATTTGCAGGAGGTGGACCGTGAACGCTTACGGCAGGATGATCGGCTGGCTCGGGCCGGCGATGCTCGGCGTAAGTCTGGCGGCGGCGGGTGAACTGCCGGTCGGCTACCTGACGCCCGACCAGTTCAGCGCCAACGTCGGCGATGCGGTGCTGTTGCGCGTCAAACAGGGGGAGGCTAAGCGCGCGGAACCCGCACCCTGGCCGGCCAATGACCTGGCCTGGCTATTCCAGCGCGCCGCCGGCACCCAACGTAACCGGCATAACGTCCCCGCCAGCGGTTCTGACCCGCGGGCGGCGGCCATCCAGGTCGAGCATGGCGGCGTTACGGTTGTCGGCTACGACAGCCGGACGCGCGTTATTGAGACCACGGGGGCCGATTTGCAGGCGTTTCTCGAACGCAACGTGGCGACGGCGGATCGCGACCCGGCCGTGCAGCGGCTGGCTGGGCAGCAGAAGGTGCGCGTGCGGCGGCTGGAATCCGGCATGACGCTCATCCGGGCACCGGAGCCGGACGGGCAGCGCGGGCCGTCGCTGGTGGCCATGAGCAAGACTGGCCAGCGAACGGAAATTCGGCTGTATGTCGATCCCACGGTCATGCCGGTTGGAACAGACCTGCCGGTCAAGACTTACGTGGATGGGGGCTCGATAAACGGCGTCAAGGTCCAGGCCACCTGTCTGGCGAGCGGCGAGACGTTCAGCACTGTGAGCAGCCGGGGTGCGATGGCGAATCTCCGCATCAACCATCCCGGACAATGGCTCATCGAGTTTCACCACGCCCAGCCGTGCGCGGCGGGGTCTGACGCGGACTGGGAGGTCCGCAGTGCAACGGTTACGTTCGAAGTGCCGGCGGAAGGAGGAGCGGAGAAATGAAGCGTGGAAGCCGGAACGGCACGGACGGGTCGGCGCGTTACTGCGGCGCTCTAGTCGTGGTGCTGCTGGGTGCCGGCGCTCTGGCGGCAGTCCCGGAGTGGACCGAATTGGGGCCGGCGCCGCTGTGGGGGTCGGCCTGGTACGCCGGCCGGGTGTCGGCCGTTGTGTGCAGTCCGACGGACTCTGAGCTCTACTACGCCGCTGGTGCTGATGGTGGGGTTTGGCGGACTACGGACGGCGGAGCGTCCTGGACGGCGCTCACCGACCATTTGCCGACGACGGCGATTGGTGCGCTGGCGCTGGACCCGACGGACGAATCGATTGTTTACGCCGGCTCGGGCGAGGCGAATTACGCCAACCACAGTCGTCCGGGGATGGGGCTGTACAAGTCCACTGACGGCGGTGACACGTGGGAAGTGCTGGCGGCCGAAGTGTTTCGCGGACGCTGCTTCTCACGCATCCTGGTTGACCCGACGGATCCGCAGCGGCTCTTTGCGGCAATCACACGGGCCGGCGGCTTCCCCGAGTTGGCGGCCGCCAAGGGCTATCCCGATGCCACCGGTCCCATCGGGGTGTTTCGCTCCACCGATGCCGGCGTGACGTGGACGCATTTGACGAATGGCCTGCCGGCACTCTGCGCCACCGATCTGGCGATGGACCCGACCAACCCCAATGTGCTGTACGCCGGCATCGGCCGGATCTTCGGCGACCCGACCAACGGCATTTACAAAAGCACGGACGGCGGTGAGAGCTGGAGCAAGCTGGCAGGCGGGCTGCCGGACGAGAGCATCGGACGGATCAGCGTGGCGGTGGCACCCAGCCTCGCCACGCGCCTCTATGCCATGATCACGCGCGCGGCCGACGAAGCGGGCGGTGGGGCGGAGATGGAGGGCGCCTACCGCTCGGACGACGGCGGCGCCACCTGGACCCGCACCGCGCTTATCAACATCCAGGCCACCTACGGCTGGTTCCTGTCGGTCATCAGCATCGACCCGCAGAACCCGCAGCGCGTCTTCATGGGCGGCGTCTACCTTTACCGCACGGACAACGGCGGGGACAACTGGAGCGCCGTGACGCCCCCGCACGTTGACATGCACGGCATCGACTGGGACGCCGCCGGCCGAATGATCGTTGGCAACGACGGTGGCGTACATCGCACGAACAGCTTTGGTGATGATTGGGAATCTCGCAACGAGGGGCTGGGAACCGCCCAGTGCTACGCCGGCATCTCCATCAACCCTGGCACCGGCTACATCTACTCCGGCCTGCAGGACAACGGCACGGTCGGACAGACCCCGACGCTCTGGCGGCACTGGCTGGGCGGTGACGGCGGCTGGACGCAGGTTGACCAGGAGCGGCCGCGCTTCGTGTTCGCGGAACTCCAGGGCACCGGGAACCTCTACAAGTCCAGCTCGCTGGGCAGCGGCATGGTGCTTTCCAGCACCGGCATCAACCCTGATGACCGCAACTGTTTCCTGCCGCCCTACCTAATCGACCCGAATGACTCGGCCCGCATGATCTACGGCACCCACCGCATGTACCTCAGCACCAACTACGGCGAGTCATGGAGCGTTCTGAGCGGCGACCTGACCGGCGGTGGCAGCGCGGCCATACAGGCCTTGGCCATCGCCCCCACTGATTCGCTCACGATTTATGCCGCCACCAACGATGGCCGCATCCTCGTTTCCAGTGACGGCGGAGAGAACTGGAGCATCATCCTGGCCAACGTGCCCGGCTGGCCGCGCATTACGCGCGAACTCTTCGTCGATCCCACCGATGCGAATACCCTCTACGCGGCGGTGGCCCATTACGGCGAGCCCAAGATTCGCCGAACGAAGGACCGCGGCCAGACCTGGGAGATATTGGAAGGCACTTTCCCGGACATTCCGGTCAACGTGGTCGCGGTGGACGTGCGTGGTGCCCGGCCGATCATCTACGCCGGCGCGGAAGATGGGGTTTATCGGACTGTCAATGAGGGCGCCAACTGGCATCGTTTGGGTCACGGCATGCCCAACGCCGCCGTCATCGATTTGGTCCTCGACTTCCCCCGCAGCCGGCTGGTGGCGGCAACCCAGGGGCGCGGGATCTGGTCGCTGCCCGTGGCGCTGCCGGGCGATATGAATGGCGACGGGGCCGTAAATGTGTTCGATATCGACCCATTCGTCCTGGCGCTGGTGGATCCGGCGGCGTATGCCGCCCAGTACCCGGGTGTCGATCCGGTGCTGCCGGGCGATCTGGACGGCGACGGCGCGGTCACGAGTTTCGATATAGATCCGTTTGTCCAGGTGTTGACGGGAAATTGATCATCCGTGGCCAAGCGCGACGCCGGCTCTGAGCAACCGCCGCCGCACCCGCCAAGGGGACGCCGCGGCTGGCGTATCTTCAAATGGGCGGTGCGCGTCGGCGTCCTCCTGCTCATCCTGGGGTACTTGGCGCTCGTGGGACTTGACGGCTGCTTCTACTACCCTGACGACCGGATCTACCTGCGGGCCGAGGAACTGCGGCTCCCGTTCGAAGACGTGCGCCTCCTGACCAGCGATGGACTGACGCTGGCCGGCTGGTACTTCCCGGCGGTCGCCGAACCACGCCGTGGCACGATCGTGCATTTTCACGGCAACGCCGCCAATATAACGGCCCACCTGTCGCTCGTGTCGTGGTTGCCCTACGAGGGCTTCAACCTGCTGATGTTCGACTACCGGGGATATGGGCAGTCGCAGGGGCGCGTGACGCGCGCCGGCACGATCAGCGACGGGCACGCCGCGCTCGACTACGCCCTGAGCCGTCCGGAAGTGCGCGGCGGTCCGGTGTTCTTCTACGGACATTCGTTGGGCGGTGCGGTGGCCGTGACAGTAGCGGCCGAGCGCTCTGAAGTGACGGCGGTCATAGCTGAGTCAACGTTTGGCAGCTACCGGGGCATCGCGGCGCGTCACGCGCGCGGGCTGGTCTTCGTGCCGGTCCTGGCGGATGCATTAGCAGCGCTGACGATCTCACGCGGCCATGATCCGCTCGACGTGGTAGCGCGCCTTTCGCCGCGCCCGCTGCTGGTCATCGTGGCCGAGAACGACCAGACCTGCTTCCCGGAACTCGGACGCGAGCTGTACGAGGCCGCCGCAGAGCCCAAAGAATTCTGGCAGGCCCCCCGCGCCGGTCACCTGGACATCTTGCAGCACCATCCCAGCGAACTGCCCCGCCGCATCATCGAGTTCTGCGAGCGGGCGGGGCGCAAGCGGCCCGACTCGGACTCGTAGGTTGCTACAACGCGGCGTCGTCCCGGAGGATCGCCCGGGCAATGACGTGCCGCTGGATCTCGCTGGTACCCTCGTAAATCGTAGTGATGCGGGCGTCGCGATAGAGCTGCTCGACGCGGAAGTCGTTGCAGAAGCCCGAGCCGCCGTGGATCTGCACGGCCCGGTAGGCGATGCGGTTGGCCGCCTCAGAGGCGTAGAGCTTGGCCATGCTGGCGGCGTGGGTGAAGGGCTGACCGGCCTCCTTGAGTGCCGCGGCCTGGTCCGCCAGAAGCTTGGCGGCGGCCAGCTCCGTGGCACTGTCCGCGATCATCCACTGCACGGCCTGGAACCTGGCGATCGGCCGGTCGAACTGGCGGCGTTCCTTGGCGTAGCTGACCATCTCCTCCAGGCACGCCTGCCCGATCCCGATGGCCTGTGAGGCGATGCTGATGCGCCCGCCGTCCAACGCCGACAGGGCTACCTTCAGACCCTCGCCGAGCTGACCCAGCAGGTTCTCGGTCGGCACGAAGACGTTCTCCAGACCCATCTCGGCCGTTTCCGATCCGCGAATGCCCATCTTGCCGTGAATCTGCGTACGCTCCACGCCGGGCTGTTCGGCATCCATGAGGAACATGGACAGGTCCTTGTGTGAGTCGCTCCGGCCCGTGCGGGCCAGCACCACGAACCAGCGGCCCGTGATGCCGTTGGTCACCCACATCTTCGGCCCGGTCAGACGCCACCCCCCTTCCACCGGTTCCGCCCGCGTCCGCACCATGGACGGATCCGAACCGGCTTCCGGCTCGCTGATGGCGAAGGCGGACAGGTTGCCCGGCGCTCCCAGATGCGTCAGCATCTCGCCGCGCACATCCTCGCGCGCGTACATCCGAATCGCTTCGCAGACCATCGAGTGCACGCTGATCGTGACCGCCACGGCCGGCGAGGCGTACGACAACTCCCGGACAATGTGGGCGTAGGGCAGCATCGGGCATTCCAGCCCGCCGTACTGCTCCGGAA
>CAZYGM010000224.1:0-5390 GCA_964647015.1 uncultured Planctomycetales bacterium | reverse complement strand
ACCGAGGCGGCGCTTGACGCGGTGCGGGTCTTTGACGTGACGTGTCCGTAGTTGGGCGACGGTTGTTGCGACTGGTACGGACTCGGATGAGTGAAAACGATAATCGGAAAGGATCAATGCTCATGAAAGTTATAAGCGTGTTTGCTGGTTTGATTGTCCTGACGACGGCCGTATTGGCCGCGCCGTTGTCGATGGTTCCGCCGACGCCGGCCGCGGTTGACGGGGTGGTCTACGTGCGGCCGTTCACGTTGACCAATGGTTTTGAGTACACCTGGAGCCAGGAGCGGCCCACGGTGAAGTCGGGAACGCTGCTGGTCCTGAAGGTCAGTGATTCGGCGCTGATTGTGCCACGCCAGATCGCCGAGCCCGTTCTGTACGTGGGCGACTACCCGGCCCAGCGGCTCAACAGCGGCTGGGAATCGGGCTATGTAGTGGCGTTGGTGCCGGGTGACGTTGACTTGGCGAAGACCCCGATCTGGTTCGGCACGCCGGCGTTGCCGGAGAGTGTGAACCAGGCGCAAGCTCGGACGGAGCGTGCCCAAGCCGAGGCGGCTGGCATTAAGCCGTTTGCGGAAAAGGAGTTGCGTGAGGCTCGCGAGCGTGGCGGTTCGCGCATGAACGTGGCGGACATGTGCACGCTGCTGCACGAGGAGGTTGCCAGCCTGATCGAGCGGTATTCGCCGCAGGAGAAGGCGTTGGTGGAAACCTACCGCGTGCCGGCGGGCGCTTCGCAGCCGGTGCAGATATGGCCGCCGGTGCCGTCCGAACAGGACTAGCGCGTTAGCCGGGCTTAAGCCGGCATAACAAAGGCCTATAACACGCCGGCCGGGTCACACCAGTGACTCGGCCGGCGACTTTTTTTCTCTGCGGGGGTCATTCAATCGCGCGACTGACGTAGTCGGGCTTGGCGGGCTGCTTCCAGCCGCTCGCGTTCCGCTTGCGTAAGCGCGTCGATGCCTTGCCGGCTAATCTTGGCCAGGATGTCGTCGATGTCCACTTCTTCTGCCGCCAACGGACGACGCGGAACCGGCGGGCGCACTACCGGCCGGCGCCGCGCGGCCGACGATCGCCACGCTGCCAACCCAGCCGATACCGGGTGCGCACAGGCGCCGGACGTCAGGGCAACCAGCCAGCCGATCGCGCCCAAGCGATGAAACGCAAACATCAGTCCCACAATCACAGCCAGCCCGATTCCCAGCAGGTGCCAGGCACGCCAGTAGCGCCCCAACAGCAGCAGACGCTCACCGGCCATGGCGGTGCAGGCCAGCACGCACCAGGCCGCCGATGCGCCCGCCGGGCTGTCCAACGGAATCCCGGCGGCGGCCGGCGCGAACCGCGCAAGCGGGTAGAACGCCAGCCCGGCCATGACGTTGCCCAGCACATACAGCAGCAACATCCGGCCGCGACCGCGTAGCCGCTCGACATGACCGCCCAGCAGCCAGATAATCACCGCGCTGAAAATCAGCGTCAGCGCCGCGCGCGTGGCGAATGGGTGCAGCAGGATCCCGAGCGCGTGGGCCGATTCGTGTGACAACGTCATAGCTGTGACCAGGTGCTCGGCGCCCTCGGAGAAGAGCACCTGAACCAGCACGAACGCCGCCACGTGAACGATGATGAGAATCCCAGCCCCCCGCGGCGGCCAGCGCAGACCGCCGCGGCGCGTGCCGACCTCGGCCCAGGTGTCGCTGGAATAGTCGCGCTCGTGCCAACCCACGCCACGTCTCTCCGTTGCCCGGCGCCTGCCCCGCGTCCCGTTACCGGGCACCACCGTAATTGTACCGCGCGCCCCGCAAACCAGCGCGCCCCCGCTACAGCGCCGCCCGGACAGAACCTATACTCTGCCGGCGCCGTCTTTCCCTGGCAGGTGGAGGTGCAGCACGTGCCCGCAGATGACTTGCAGACGTTCGTCCGGGAGTTGGAGCAGCGCGGCTGGCTAAAGCGCGTCAGCGTCGAAGTGGATCCGATCCTGGAAGTGACCGAGATCGCCGACCGCGTGACCAAGGCCGGCGGCCCGGCACTGCTGTTCGAGCGCGTACGCGGCTCGGCCCATCCGCTGCTGATCAACACGTACGGCAGCGCTGAGCGCATGTGCCTGGCGCTGGGGACGGAGAGCTTCGCCGCAGCCGCCGAGCGCATCAAGAACGTCCTGAAGCCGGAGATTCCGACGACCCTGATGCAGAAACTACGCAAGCTCCCCGAACTGGCGCAGCTCGGCAGCCTGCCGCCGAGAATCGTCAAGCGGGGCATATGCCAGGAGGTCGTCCACACCGACGACGCCGACCTGTTCCAGTTACCAGTCCTCAAGTGCTGGCCGGAGGACGGCGGCCGGTTCATCACGCTCGGCGCGGTCTTCACGCGGCATCCCGAGTCCGGCGAGCGTAATGTCGGCATGTATCGGGTTCAGCTCTTCGAGCCCAGGCTCGCTGCCATGCACTGGCACCCCCACCATGACGGCGCCCGCCACTTCCGCTGCTGCCAGGAGCGCGGCACTCGGATGCCGGTGGCGGTGGCGCTGGGCGGGCCGGCGATCGTGCCATATGCCGCCACCTGTCCGCTGCCCCCGGGCATCGACGAGTGCCTTTTCGCCGGCTTCCTGCAGGGCCGCCCCATTGAGTTGGTACCGTGCGTGACGCAGCCGGAGATCGCGGTTCCGGCGACCGCCGAGTTCGTGATCGAGGGCTACATCGACCCCGCTGAAGAGCTGATTCTCGAAGGTCCGTTTGGCGACCACACGGGATTTTATTCGCTGGCCGACTGGTTCCCGCGCTGGCACATCACCGCTATCACGCACCGCGCCCGCCCGCTCTACCCGACCACGATCGTGGGCAAGCCGCCCCAGGAGGACTACTGGTTCGGCAAGGCCACCGAACGCATCTTCCTACCGCTGCTACAGGTGATCGCGCCGGACATCATCGACTACGACCTGCCCATGTTCGGCTGCTTCCACAACTGCGTTTTCGTCAAGATCCGCAAGGAGTACCCCTACCAGGCCCGCCGCGTCATGCACGCCCTGTGGGGCGCGGGCCAGATGGCCCTGACGAAGATCATCGTCGTCGTTGATGACCACGTGGACGTCCATAACGAGGACGAGGTGCTGTTCCAGCTCTGCAGCAATGTCGATCCGCGGCGTGACATCGTGCTGGCCGACGGGCCGCTGGATATTCTCGACCACGCCGCCCCGGTCTGCGGCGTGGGTAGCAAGCTGGGCATCGACGCCACGCGCAAAATCGCCGGCGAAGGCACCGTGCGGGAATGGCCGGCCGAACTGGAGATGTCGGCGGCGGTCAAGCACCTGGTTTCCAGCCGCTGGGCCGAATACGGCTTGGCCTGAGGGCCCAGGCCAGCGCCAGGACCGGCGGACAACGGCGCGCCGGCTTCGGTAATGCCCTCAGAACTCCAACCGCTCGAAATGCCGGGCCCCGAGCCACAATGCCGCCGCGGCAGTGACGCCGCTGAACAGCAACAGCCCGCCCGCCACCTGCCACGTCCGCAGCGAAAGCTCGGTCGGCAGCAGGAAGAACGAGTCCGCCGTGCGGTACTCGGAAATCACAACCGCCGCGATCACGACCAGTTGGATCATGACGTAAGTTACGCTCGCGACGAGGTTAAGCGTGCCTCCCAATCCTGAGGCGATGCGGGCCGGATTGCGCTGCCCGAGCACGGGGAACCGCGCCCCCAGGCCGACGGACAGCCCGGACAAACCACAGCACATCCCGGCACATAGAAAGATGTTCAGTTGAACCCAGTTCGCCGGCAGATCGAGCATCAGCACCGACACGGTCATGACGCCCACACCCGCGATTCCCGTCACCGTCAGGCTGAACAGGAATTTGCACAGCAGCAGGGTCGTGCGACTCGTCGGCAGCAGGCCCAGCAGCCAGAGCTGCTGCATCTCCAGCGACAGCAGCGGGTACACGAAGCGACTGGTCAGCGTCGCCAGAATTAACGTTATCACCGTCAGGTTCAGGAAGGTGAACAGGACTTTGACGCTGGGATTCTCCAGGTCCACCGGCAATTGCCTCAGGTTGAACGAGTAGATGACCAGCAGTCCCAGGATGATTGCCATCTGGGTCCACTGGGTGGCGTCGCGCACCAGCCCGCGAATGTCCTTCAGCAGAACTACGCGTAACTGCGCCGGCAAGTAGAAGAACAACATCCGGCACAGCCCGGCCGTAACCCAGCCACGCCGCACGCCCGGCGGCAGGTAGCTGTGCCGCGCCCGGCTGTAGGCCTCCGACCAGCCCGTGCCCACCACGTTGACCACCAGCCACACCACGAACGCCGCATTGCCCAACACCGTCAGCAGGTACACCAGGCTGTCGCCGATCCGGCGTTCGATGGCCGCGACAATGCCGGCCGCCGACCAGGTGCTCGGCAGCAGCCGGCTCTGGGCCAGGCTCAGCTCCCGGGCAACCAGCTTGATCCATTCCTCAGTCGCCAGGCCCGCCTGCGAGATGTTCCAGAAGTGCCAGATACCCAGGGCCGCCGCGATTAGCAGCCCCCAGATTATCAGCAGCAGCGGCTTGCGCGGAATCCACATCGCCACCGCCCAGGCCGCCAGCACGCCCAGCGTCGCCGGAATGATCACAAACCCCATGAAGTGCCCGATGAACAGCGGGTAATAGTACCACTCGACGCTGGTGTGCTTGGCCACCGCCAGCATCAGCGGCACCCCCAACAAGAACAACGACCAACTCGACAGCAGCAACCCCTCCAGCCACTTGACGAGCACCACTTGCCGCGGCTGCACCGGCATCGCCAGCAGGTGCGCGGCCTCTTCACGCCCGAACAGATAGCCAAAGGCCAGAATCGCATTCGAGAACGCCAGCATCACCGCCAGAACCAGGAAGAAATGTGCGAAAATGTGCTTGTTCGCCACAACCGCGATCAGATCCAGTCGCCCAATGTTCAGGAAAACCCTCTCAAGCACGACGTACAGCGAAGCCCAGATCCCGAACAGCGCTACCAGGATGAGAAATGTCCGCGCTGGTGCCACGCGCAGTTGCAGGTCCAGCGCATTCCGCACCTGCCGAGCGCGCGAGCGGACCAGCGCCTTCAGGCTCCCAACCGTGCCCGCGCCTAACAACTGCTCTGCTCTCCTATGCATCTTCACTCCCTGGAGCTCACGCCGACACCGCCGAACTGCCAGTCCGGACCGCCCGCTCCCGTCATTCTACGCCCTCCCAACTGGCGAGGGCACCGGACACCCTCCCGGCAACCGGTCCTTCGTTGCCAACCCCGACGCCCGCCGATAGCATCCGGTCTGCGACGCGCGGACGCCAGAGGCCCCTGAACCGAGCTGGATGCGATGGCAGAGTCGAGTGGTGCGGCCCCCGGTTTTGTGCATCTCCACGTGCACACCGAGTATTCCCTGCTGGACGGCGCCTGCC
>CAZYGM010000223.1:0-5488 GCA_964647015.1 uncultured Planctomycetales bacterium | reverse complement strand
AGCCGGGGCTGGCCGGACAGACGACCGCGCCCGCCTGCGCGGCGCGCAGCATGTTAGCCAGGTCAATCTGCGAAAGCGGCATCTCGCGCGGCACGAGCACCAGTCGGCGTGCCTCCTTCAACGTCACCAGTGCCGCCCGCGTCACCAGGTTGTTGCCCAAACCGCCGGCCACACCGGCCAGCGTGTTGCCGCTGCACGGACAGATGACCATCCCGTCGGTCGGAAATGACCCGCTGGCGATCCGGGCTCCAATGTCATCATGAGCGTACAGCGTGACGGCCGCCGCCCCCCCAAACAGTGCCGAAACCGTGCACTCCTGCAACCCAAGTTCATCGGCCAGCACCCGTCGGCCGGCCGGCGAGATGATCAGGTGCAAGTGCGCGTCGGCGGCGGTTATGGCCTGTGCCAGCCGCCGGCCGTAGCAGGCTCCGCTGGCACCGGTGATTGCCATGACAAACTGTCTCACGGCGCCGCTGCTCCTTCCGCGGCCGGCTCAATCGCGCGGAGCCGCGCGGCCGCTGCCCGCGCCCAGTGCGTGCCCTGAAAGCGTTGCGTGACTTCACGCAACCGCGCAATCCCCTCCTGCCGGCGCTGCTCCGCATTCTCGCCGCGGGCCTGAATATCGAGCTCCCCCAACTGGAACATGGCCGCCGCGACGGCGTCACCGTCAGGAAAATTGTAGATGCACAACGCCAGCTTGGCCGCGCGCTCTGCACGGTCCGGCTGGGCCACGGCCCACGCCACGACGAGATTGTCGTACAACAAGGAGTCGCGGTAGCGCTGCGCCAGGTTCAGGAGCTGCCGCCGATACGTCGGCCGGTGCGGGTCAAGCCGGGCCAACTCCTGCAGCGGTGTCCGACCGTACTTCGGATCGTCGCGGTTGGCTGCAATCAGTCCGTGCAGCCGGTGCGCCTCGAACAGGTACGGCTCAGGGTAGAAACCCAGGCTGCGCTCACGCTCTGACCAGGATTGCCACTGCGGCGCGACCGGCCGCGCGCTCAGCTGGGCCGGCGTACTCGGCTCGTCTGGGGCTGGCAACACTGCCAGCAGGTCGGCCGCTTCGTCCACTTCGCCGCGCCGCAGGTGCAACTGCGCCAGCCGCAACCGGGCCGCAATCGCAAAAGGCGAATCAGGGTAGCGATTCAGCAGCGGCCGCCACGCCTCTTCCGACTGCGCGTGCGGGTAGTCGCTGTACAGCTCACGGCGTAGCGGATTCGTCGGCGGCAGCGTCTTGCGAATATCCAGCCGCGAATCGAGCACGGAAGCCTGTATGAACAGCACGTGCGGAATGTAGCGGCTTTGCGGGTGGTCGGCGATGAAACGCCGGCAGGCCTGGTACGCCGCCCGCCGCTCCGCCAGGTGCTCCTTGACCAGACGCCGCGCCAGTCGCTGGTGCAGTGCCAGCAAGTGTTCCGGCTGCCCGAACCAGACCCCCAACAGTTGCTGGCGCAACGGCTCGTCCATATCGGCGTCCAGCAACTCGAAGATCTTGTCCGTCACTTCCCGAGCACCGAAGCGGTTCGAGCGCGGCCCGTATTCCGCCTCCAACACTCGGTAACTGACCTCGTCAAACCCCACGTACAAGTAGAACAGGACCGCCGGCGTCGCGAACATCACCGCCATCACCGGCGCCACCGCCCCTGGCCGATAGTTGACAATCCTCGCTATCAGCAGAATCGTACCCACCATCGCACACGCCGCCAGAATCGCCAGAATCCAGGGCGCTAGCAGCAGCAGCCGCTGGTCCGGCGACGCGTACGTCCCGATCTGCTGCGGCGTGCCTCGCGTGGCCAGATACAGGTACAGGATGACCGGCAACATCCCGACCAAGGCCGCCCCAAACCGGAACGACAGCCGAAACGGCCGCACGGATGCCAGAATGCCGCTGCCAACCAATGTCACCGCCATCCAGGGCATGTGGGCGAAGACAAGAACGGCGGCCACGAACGGCAACGCAAAGGCAAATCCGTAAAGAATCGCTACGGAAATCGGCACCGCCACGATCGATGCTACCAGGAGCCCGAGGACAACCCCGTGCATGGGGGTCTGCTCCACATTGATCGGGTACAGCACGAAATCGTTGAGATTCGGCGTCTGCTCGCCCCAGAATCTCATCGGAGCGGCGTAGCTTTCCCAGCCAAAGTCGAACGGCCGGGCCACGTGCAGCCAGTGCGTGAAGACACACAAACCGCAGTACAGCAGCAGGTTTACGAGCAACAGGATGACCGCCCGCACCCGGTACTTCGGCTCCGATCGCGACCAGACGGTCCGGATCGGCGGACGGTCGTCCACCTTGCCCGCAACCTTGGCCGCCTGCTCCCCCCCACGTGCGGCACCACCCTCCGCGGCGTTCGGCCGCTCGGCCTGCGCAGGGCGCGACGGATTGACATTATCGGCGTCGGCCATTGATCAACATGCTAATCGAAGCCGGATTCGTTGCAATCGCGGAGGGCGCGGCGGAAGCGCTCCTACGCCGAACGGCGCGCACCCCCCACGCCATGCCGCCAACGTCCCGGGCGGGATTCGAACCCACAACCTCTGGCTCCGGAGGCCAGCGCTCTGTCCAATTGGGCTACCGGGACCACGCCTCCAGACATCTGGCAGTCTACTCGCCGACCGGTGCAGGTCAAGTGGCGTTCGCGCTCTGGGCCTGATGGCCGCTTCTCGGATACACTGGCGCCGCTACCTGGTGTGGCGGGTCGCGCGGCGTCAGCGCGCCGTCCGGCTTGGCCCACGGGACCGCTCTGAAAGGGACTGAGCGTGGAATTGGGCTGGGAAGAGTTGGGACGTCTTCTGGCGGCCTGCGTCGCCGGGGCCATCATTGGCTTCGAGCGCGAACTGCACGACAAGCCCGCCGGCCTGCGCACAAACGTCATGATCTGCCTCGGGGCGGCCCTGTTCACTGTGTTGTCATTGCGCGTCAGCGGCGGCTCCGACCTCAGTGATCCCGGCCGCATTGCCGCCCAGGTCGTCACGGGCGTCGGCTTCCTTGGAGCCGGCGCGATCATACAGTTCCGCGGCCAGGTCGTCGGCCTGACCACCGCCGCCACCATCTGGCTCGTGGCCAGTGTCGGGATGGCATTCGGCGCCGGCGCTTTCGCCATCGGCACGGTCGCCACCCTGCTGACCATCGGCGTGCTGTTTGGACTCTCCTTCGTGGAGGAGGTCGTCGCCAACTGGCGCACCACCGCCAAGTTCGAGCTCGTGATGGAGCCCTCCCCCGAACTGAACCGCGCCGTCAAGAAGCGCGTCCGCGAACTCGGCCTCTACCGCCGCTCCTGGCGCATCAGCAAGACGTCCGACGGCTTCGCCGGCTACCTGGAAGTCACCGGACCCGAATGGGCGCTGGACGAACTCCACAAGCGCCTGATGCTCGAAGATGGGGTCACCTCGCTCGTGCGCCTATGACGGCTTGACGCGCGGCAGGCTCACGAAACGATTCCCCGCCACCACAAACCGCAGCGGCAGGTCGCTCGCGCGGCTGATGCCGACGCGCGACCCGACGGCAACTTCTTCCTCCGCCGGCGGGACGCCACCGTCGGCTATCCACAGCCGCCGACCAACCGTCAAATCCCATCCGTCCAGTTCCCGGTCAATCGCCAGCGCCTCGCACAGCCGACCCGGACCGCGCGCCAGGTCGCGCGCCCGCTCCGTACCCCGCTGCGCGCTCATCAGCTCAATGCCCGTCAACGGCTCGATCGCCCGAATCAACACCGCACTCGCCACCCCCGCCGGCTCCGTGACGGCATTCAGACACCAACGCGTGTGAATACTGTACACGTACGCATGCCCCGGCGGCCCAAACATCGACGCATTACGCCGCGTCTGGCCCCGACACGCGTGACACGCCGGGTCATCACGCGACAAGTAAGCCTCGGTCTCGACGATGCGCCCCGCAATCGTGCCGGCGCTGCTCGCACGCCACAGCACCTTGCCCAGCAGGTCGCGGGCCACTTGTACCGCGTCGCGGTCGTAGAAATCGCGCGGCAGGGGAGTTGGGCGGCTGACTCTCGACATGCTCAGTCCGTCGTCCTCCGTGAGCACTAGTACTACCAACATCGTCGGCCGCGCGAGCTTAAACGAACCCGGCCGCCCCCGCGACCAGGACGGCCCCGACGGCCGCCCACTACCCATCCCGCGGCTCATTGAATCGGCACGGCAACTCCAGCGCTCGCCGCAGCCGCCGCAGGTACTCGCGCCGCGGGATCTCTATCGTCCCGAAACGCGCCAGGTGCGGCGTCGTCCACTGCGTGTCCACCAGCACGAAGCCGCGCTCTGCCAGGTGCCGCATCAGTGCCACCAGCGCCACCTTGGAAGCCCCACTGACCCGGTGAAACATCGACTCCCCGAAAAACGCCCCGCCAATCGCCACCCCATAGAGACCCCCGACCAGCCGGTCGTCCTCCCACGCCTCAACCGAGTGCACGTGGCCTTGCCGGTGCAGCTCGCAGTAAAGCTCCAGCAGCACCGGCGTGATCCACGTGCCCTCCGCACGCTCGGCACAGGCCGCAATGACCTGCTCGCACCCCGTGTCCCGACGCACTTCGAACACTCCCCGGGCGACAAGCTGCCGCACCGTCCGCGGCACGTGAAACCGGCCGAATTCGATGATCGCTCGCGGATCGGGGCTGAGCCAGAAGATCTCCCCCGTCTCGTCACCCATCGGAAAGATCCCCGCCCGATAACCCGCCAAGATCAGTTCTGGTGTGAGTTCGGGCTGCATGGCCTGTCCAGGGCCGGAATCGGCGTTTGTCAGCTTCAGCCGGCTACCCTCTGGTACACTGCGGCGAAGCGCCGTATGGTACCGTATTGCGCTAGGAACGAGGCCTCTGTGCGGTTTACGAGATGGCGGACGCGCTCTCCTGCACCAGCAGTCGCAGAAAAACCACACCCGCTTGGCGGATCTGGTACGACGACCTGCGCGCACAGGTCGAGGCGGCCATTGCTGCGCACGCGAAAAAACTCGAATCCACGCTGACATCGCACAGCCGCCTGGCTTCCGCCGTACAGTATTCGTTGGCCCTGCCCGGCAAGCGCTTCCGGCCCGTGCTCGTGCTCGAATCCTGCCGGGTCTGTGGCGGCGACCCCGGTACGGCCATGCCGGCGGCAATCGCCCTGGAGTGCGTGCATACGTTCTCGCTGATCCACGACGACCTGCCGGCCATGGATGATGACGACTTGCGTCGCGGGCAGCCGTCCAATCACAAAGTCTTCGGCGAGGCCCAGGCCGTGCTGGCAGGCGACTACTTGGCGGTACACGCATTTGCGACCCTGGCGTCCAAATACCCCGCGGAAATCGCGTCCAACCTCGTCCAGACGCTCGCCTGGGGCACTCTCGGAATGATTGCCGGGCAAGGTGCCGATGTGGATGGAGAGCAGCGCGCCACGGATCCCGCACTAGTGGAGTTCATTCACCTGCACAAGACGTCCCGTCTGATCGAAACCGCCTGCCGGCTGGGTGCCCTGTGCGCCGGCGCCACACCGCCGC